>DASTYU010000001.1:0-22043 GCA_035764655.1 Candidatus Limnocylindrales bacterium
ACGGAGCGCCGTTCGTGGATGAGCTCGAGGCGCTCATCCCGGGGCTTGTCGAGCTCGAACGCCACATTGGCGGTCTGCCCAGGGCACTGCGCACCTGTCATCGCGATCTGTGGTCCGACAACGTCCGGCGCACCCGCGACGGCGGACTGTGCGTCTTCGACTTCGACAACGCCGGGCTGGCCGACCCATCGCAGGAGCTCGCCCTGGTCATGGTCGAGTTTGCCGAACACGATCCCGCGCGCGCACGCACGATCCAGGCGGCGTACGCCGCTGCCGGCGGACCCGCCACGATCGAGGGCCCCGGCGACTTCGCCATGGTCATCGCGCAGCTGTCGCACATCGTCGAGGAGGGCTGCCGGCGCTGGCTCGCATCGACAGACGACGAAGCGCGCGGCGACAACGAAGCCTGGGTTCGCGAGTTCATCGACCGGCCGCTGACGCCTGGCGTGATCGAGCGCCTGCTCGACGGCTGACTGCGTCCAACGCGATCGTGTCGCGACCCGCCAATCGGCACGCGAGCGACGGACCGAGTGACCCTTCCCCGGGAACCGCCCGTGCGCTTGACTCGAGTGTCGAACGCACATGACCGGCATCGATACCGGTCGGGAGGCATAGCCATGACCAGAGTGCTCGTCGTCTACGGAAGCCGCCACGGCGCCACCAAGGGAATCGCCGAGCGGATCGGCGAGGTCCTGTGCGCCCGGGGCATCGACGCGGCCGTCGCGGCCGCCGATCTTTGCGAGGACCGTGAGGTCAACGCCGCGGACGCGTTCGTCGTGGGCAGCGGCGTCTACATGGGGAGCTGGCTCAAGGAGCCGCTCGCCTTCATCGAGCGATACGAGGAGACGCTGGCCGCGCGCCCGCTGTGGCTGTTCAGCAGCGGACCCCTACCGGGATCGTCCAAGGACACCCATGCAGACGATCCCGTCGAGAACGCGCTTGGGCCTACCGAAGGACCCGGTAGCGGCGGTCGCAAGAAGGTCGAGGCGCTGGTCTCGATCGTCCGTCCTCGCGACCATCGCGTGTTCCAGGGCGCCTTCGACCCGCACGAGCCGCCGAAGGCCTTCTCCGAGCGTGTCGTCCGCATCATGCCGGCCGCGAAGAAGCTCCTGCCCGAAGGCGACTTCCGGGAGTGGGACGAGATCGAGGCGTGGGCCGGGGAGATCGCGGCGGCGCTCACGCCGATCCCGGTCGGCTGATCGAGACGGCCAGTCAGCCAGTCGCGGGAGCGGGAACGACGGTCCGAGCGGCCACCGGGGCGTCCAGCACCCGGGCGAGTCCCGCGCCGCCCCAGCGCATGATCGCGCCGTAGTTCAGGGCGAAGAGCTGCCGTGCGAACGGGAGCGGCAGGTTCATCCACGCCCGCGTGGGCTCGACGGCCATGAGGAATCGCACAACCGAGCCCGTTCCGTCGGCCTCGAACATCCAGCGGCAGACCCCCTCCATGTCGCCCGAGGTCCGGCCTTCGAGCAGGCGGTGGCGTTCGATGCCGGTGACTTCGAGATCGAGCGTCAGCGTGTACGGCAGGAGGCTGCGCCAGCGCTGCCGCAGCACCATGCCCATGCCCGACTCGTCGCCGGGCGCGAGCTGCTCGACCGAACGGAAGCCGCGCCACCAGGTCGGCCACTCGCGGGCGAGGAGCAGGGCATCCCAGACGCGATCGACGGAAGCCTCGACTCGCCACTCCGTGAGAGCCCGGTACTGCGTCATGTGTGCACCTCGATGAGGTTGTCGCCCCGGGGACGCTGGCGGCGTGACAACAGGCTGTGCCAGTGGCGTGGATGCATCCATGGACGTGGATCCGGACCACACTACGACAAACGTCCACCGTCGCGGTACATCTTTATGGCGCGGAGCCCAGCTTGGGCCCGCGGCCTTAGGAGCATCGCCTCGAGATCCGTCCTCCACCTCCCGCCGTTCCGGCCCCCGATACGGGCGCGCCGGTGGCAATCTACAGGCTGTCGTCCGCTGGACATCCGTCGTAGGCTTCGGGAACTGTCAGCCGAAAGGGGAGGCGCTCAACCGTGACCATGCGAGAGTCGCTCGATCAGGCCCTGCACCTGCCCGAGGGCGAGACCACGCGTCGGCTCCGGGAATACGGCCTGGCCGTCGTCAACGTCGACACGATGGCCCAGGCGATCCACGACGTGTACTGCGGGATCATGGCTGACCACGAGCACCCGAACGAGAAGGATCGCAACCAGGCCGAGGCGATGGTCGCGGCGATCCAGTAGCAGGAAGCCCCCCAGCCACAGGGCTGACCTGCGCACGTTCCCGCCAATCGGCCCCCGACGTGGGGCCTGCTGACCCTGTGCCATCCGGGCTCCGCCTCGTTCACTGACCGTGGGCGAATCGAAGCCGACACCGACTCTGCGGGAGGTGGCAGATGGCCAGGGTGCTTGTTGTCTACGGAAGCCGGCACGGTGGGACACAAGGCATCGCCGAACGCATCGGTGAGGTCCTCGAGTCAAGAGACCTCGACGCGACCGTGGTAACCGCCCGCTCCGTTACGGCTTCACAGGTCGCCACGGCCGACGCGTTCGTGGTCGGCAGCGGTGTGTACATGGGCAGCTGGCTCGACGAGCCGCTCGGATTCATGAAGCGCAACACTGAGGCGCTTGCCGCCAAGCCGCTGTGGTTGTTCAGCAGCGGTCCGCTGCCCGGATCGTCGAAGGACAAGCAAGCTGCCGATCCGATCGAGAACGCGCTGGGACCGGCCGATGGCCCGGGCAGCGCCGGTCGCAAGAAGATCGAGGCGTTGAGCGCCGCAACCGGTCCGCGCGATCACCATGTGTTCATGGGTCGCTATGACCCCGACGATTCGGCCACGAACCTGCCGGAGCGGTTCATGAAGTCATTCATGCGCGTCATCCCGGCGATCCGTGACGTGCTCCCGGCCGGTGACTACCGCGATTGGGCGGCGATCGAGGCGTGGGCGCAGGGGATCGCGGCCGAGCTGCGTCGCACATCGGAACCCGTCGCTATCGGTTAGGGATCGGCGGTTCGGCGGGCGGGCGCCGGCTCGTCACCTCCCGTTCGGCCAGACGGGCGAACTTCTCGAGTTCGCCCCGGAAGCTGCCCTCGTACGAGCCGCGCGAAAAGATCCAGGCCGAGATCGCCGAGATCCGACCGACCGTCTGGAACTCCTGGACGATGCGCGTCCCGTCCCCGTCCGGCTCGAACGTTGCGGCGGACGTTCCGCGCAGGACCCAGCTGCCGAACCGCGTCGCGAAGCGCCGCGGCCGCTCGGCTTCGATGACCTCGGTTGGACTCTTGACCGGCCCGAAATGCACGATGTAGGTCGTGCCCGCCCGGTGGATCGGACCGGAGACGTCGGTCACCCCGGTGACGCCACCGACCCATTCGCCCATGCGCTCCACGTCCGTCCACAGCGCGAACACATGGTCGATCGGCGCGTTGACGTGCGTCTGGATCGTGTAGTGCGCCACGCACGAATTGTGCCCGCGCTGCAATCGAAACACCGCTTCCACCCGCGTGGTGCACACGCTACGATGCGACGCCACAGGAGGAAGCCGGAGTTCGGGGACTCCGCGACGAGGGTCCCCTTGAACGGTCGCCTGACCCTCGTTCGTCGTGCCAATGGCGAGACCGCCCTCCAGCAGGGGAAGGAGCGCGCGCATGGCTCGTCGATTCGTGGCCGCCGTCAGTCTGGCGGCACTGCTCGTCCTGCTCACCACGAGCATGACGATGGCCGGCGAGGTGACCGGGAACGGAAAGAACAAGCAGCTGGACGAGCCGGGGAAGTGGGGCATCCGCCTGCATGCTCGGTCCGAATGTGCGTTCTCCGGCCAGGAGGACCTCCAGTACTTCGACAACGAGGGGGGCAACACCGGCCCGCACGAGATCACCCGCGGTGAACCGGCCCACGCCCAGTCGTGGGGTCAGATTCCGAAGGCCGTCCGCGACGACCCGAACATCTTCGGAGGGTTGAACCCCGGAACGTTCTGCAACCCGATCAAGGGAGGCGGCGGGGGCGGCGAGAGCTGACTCCAGCCGCTGCCTCGGATACCGGAGGCCGGCCCCCGCGAGGGGGCCGGCCTTACGCTTCGCGCTGGCCCGTCACGAGGCTCTTCGGAGCGCGAAGGCGCCAGGCATTGGCGACCATGGTTTCGAGCATCGCCACATCGATCTGCGGCAGGCGGACGAGGATCGCCGGATAGCCGTGGTAGTGCGGCTCGGTGAAGAAGATCGACGGGTCCATGTCGATCAGGAGCTCCTTCTCCGATTCGTCGGCGACGCGGACGGCAATCACGTCCGGGTTCGGAACGCGCGCCTTCTTCGGGTGGAGTCGCTCCAGCCACGTCCACACGATCGCCTTGCCGGCGACGGCATAGCTGAAGCCGTCGTTGTCCGTCGCGGTCTGTGGCAGCGCCAACGCGATCCGTCGGAGATCTTCCCGTGTCGCCACGCGCCGAGCCTACACGCCATGAGACGGCACGCCGTCATAATCGGGCGCCTAGCGAACACGCCAGTTCGCCTGCAGGAGGAGGGGGGCCGTGGCCACCAGGTTCGAGTCGTCCGTTACGTCGATCTCGTGGATCCCGTCCGAGGCGATCACCGGGCCATCGAAGATTCCCTTCGAGCTCGGGGTGACCCACTACGACGAAACACCGCCCGATCATCTCGACGACCTCGAGGCGCTGCGGACGAGCGACCGGTTCCGGGAGGCGAACGAGCTGCGCGCATTCGTCGAGGTCGACGACGGTCGCATCGTTGGGTACGGCCATCTCGGCCAGGGCTACATCGGCGCAACGACGGTACGGGTCGGGCCGGCGGCAGTGCGGTTCGCCGCGGTCCAGCTGCCCGACCTGCAGCCGGAGCCCGAGGTCAGCGATGGGTCGGTGCGGTTCGTCCAAACGGTCGGCGGACGGATGGGCCTGCCGACGCCCCGGCCGGTGCCGCACAAGCCGTTCGTCCAGCTGTGGCCGTCGATCGCCTGGACGACTCTCGCGCTGACGATCAACGCCGACGGCAGCTCGAGCCACGAGCTCGTTGGTGCAAGCCCGTTCCCGCGCCACTGGATCTACGACCGCGACGGCAAGCTGGTCCAGAAGACCGGCGTCGTCGACTTCGCAAAATGGGCTCACGACGCGTTCGGCGAGCGGACCCCGTGGGGCGCGCAGGATTCGCCGGCCATCGTGACGGCTGTCGAAACGGAGCTCGAGCGCTCACTGCATTCGGGCGTGATGCGCGGCAGCGCCAAGCCACAGATCCGCTCGATCAAGGAAGGCGACACGCTCGTCAAGCAAGGCGAGACCGGGACCGAGGTGTTCCTGATTCTCGACGGGATGTTCGTGGTGGAGGCCGACGGGAACGCGATCGCCGAGGTTGGACCCGGTGCAATCGTCGGCGAGCGGGCCAGCCTGCAGAACGGCACGCGCACGGCGACGCTGTGGGCGCGAACGCCCGGCCGTGTCGCGAGCGTTCCGGCGGACGCGCTCGATCACGACGCGCTGGCCAGCCTCGGGGCGACCCGCCGCCGCGAGGAATAGCCCCGAGAACCCTTCAGGGCGACAGCCGCAAGACGTTGTTGTGTTCGAGGTTGACCGTCCAGATCGAATCGAAGCCGGCAGTGAGCGGTCCATGGACCGGCTCGCCGCCCGTGATCGTCTCGACGATCTCGTTGGTCGCCGGGTCGATCGTCACCATCCACGGTGTCGTGCTGCGCACGTGGACCGCGTCGTTGCCGGCCCATGCCTCCACACCCGATTGCGGTGACCCACCGATCTCGAACTCGGCGGTGACATCGCCGGTCTCGGGGTCGATGCGAACGAGCTGGGTGTCGCCGGCCGACGCCTGATCGTCGTTGGCGCCATGGAGGGAGACCCACAGGCTGTCGGGACGCGCCACGATCGCCGTCGGGTTCGGCAGATCCGTCGTGACGACCTCGGTCTCCTCGGTCGCCGGATCGAAGCGAGCGACCGAGCCCTCGCCCGGGATGGTGAACCACAGGGCATCGAACGCGTAGGCCATGCCGGCGATCGTTCCGGATTGCTCGAATGTCCTGGTGGACTTCGCCCCTTCATCGAGCGCGACGAGCGTGTTTGCGACGAACCCGCCGCTACCAAGGAACCAGAGGGCGCCGCCGCCGGCCGCGGGTCGATACCCGCTGATGGCACCGGTTCCCTCGAACGGGACGCTGTCGGTGATGTCGTTGGTCGCGGGATCGATGCGGACGAGCGCGTCGGCGGAGCAGGCCCAGATCGCGTCCGCGCTTGCGGTGAATCCCTGGCACAGACGGTCGGGCAGCACGATCGTGGCGGCGACCTCGTTGGTTGCGGGATCGATGCGGATCAGGTTCGGCGTGGCCGTCTCATCGACGAGCGGCAGGTCCGGCGCGACGACCCAGATCGAGTCGAACGCGACGAGCGGCCAGTCGGGCGATCCGACGACGGCGATCTCGGCCTCGAGCCGGCCGGCAAGGGGAGTGCCGGCCTCGCTCGCAGCCGCGCTCGCGGTGGCCAGTGGAGCGGAGGGTAGCGATGTCGAGGACGAGCATGCGCCGACCAGGCCGGCCGCCAGCGCGATCGCCAGGATCGGATGTCGCACGAGCCCCTCCCTCGAGTGGCGCCGATCCTATCAGGGAGGACCTGAGCACCTCCATACGCCGCTATGCCCGGCGCATGAGCAGGTGGCGGTAGCCCCAGTCGCCGTAGCTCATCTCGACCACGTCCTCGGCGATCTCGAGCCCGTCCGCCACGAGCCATCCGCCGACCTGCCGGTCCGACGGGTAGAAGTGATAGCCGCCGGTGTCCTCGCCGACGTCCTCGCCGGCCACGGCCGGAAGGCCTCGTGCAACCGCATCGGCGAGCGCCCGTTCGAGGTGCGCCTGCTGGTCGGCGAGCACCTCGAGCGTCATGTACAGGAACCCGGGCTGTCGCAGGGCACGCGCGAGATTGCCGACGACGAGCGGCCAGTCTTCGGGCGAGACATGCTCCATCGCATCGATGCACAGCACGCCGTCGAAGGCGTCGCTGTAGGCGAGCTCCTGCAAGCCCGTCTCCGCGACGAGCTCGGCGAGCCCACGGGAGCGCGCCTGCTCGACCATCCCGGGGGACTGGTCCGCCCCGACGACGCGTCGCCCGAGGCCGACGACGAGTTCGAAATAGCGGCCCGTCCCGCACGGAATGTCCAGGACGAGCCCGTCCGTCGGACAGGCGTCGACGACGCGCGCCACGAACGCCCGATGCGTTTCGCTGATCGGGTAGAGATCGGTGTCGTAGTTCGGAGCGTCGCGCGTGTAGTCGAGCTCGACCGCGGCACGACGCTCCGCGAGCCACGCACGTCGGTCCATCCCGGAACAGGGTACGCGGCCCGAACCGGAGTCACCCGGGCCGCGCGCAAAGAGCTAGATCGCCGGGCTCGTGGCCGGAGCGGGCGGCAGGGTGACGCTGCCCTCGTCCATCGGGCCGATCATCTCCGGGCCCTCGACCGCACTATCCGGAATCCTGTTCACGAACATCTCGCAAACCGTGGCGGTCGACCGTGGCTGTGGGTAGATAGCCGCCTTCTGCGGCGAGCCGTCCCGAACGATGACGGCCGCCCACGATCCGTCCGGCACGTTCGGGTCCGCGGACGTCGTGAGCACGCCGGCGAGCATCCATGTCTGATCGTCGTACTGCCGCAGGCACTTGAGGTCGATCGTGAACGCGTCACCCGCGTAGGACCCGTTGACGGTCCCTGACAGCGACATGCCATCGATCCGACCTTCGATGGCAACGACGAGATCGCCTGCGACGGTGAACTCACCACCGATCGAGATCGGGGTCGGCGACGGTACCGGCGAGCTGGTCGGCCCGCCAACACTCGAATCATTGGACAGGAACTGACCACTCAACACGACCGCCAGGACAGCAACGGCAGCCGCGCCGACGGCAAGGGGCAAGACGAACTTCATCTGGAGAAACCTCCACAGCGACCACCTGGATCGCCGTTGCGCCCGCGACGGGAGCTCGGCCAGCACCGCGTCGAGGACGCGGTCGGGAATGGCCGTCGAACCAGCCTCGAGCCAGGAGCGGACGATGCGTGTGGAGTCTTGTTCGGTGCTCATTGCGCAGCCTCCCGCGCCACCGGTCGCGCATCGGCGTCGATCGCCGCGCGCAACGCACGCATCGCGTAGAAGAGCCGGGATCGGACCGTGCCGATGGGGACGCCGAGACTGTCAGCGAGCTCGCCTTCGGTGAGATCGAGGTAATGGCGCAGCACGACGACCGCGCGGTGATCGACGGAGAGGTGCTGGAACGCACGCTCCAGCTGATCCCGGTCGGCGATCGAACCGAGACCGCCGTGGTCGGAGGTCTCGATGTGAAGGATCCGGAGGTTGGGCGCCGAGCGCCGCGACTTCTTCGCCTCGGTGTAGCACGCTCGAACGAGCACGCGGTACGCCCAGCCCTCGAAGCGGGCCGGGTCACGCAGCTGCGGGAGGTCCTCCCAGATCGACAGCAGCGCCTGCTGCGCCGCGTCGTCGGCAAGATCGGCGTCGCGAAGGATCCGGTGCGCGATGGCGTGCAGACGGTTCCCGATGACGACGCAAAGGCTCGCGAACGCCCCCTCGTCCCCATGTTGCGCCCGCACGACCAGGTCGCTGGTGTCCACGCCGCTCCCTCGTGCGCGTCCGACCAGTTCGGACGCATCTGTGTATAAGGGAGCGCAACCCCACCCGGCTACTCAAAACTCTCGAAGGAGGACGACGATGCCACGTAACCCCGAACGTGAGGAGTCACTCGTCGCAGCTCCTGGCACCACGCCGTGGGACGTCGCTCGCGAGCGTCTCGCCAATCCCGAGCATCAGTGGACGAATTGGCTGGCCACCATGCGACCAGACGGCCGGCCGCACGTCATGCCCGTCATCGCGGTGTGGGTCGACGACGCGTTCCACTTCATCGCCGGCGAAGGGACCCAAAAGGCTCGCAACCTGGCCGCGGACGACCGCTGCGTCATCGCGATCGCCAGCAGAACCCTCCCGTCGATGGACATCGTGGTCGAGGGCCGCGCGCAGCCGCTCAGCGACGAGAATGAAGTGCTGCGGATGGCCGATGTCTTCCGGTCCAACAACTGGCCGCTCGACGTCCGCGGGACCGAGGTCTTCGGTCCGAACGCCCCGACGGCCGGCCCGCCCCCGTACCGGATCTTCCGGATGGTCCCGACGAAGGCGTTCGGTCTGCCCGGCACCTACGGCATGGACAAGTTCGACCCGGAGGATCTGCCGAAACCCACCCGCTGGGACTTCGCCGAAGGCTGAGTCGCGCGCCGTAGGATCTCGGCCATGGACGAGATCGAGACAGGCGTCCTCTCGGCCGGGCATCCGTACGCGCGGATCGGAACGGGGTCTCGGACGGTGCTCTACATCCCGGGCCTGTCGTTCACGGCAGAACCTTCGAACGTTTCGACCATCCGACGGATGTGGAAAGCATGGCTCGGACCCATCGAGCGGCATGACCTGACCATCGTGCAGATCGGCCGTCGTCCCGATCTCGCGCCGGCCAGCTCCGCCGCCGACGTGGCAGACGACTACGCGACGGTCATCCAGGAGCGATGGGGCGAGCCCGTGCGCGTCTTCGGGATCTCCACCGGCGGTCACTATGCGCAGTGGCTCGCGATCCGCCATCCCGACCTCGTTCACCGCCTTGTCCTCGGATTCACGGCGCACCGCGTGCCGCCGGAGCCCCTCGAACGCCAGAACCGCGCCGTGCAGCACTTCACGGCTGGCCGCTGGCGGGCAGGCTGGGCCGAATTCGGACCGTTTGCCGTGCCCAGCTTCCCGCGCCTCGCGAGCGCCGCGTTGTGGGTGCTCGGGCCGTACGTCGGCGGCCGGTATGAAGACCTGCGCGTACTCCGGATCGATGCCCACGCCGACAACGGGCACGACTCCACGGCACAGCTCGGCGAGATTCGCTGTCCAACGCTGGTCGCGTCGGGCGGGCGCGACGTCGCTTATCCCCCGGCCATCGTCCGCGAGCTGGTGGCCGGCATCCCGAACGTCCGCCACATCGAGTACCCGAAGGCCAGTCACCTCGGGCCCGGCAAGCCCTTGGCAGAGGACGTCTGCGCGTTCTTCGGAGCAGGCGGCTGACGCCTCGTCGAGATGCGACGGCCATCGGCCCATGCGATGCTGGCGTCGCCCAAAGCCGAATCGGGGAGCACCGATGACAAGCGTTCGCGTGGCCGCGGTCCAGGCCAGCTACGAACTCATGAACCGTGAGGCGACCATCGATCGGGTCGCCGAATTGACCGCGGCGGCTGCCGCGCAGGGCGCGGAGCTGGTCGTCTTTCCGGAGGCCTTCGTCCCGGGGACGCCGTTCTGGATCGACACGCAACCGATCTGGGAGGGCGACGCCGAGTGGTTCAGCATGCTCCTGGAGAACGCCCTCGTGATCCCCGGGCCGGCGACCGATCGGCTGGTGGCGATCGCCCGCGAGCACAGTGTGTGGCTCGCCATCGGTGTCCAGGAGCGCGAAGCGACCGGCAGCACGATCTACAACACGCTGCTCTACGTGTCGCCCGACGGGCTCGTCGGCAAGCACCGCAAGCTCGTGCCGACCGGCTCGGAGCGAACGGTGTGGGGCCAGGGCGACGGATCGACACTGCGCGTCGTCCAGGCGCCGTTCGGGCGGATCGGCGGGCTGATCTGCTGGGAGAACTACATGCCGCTTGCGCGGTTCCATCTGTACGCCCAGGGCGTCGATCTGTGGCTCGCCCCGACATTGGCGCCGGGCGACGCGTGGGTCGCCTCGATGCGCCACCTCGCCCGCGAGAACCGCATGTTCGTCGTCAGCGTCAACCCGGTCCTGCATGCCGACCGGATCCGTGCCGACTTCCCGAACCGCGAGCAGCTCGTTCCGCAGGCGTGGCTCGAGTCGCGTGACGGATGGGTCGAGGAGGGCAACACGGTCATCGTCGGTCCGGATGGCAGCCCGATCGCCGGCCCGGTCCGTCAGCGCGAGGAAACGCTGATCGCCGAGCTGGATCTGGGATCTGTCCGGTCAGCGCGACGGCTGCTCGATCCGGTGGGCCACTACAACCGACCGGACGTCTTCCGGCTTCACGTTGACACTTCGGCGCGTCCGCCGGTTGTCGTCGAATCGTTCGCGCTCCCCGAGCCCACGCCCGAGCCGGTGTCGTCGTCGCACTAGTACTCGTCGTGGCGGCGGATCCAGAGCTGCCAATCGTCGGCGCCTTCGCCGCGGCCGTTCGGGGCGTGATCGAGGATCGGGTAGTAGCCCATCAGGAATTCCAGGCCGCGCCACGTCGTCGAATACGTGTGGAACACCTCGTCGCGGTCCCGCACGAATGAGCTGAATCCGGGGCTCTCGGTCATGTAGCCGGCCGGATCCGTGCCGCTCGAGCGGGCGTTGTGCTCGACGATGGGCGGAATCCCGGATGCGCCCATCATCTGCTCGACGACCTCGCGGCCCTCCTCTGTTGTGTGGGAGAAGCCCAGGTCGAAGTTGAAGCCGGTCTTGGCCGTCGAGACCCACGGGATTCGCCAGCCCATGCGGCGCTGGTACGCGACCAGCTTGCCCAGCGGCGCCTGCGAGACGAGCAGGAAGGTTACGTCGCGGGCATGCAGGTGGGGAAGAAGGCCGTCGATCGTGTCGGCAATCGACGAGTTCACGGGGCAGCCGGCCTCATAGCTCGGGCCGAACATGAAGTGATAGACGAGCAGCTGTGAGCGCCCGTCGAAGAGCTCGTCGAGCGTCCGCTCGCCGAGTTCGGTGTCGAAGCGGTAGTCCTGCTCGACGCGCACCCAGGGCAGCTCGCGCCGCTGCCGAGCAAGCTCGTCGCCGAGCCGCGTGTGCTCCTTCTCGCGAGCGAGGAGCGTTTCGCGGGCCGCGAGCCACTCATCGCGTGTTCCAACCCGGTGGCCGGTCGCGGTTGCTGTCAACTGATCATTCCTCCTTCAGGGCATTCGAGCCTCGAACGACGCGAGTCGCGGCGGCCGCTGCCTTTGCGTTTCCTGCTACCGTGTTCATTGTTGGACACGGTGTTCGACAACGGAGACCGGGTCAACCGACAACCGGGCCCGGCGTGTTCGTTGTCGAACATTCGGCGGATCGATGTCCTGAAGCGGGTGACACGCCATGGCGATCGGGCGCTCGGACGGCACCACCAGGCCGGACCGCCGCGTGACCAGGACGCGCCGCGCGCTGAAGGAAGCCCTGACAGACCTCATCCTCGAGAGGGGCTACGAGGCCGTGACCGTCCAGGACGTCATCGATCGCGCGGACGTCGGCCGTTCCACGTTCTACGCGCACTTCATCGACAAGGACGACCTGTTGATGGCAATCCTCGCCGACCTCGACGTGCCCGGCCCCGACACGGAACGCTGGAAGCCGGACGATCCCGCATTCGGCTGGACGCTCGAGCTGTTCCGGCACTTCGGGTCCGGCAAGCGGCTGTTCAAGGCGGTGGCGAGCAGCCAGAGTGGTGCGCTGGCCCGTCGCGAGACGACGCAGCGACTGGAAGATCTCGCCCGGGCGGAACTCTCGCGACTGAAGGTCGCACGCAAGCTCGACCCGTTCCGGGTCGAAACCGTCGTCCGATTCCTCGTCGGAACGTTCATCGGTTTCATGGACTGGTGGATGCGCGCCGAGAACGAGCATCTGCCGGCGGAACAGGTCGACCACGCGTTCCGCTCCCTCGTCCTGCCGGGTGTTTCCAACGTCCTGGAGCTCGACCTCGAGTTGCCGAAAGCGCTCTGAACCACGCAAATGGCTGGAAGGACAAACCCCCGTCGCCTCGTGCGCTGAGCGGCTGAGGACCTACCAGGCCATCGATCGACGGCGCGCGCGCAGCGCCCAAATGCCATAGAGATCGATGAGGACGTAGCCGGCGAAGGCCACCAGCAGCCGCGGCAGGGTTTGCGTGCGCCAGCCCTGGTCGCTCATCGCAGTGAGCTGGGCCAGGCATCCGGTCGGCCCGCCGGCGACGCGAAGGCACCCCGTGGCCGGGGAAAGGTCCGGACCGACGAGCAGCAGCCCGATCAGGACGACGCCCGACCACACCACGAGGAGCAAGGCGATCCAGCGCATGGCGGGAACCTAGATCCGGGCGCACATGACCGACAGGGCTCGATCGTCCCGCCTCGCGTCACCCGGTCGGGGGACGTTCTGGCGCGAGTGACACCCCGATGACAGCGGGGTGCACAATGGGCTCTGCCGACACAGGCACATCGCGGGGGCACGATGTGTGCCGCCAGTAGCAATGGGGGCCGCTCATATGGCCGAACGTCGAGCAGCACAGGTATTGAGCCACGAGGAAATCGTGAAGGTCTTCCTCGGGACCGGAGCGGTCGACTTCGCCGCTCTGGGCAGGTTCGTCGCGGAGTACGGGGAGTCGATCGCCATCTCCGGCCGCGGCGACTATGGGGTGAGGATCGGCTGGTACAACATCCTCGCCTGCTTCAAGATCGCAGGCGGCATCGTCCGCCCGAACGAGCTCCTCGAAAGCGGCATCGCGAACGAGGTCCTCGGCCGCTAGACCCCGACCCCAACGACCGATGGCTGTCGCGAGCGACGCGCTCGCCGGGCACCCGGGCGACGCTGCGTTGCCCGGTGCCTGGGCCGAGGCTGACCTCGTCCGACGGGTCCGCCTCGGCCTCGAGATCGCCACACGGGCCATCACCATCATCGGACCCGACGGGTTTCGGGACGAGGATGAACCCGAGGGAAGCTTCGGGCCCGACAAGCTCGCCGCCGAGTCGGCGATGTTGTTGTACGTGGCGAACGCGGTGCGCCGGCACCCGGATATCGCCACCGGGATCGAGCGGGTCGCAGGGCTGCTCGCGCCGGGCGTGCGCAGCGAACGGACCCGGATCGCAATCGCACTCAACCCGGCGATCTGCCTGCAGCTGTCAATGCCGCATGTCTTGCTGAGCCGGATCGACGATGGCGATCGGCAATTCGACCGGCTCGTCGACCTGAGCGCCGGGGCAATCGCACGTGATGGCAACGAGGTCGTGCCCCATCGGGCGCTCGAGCGGCTGTGGCTCGAGTCCGTCAGAACGGGGGCCGCGCGCGAGGACGACATCCGTCGCGCCGCGTCGGCATCGGTACTGAGCCACCCCGTCGACCTCATCTGGGGAAGTCGAGAGGACGCCTACGCCCACACCCACGCCCTCATGTATGTCACCGACTTCGGCTATGCCGATCGGTCACTGCCGCGCGCGCCATCCGACATAGTGCGCGAGTCGGAGGCCCTGTTGGCGCGCGCCCTCCTGCTCGACGACTACGATCTGGCCGCCGAGCTGCTGATGGCGTGGCCGCTCACGTCGTCCCCGTGGAGCGCGGCTTCGTCGTTCGGCATGCGGGTCCTTGCCGAGCTCGAGGACGAAGTGGGGTTCCTCCCGGCCAAGAACGGAACGCCCGAGAAGTTCCATCAGCTGTCCGGCAGCGAGCGGACCCGCTACGCCCTTGCCGCTTCGTATCACACCGCGTACGTCTGGGCGATGGTGTGCGCCATGTCACTGCGGCCGGGCTTGGCCCCGCCGGCCGAGATCCCGGGTGCGCGAGCCGACACCCACGACATCGACGAGCTGCTCGGCACGATCCCGCGTGCCGATACGCCGTGGCAACGCACCTTCGATGGCTTGGAGGCCGAGCAGCAGCGGCGCCTCGGGCCGTTCCTGCTCGACATGGCGTTGCTGACCAATGCACGAAAGCATGACTACGCGGCTGTCGCCCGCCTACTCGGCGTCGCCCTCGAGCGGGGCCTGGCGGACCGGCCGCTGTGTGCCCAGGCGGCGGAGCTGCTCCAGCGCGTCGCCGCAAGCGCAGACGGCGGGGAGACGCGCCGGGACTAGGATGTCGCCGACGGGCGATCCGCACGGGGGATGCATGCCATGACCTGGTTGGGATGGGAATCACTCGGCGGCGTGCTGACGTCAAGTCCAGCCGTCTCGTCGTGGGCGAGCGGGCGACTCGATGTCTTCGTCCGCGGCACCGACAGTGCGCTCTGGCACAAGTGGTGGCAGAACGGCTGGTCCGGTTGGGAGAGCCTTGGCGGCGTCCTCACCAGCGGGCCGGCCGCGGTCTCCTGGGGCAACGGTCGCATCGACGTCTTCGTGCGCGGCACCGACAGCGCGCTGTGGCACAAGTGGTACCAGGGTGGCTGGTCGGGATGGGAGAGCCTCAGCGGGGTCCTCACGTCGGGCCCGGCCGTCGCGTCGTGGTCGAACGGTCGCCTCGACGTCTTCGTGCGCGGCACCGACGCGGCGCTCTGGCACAAGTGGTACCAGGGCGGCTGGTCGGGCTGGGAGAGCCTCGGCGGCATCCTCACGAGCGCGCCCGCGGCAGCCGCCTGGGGCAACGGACGGCTCGATGTCTTCGTCGCCGGCACCGACAGCGCGCTGTGGCACAAGTGGTACCAGGGCGGCTGGTCCGGCTGGGAAAGCCTCGGCGGGGTGCTGACGAGCGCGCCTGCGGTCTCCTCATGGGCGAGCGGCCGGCTCGACGTGTTCGTCGCCGGCACGGACAGTGCCATGTGGCACAAGTGGTACCAGGGTGGCTGGTCCGGCTGGGAGAGCCTCGGCGGTGTCCTCACCACAGCGCCGGCCGCCGTGTCATGGGGCCCCAACCGCATCGACACGTTCGTCGGCGGGACGGACAGCGCCCTGTGGCACAAGTGGTGGGCGCTCGTCCCGACGGTGCGGGTTCACGCCAAGGTCCTGACCGCGCCGAATATCGCGATCAACACGATGATTGCGCGGATGCGCGATGTGTACGGCCCGAACGGGATCGAGGTCCAGCTCGCGTCGACCGAGAACCTCAACCTGCCGGCGCTGAACGACGTTGACGTCGGCACGTGCATCCTCGGCGTGACCACCGCGGAGCAGAACCAGCTCTTCGCGAATCGGAACAACGCGGGCGCGAACGATGTCGTCATCTACTTCGTGCGATCGACGGTCCCGCCGTCCAATGGCTGTGCCGCGTTCCCCGCCGGGAGTCCCGGTGCGGTGGTCGCCCAGGGAGCCACACAGTGGACGCTCGGGCACGAAATCGGCCACGTCCTCGGGCTACTCCACGTGAACAACAACGATCGGCTGATGACCGGCAACGGCACCGGGAACATCACGAACCCGCCGCCCGACCTCATCGCGACCGAGGTCACCACGATGAACAACAGCGCGTTCTCGCAGGACCTGTAGGAGGCCCGACATGGCAACGACGATGGAGGAGGTCCGGGCCGTCCTCGATCCCGAGGAGCCTGACTATCAGAAGGGCGTCGAGCTCGGCCCCGACGCACTCCCGCATCTCCGTGTCCTCATCAATGGCGAGGACCCGATGCTCGCGTCCAAGGCAACCTACCTGGCCGGTCTCATCAAGTCCGACGAGTCGGCCGACGTGGTCCGGGAGGCCGCGCGGAGCAACGTCGAGGCGGTGCGCGTCGCCGCGGCTGCCACCGCTCGCAACCTGCCATCCACGAAGGCCAGCGAGGTCCTCGAGGAGCTCGTGGCGGATCCGGACCCGGGCATCCGCAGGGTGGCTCGCGAGTCGGCGCCGAAGCGCCCAAGCAGCCGCTTGGCGGCCCTGCTCGAGGAGACCGCGTCGGGCGCCGAAGGCCTGTCCGATCAGCCGGGGGGCGCCTCGACGTTTACGCCGACGAGCGCGACGATGCCTGGCGAGGTGGTGTCCGAGGCGATGCCCGGTGGGGGAACCGGCCTGATGCCCGGCGAAGCGGAACCCGGCATGCCCGGGGACCCGGGACGTCACGGCGCCGGCGGGTCGGACTCGATGCCCAGCTGAGCCTGGGGTTTCCCCGACTCGTAACCCCGACGAGGGCTTCCGCGTACCCTTGCTCGCGTGCTGACACTGACGCCCGAGCAGGTCCGGACGCTCGCGCCCGACGCCTCGGCGGCGCGTTCGGGTGAGGCACTCGGCAGTCCCCGCCGATGGACCGGGGCGGGTCGGAACGAGGGAGCCGCCTGGGGCCTCTGCCAGGGCAGTGGCTCGAACCCGTACCAGGTCGTCGTGGACCTCGCCGGCCCCGCGTACAAGTGTTCCTGCCCGTCACGCAAGATCCCCTGCAAGCACGCGCTCGGCCTGCTGTTCCTGATTGCCGACAGCGGGGCGCCTACCGCCGGTCCACCCGACTGGGTGCAGACCTGGCTCGACAGCCGCGCCAGTCGTGCCGAGGCCGCCGCCACGCGCGCCGAACGCGCGACTGAGGCCGATCCCGAAGTGCGCGCCAGGCGGATCGCCACGCGGGAACGCAAAGTGGCGGCGGGCATCGACGAGCTCGACCGCTGGCTGCGCGACCTGATGCGGCGCGGCCTCGATAGCACTCGCAGCGAGGGCTACCGGTTCTGGGACGCGATGGGCGCGCGCCTCGTCGACGCGCAGGCGGGCGGGCTGGGACGGTCCGTCCGGGGGTTGGGATCGGCGGCGAACTCCGGCGACGCGTGGCCGCATCTCTTGCTGGAAGGCGCAGGGCGCCTGCACCTGCTCGCCGAGGCCTACCGGCGCCACGAGCAGCTTCCGGAGGACCTGCGGGCCGATGTCCGCGCGCTCGTTGGATGGAACGTCAAGGAGGACGAGCTCGATCCGGCGAACGCCGTCGAGGACCGGTGGCTGGTCATCGGGCAGCGCATCGACGACCGCGGCGACATCGTGACCGCTCGCACCTACCTGCTCGGCGAGGCATCGGGTCGGATCGGGTTGCAGCTGGCGTTCGGGGTCGGGGCCGCCCCGCCGACCCTCCTGGCCCTTCCCGGGCAGGCGTTCCGGGCGTCTGCCACCTTCTATCCGTCGGCGACCCCGTTGCGTGTCGCCGTTCGCGTGCCGATCGAGCCCGATGGAGACGTGACTAGCCTGCCGGGCGCGATCACCCTGGCCGCGGTGGTGGACGAACACGGCGCGCGACTCGCCCGAAACCCGTTCGCCGGTGCGTGGCCGGTGGTCATCGCCAACGTCGTGCCGGTCGTGCATGGCGACCGCCTCCTTGCCCGGGACGCCGACGGGATCGCGCTGCCGATCGTGAGCGCGGAGGTCGCGCCCCGCCTCCTGGCGATCTCCGGTGGGCATCCGTTCACGCTCGTCGCGGAGTGGGATGGCGCCTGGCTCCGACCGCTGGCGGCCTTCGCCGGTGGACGGCTCGCGCCGGTGCCCGCGGACCCCGAGACCACCGAAGTCAGGATCGACGATCCCGACTGGTCGGCGCTCGTATCGACGGCCCTGCTCGGCACGGAGCGGACCGGGGGGAATGCGCCGATCCCCGAACCGGTTGCCGCGCTCGTGACCGGCGCCGACACCGAAGGGGCAATCCTGGCCGCCGCCGGTTCGATGGCGGTCCGGCGGCGCGCTGGTCGGACGACAACGCTCGATGAGACGCCACTTCCGCCCGCGGCCGAGCTGGACGCACGCCCGCAGCTCAGCGGGTCGGCGGCGCGGTACGTCGGCGTGGCGTTCGAAGAACGACCCTCGCTGGCTCCCGAGATCCTCGAACTGGTGCGCCGGACGGGCCGACGGCTGCCCGACGAGTGGCTCCCGGAGCTCATGGCACTCGTGGCGCGGACCGATGACGCCGACGCGCTCGTCGAACTCGGCGGGCCTCGAGCCGCATGGCTCGCCGGAATGGTTCCCGGTCTGGCGGGAGACACGTGGTGGCGGACGGCGGACGACTGGGACGAAGGGTGGGCGGCCACACCGAGCGGCCCGGCGCGCGCGGGGCTCCTTCGGCGGTTTCGCCAAGAGGACCTCGAACGGGCGCGGACGTCGTTGGCCGGTTGGTGGTCGAACGTCGCGTCGGAAGACCGAGCGCGCGTGCTCGCGGCCATCGAGGTGAACCTCGATCCGGCCGATCAGCCGTTCCTCGACCAGGCGCTCGAAGACCGCCGCGCGGACGTCCGAAGGGCGGCAGCACGACTCCTGGTCCTGATCCCTGACTCCGGACTGACGCGCCGCCTGGAGGCCGCGGCGCAACCGCTGCTGTCGAGCGGCGGCCGTCTGCGGAAGAGCCTGAAGGTGGCCCTGCCGAACCCTTCCGATCAGTTCGAGGCACTCGGCTTCACGAGCCGGCCGGCGCCCGGATACGGGGAGCGGGCGTGGCTGCTCCGCCAGCTCCTCGCACACGTGCGCCCCCGGCGCTGGACCGCATGGCTCAACGCGGACGTCGCCGCGCTTGTCGACCAGGCGGCGCGGTCCGACGAAGCGCGACCGTTGCTCGAGGGCTGGATCGATGCGACCGGGCGGTTCGGCGACCGCGAGTGGGCCGAGGCTCTCCTCCGCAACACGACCGTCGCAGACAAGGTCACGAGCAGCGTCGGCCAGGTGCTGGATGGGCTGTCACCAGTGGAACGGGCACAGGCCGTGGCCGACGCGGCGGGCAACCTCGAAGCGTCGTCTCTCGCCGCACTCGCGGCAACCGTGCCGGCCCCATGGCCGGACCCGCTCAGTGACGCGGTCCTCGCGGCCGCGCGGGCCCTCGGCCGCGAGCAATACCCGGCGCCGCCGCTCTACGAGCTCATCCGCGTCGCCGCCCTTCGCCTGCCACCCGGTCGGGTCGACGAGCTCGAGGCTGCCGCGTCGTTCAAGGGGGAGCTGCGCCCGGCGCTCACCGACGTCGTCGAGACCATCCGCCTCCGTGCCCGCATCCACGAAGCGTTCGCCTGAGGGAGACCGATGACCAAGACATCGCCGACGCCGACGCCGCCGCCGCCCGTCGTCCTGCGCGCGCACGCCGAACAGGCACGAGCCGACGAACTGGACGCCCTCGCCCTCCTCGACGACAGGCAGCGGCCGCCGGGCTGGCGCCTCTCGCCCTGGGCGGTGGTCACGTTCGTCATGGGCGGCAAGCTCAATGACGGTACGGCCGTCACCCCGAAGTACATCGGCGACCAACGTCTCGTGGAAATCGCGGTGGCGACCCTCGCGACGGACCGCGCCCTGCTGCTGCTGGGCGTCCCCGGAACGGCCAAGAGCTGGCTGTCGGAGCATCTGGCCGCCGCGATCTCCGGAGATTCGACGTTGCTCGTGCAGGGCACCGCGGGAACGGGCGAGGAGGCCATCCGCTACGGCTGGAATTACGCCCGCCTGCTCGCTGAAGGTCCCTCGCGGGCTGCGTTGGTCGCCAGCCCGGTCATGGTCGGCATGGCCGACGGCAAGCAGGTCCGTATCGAGGAGCTGACCCGCATCCCGTCGGACGTGCAGGACGCGCTGATCACGATCCTCTCGGAGAAGTCCCTCCCGATCGCCGAGCTGGGCGAGGAGGTCCAGGCCGTCAACGGCTTCAACGTCATTGCCACGGCCAACAATCGCGATCGCGGCGTGAACGAGTTGTCGTCGGCGCTCCGACGACGGTTCAACACCGTCGTGCTGCCGCTACCCGCGTCGGTGGAGCAGGAGGTCGACATCGTCCAGCAGCGGGTCGCGGAGATGGGCCGCGCGCTCGACCTGCCGGCCGAGGCTCCTGCCCTGGAGGAGATCCGGCGGATCGTCACGATCTTCCGAGAGCTGCGCTCCGGTCAAACCGAGGACGGCAAGAACAAACTCAAGGTCCCGTCGGCGACGCTCTCCACGGCCGAAGCGATCGCGGTAGTGAACCAGGGCCTATCGCTGGCGGCCCACTTCGGTGACGGGAAGCTCAAGCCGCACGACGTGGCCGCCGGGTTGACCGGCGCGATCGTGCGCGACCCGGTCCAGGACGCCGCGGTCTGGCGCGAGTACCTCGAGACGGTGATGAAGGAACGCGACGGCTGGCGCGACCTGTACAAGGCGTGCCGCCAGGAGGCCGACTAGCACGGCGGCACGAGCGTGACCACGATCCTGGGCATCCGCCACCATGGGCCGGGCTCCGCGCGGAGCGTGCTGGCCGAGCTCGAGCGGCTCCAGCCGGACGCCCTGCTGGTCGAAGGGCCCTCGGACGCCAGCGATCTCATCGGTTTGATCGAGGACCCCGCGATGCGCCCACCGGTCGCGCTCCTCGTCTACGCGCCGGACGAGCCGCGCGTTGCCACGTTCTACCCCTTCGCGGAGTTCAGCCCCGAGTGGGTCGCCCTGCGCTGGGCGCTCGAACACGGAATCCCCGCACGCTTCATCGATCTCGCCGCGGGTGCCCAGTTCGCGGTCGCCAAGACCGAGCTCGAGCGGAGGATGGCCGCCGGGACGCCCGACGACACCGTCGAGGAGCAGATCCGCCACGACCCGTTGACCGAGCTCGCCAAAGCGGCCGGCGAGGAGGACGGCGAACGCTTCTGGGACCGCCTCGTCGAGTCCCGGCGCGATCCGGGAGACCTGTTCGCGGCCGTCTCGGAGGCGATGACCGCCGTCCGTGGGGCGATCCCCGAAGCGGAGACGCTCACCCTCCAGCGCGAGGCGGCGATGCGGCGCGGCATCCGCCAGGCAGCCAAGGATGGCTTCACGAACGTTGCCGTGGTCTGCGGCGCATGGCATGCGCCGGCGCTGGACAAGCTGCCGTCCGCCGCCGAGGATGCCCGAACCCTCAAGACGCTGCCGAAGGCGATGAAGACCGCCGCCGCGTGGGTGCCGTGGACGTTCGACCGCCTGGCCGCCGAGTCGGGCTACGGCGCCGGCATCGAATCGCCGGGCTGGTACGCCCATCTGTGGTCGGGCGCGGAGCCACTCGCCGTCTCGTGGATGGCACGCGTCGGCGCGCTGTTCCGGCAGGAGGGCATCGATGCTTCGGCGGCACACCTCGTCGAAGCGGTTCGCCTTGCCGAGACCCTCGCCGCGATGCGCGGCCGCGCGGTGCCGTCACTCTCCGAGCTGAACGAGGCCGTTCGCGCCTGCCTTGCGATGGGTTCGGACCTGCCGTTGAAGGTGGTGCGGGACCGCCTGATCGTCGGGCAGGTCATGGGCGAGACGCCGCCCGATGCGCCGGTCGCACCGCTGGCTGCCGACCTCGAACAGCTGACCCGCCGGCTCCGGATGAGGCCCGAGCCCGGCCAGAAGACCGTCGACCTCGACCTCCGCAACGAGACGGACCGATCGCGGAGCCACCTCCTGCACAGACTCGGCATCCTCGGCATCCACTGGGGGCAGACTCAGCAGGTCTTCGGAAAGAGCGGC
>DASTYU010000002.1:0-13462 GCA_035764655.1 Candidatus Limnocylindrales bacterium
ATCGAGTCGATGATCGCGTGCTTCTCTGCTAGGTCCTCGGGCAGCGTCCCCGCGAAGTCCCCGTTCTGGATCACCACGCGGACGCCGTCCACGTCGAGGCTCCAGATGTGCCACCGATGGTTCGGGCCCGGGCATAGAGAGCCGGCACCTATGCGTCGTAGCTCTCGGGACAATCGGAGATGTCCGCATGCACCTGACGGTCAAGGTACTTCCCGCCGTGACGTCGAACGTCGAGCGCGTCTATCCCTTCCACGTCCTGCTTCCGGCCGCCGAGACGGGGCTCGACCGCGACTTCAGGCTGAACAGATCGCTCGATCGCGGTCGAGCGGGTGGGTGACCGGCCGGGCGTCGTCCCAAACGCGATCATGCTCGACATCGATGAGGCCCTGCGCCTGCATCTGGGCCGATGACGGGACCGATTTGCGTGACGATTCGGCTGCTCAGGGTCGGTTCGGACGCGAGCGACCCGTGCCGTCGATCCTAGGCGGGCACCCCTCTCGAAAACGAAAGGTGATGAGTGCGCGCCCGTGTGTATCGACCCGCAGGCACGGCGGGACTGCCCTCCGCGGTGACGCTGGGGAGACGCGACGGCGCTAGGCTCCGGCACCCTCGTCCGTTGCGCGCACGAGGCGAGGCACCACCACGGAACGCCGTGCGGAGGTTCGCCATGACAGATGAGAAACGGCAACCCCGAATCACCGAGAGTGGGCGCAGAAAAGCAAGAAGTGACGAAGGAGCGGAGATCAAGGTGGAGGCGCCGGAGGAACGGCGACTCACCAAGCGCCAGGTCGAGTACCTGTCCAAGGAAACCGGCCTTGCCGCCTCCGAGCTCGCTGACATCCGGCTCGGCGCTCTGGCCGACAAGCTGAAGTATCACCTCGACTGGTCGTCGTTCTTCTTCCAGAAGGTCTGCGGCCGGGTCTTCAAGCGGGACCCGGTGACTGGCGTCCTGTACCCAGTCCCGTACGCCACCGTCCACGTCGAGGACACCGACTGCCACCTCATCTTCTACTCACCGTCGGGTCTTGGCTACGCGTGGCTGTACCCCTTCTTCTGCGACCGGGAGGAGATCGCTACCGTCCAGACCGACGAGTGCGGCAACTTCTGCGTCTACATCCCGCGTTGGGACATCGACCGCCTGCTCGAGTGGCGGCGTGAGCGGATCTGCTTCCCGATCTTCGAGCCGCCGCGGATCATCGACATCCTGGGTGACCTGCTGCCCGATCCGGGACCCGTCATCCGCCGGCCGCCGCTGCCCGACCCACCGCCCGACTTCTCCGACTTCGCCTTGCGGCGCGAGGTCGAGATGCGGCTCGGGTCCGAGGTCGCCAATCGCCTGGCGCTGGCCGCGCCGAGGCAGACCTTCGGCGCCTTTCGGGGCGGGCTCGACGCCATCCTTATGGAGCCTGCGCCGAAGAGCGCTTTGCCGATGCCGCCGCTGCCCGACGAGGGTGAGGTCAAGCGACTGATCGGGGACGATCCGCGACTCAAGAAGATCGGGCTGCCCGACCTGCGCCGACCGATCGGACCATTCAAGGTCTGCTACGACGTCTTCGTCCCGGTCTGGCAGACGATCTTCGACGTCCCCGACGTCACCTTCCGGGTAACCCAGAGTCAGGGTGGCAGCGATGTCACGATCTACGATGAAAGCTACTTCGACGTTCGTTGGGACGACACCTCGATCCCCGATGTCACGCTCGAGACCTGGCCGAACGCTCTGACGACACACGTCTGCGATGTGCCGCCGATCGAATGCACGAACGTCCCAGAGATTCTCAACATCGCGTTGATGCCGCTGATGTCGCCGTATCACGACGACACGACCGGTTTCGGCGTACGTGTCAATCAACCGTCCGGCGATGGCATCAGTGCGCCCGCAGCAGGGCCGGCCGCAGGTACTGCCAATGCTCCGTACGCCGACCGGCTCGACCTGTTCGGCTGCTTCCACATTGCTGGTGCCACCCACTATCGCGTCGTCGCCAGCTTCAACGGCGGCACGCCCCAGCCGATCCTGGCCGGCGACTTCACCGTGATCACGACGTCCTTCACACTCAACACGCAGCCCCAGCTGGCCGACGGCTGCTACCTCATCCGCAACGACTTGGCAAGCTCATACGAACACTTGCTCCTCGGCTGGATGCCGGCCGACGTCGGCTCGTACCAGATCACCCTCCAGGTCGGCACACTCAGCGGCAGCGTCTTCACGCCGACCGCGTCGAGCGCGCCGCACACATTCGAAGCCGACGGGACCTACCCGGTTGGGACGTTCAACCAGATCCGTTGGTGGCACACGATCGACGGTCCGGGGACGGCGACCACGCTGCCCGCGATTTGCCCCGTCATCGAACGCGACGCCACCAAGGAGGTGACCGTCGAGGTGACGTGGTCGGCGTCGGCGCTCCATCTCCGAAATGCTGTGCTCGGGATGTACGGCTGCGGCGCCGGCGACCCGACACCGCCTGCGTTGGGCGACCGCAGCTGGTACTGGCAGTTGCCAACCGACACGAGCACCGGCGTCAAGGTTGCCCAGTTCACGATCCCGAGCCTGCTGCAAGCGGGCTGCTATACGGCCTACATCAACGCCGTGTCGCGAGCCTACAACCCGGCCATGCCGAACATGCCGCTCTCGGCCGACTGGTACTACCCCGAAGATCGACGCTGGACGTGGCCCAGTCGAGCGATTTCCGTCGTCGACGCGTAGGGACCCTCTTTCTGGGGCGGCGAGCATCCTCGCCGCCCCACGCGTTCGGGGATCATCGGCCAGCACGGCGAGTCGCCCGCTTCACATGCACCGGGACGTTCACGGTCGTCGACTTCGGGAAAGACAGTCGCAGCACGTCTTGACAATGCGACGATATCTTCCTATTGTTTGCGCGTGCGACGCAAGGAAGGTGCACTCGTCCCGCTCGAGGTGTCCATCCTCGAGGCCGCCCTGGAGCTTCGCCAGCGTGGGATCGGTGAGGCGCACGGCTTCCTGCTGGCCAAGGAGCTCCGCGGCGGGACGCACGCGCGACGCCTGACGGCGTACGGGACGCTGTACAAGGCGCTCGATCGCCTCGAGCGTGCCGGCCACCTCGCCAGCCGCTGGGAGGACCCCCAGCTCGCCGCCGACCAGGGGCGACCCCGGCGCCGCTTCTACCGCGTGACGCTGACCGGCGAGGCCGCCCTCGCCGAAGCGATTGCGGCCGAGCGCGAGGATGCCCTTCCCCGCTCCGCGGCGGTCCAGCCGTCATGAACGGCTCGCCGGTCGCCGCGGTCGTCCGCGGCTGGGTCGATCTCTACACCCGCGGTCTGCCAGCCGACGCGCGCGCCGCGCGCCGGGACGAGATCGACGACGACCTGTGGTGCGAGCACGCCGAGGCGGCTGCAACCGATCGCTCGGCTCGCTCGCTCGACGCCGACCTCGCGCTGCGCCTGATCCTCGGCATCCCGTCCGACCTCAGCTGGCGCTTGACGCACCACCGTGCCCCGGACCGGACGATCCTCGAGAAGCGCGCTTCGAGGGGCACTCGCATCCTTGGCCTCCTCGCGATCGTCGCGGCGTCATCCCTGTTCACCCTCCCGATCCTGACCGGTGGCACGAGCGAGCCAGTATGGGCCTGGGTCCTGGTCCCGATCGGGTCGGCAATCGCGTTCCTGGCCGCCGCGTTCGGGCTTGCGCTGCAATTCGGGGATCGCATCGGCCGGCTGGGCGCGTTCGGCGCCATCCTGGTGGCCCTGGGCTTCGCGGCGATCATCGGTGCGTACGTGGCGGGCCTCGCGTTGCTTCCCGTCGGATCGGCGATGCTGATGGGGGATCTCGCGCGGATCGGCGTCATCTCGCGACGCGCCGCGATCGCGCACCTGGCGACCGTGGGGATCCTCCTCCCCGGCCTCGCGGTCGTGCTGATCACTCAGACGGACTTCGCAATCGCAGTGGTGGGGGCGGTGAGCTACCTGCTGAGCTGGATTGCGATCGGCGTGTCGCTATTCCGTGGGGTGCCGAAGGCTCAGGCGACGACCGGCTGACCGATCCGTCATCGCGCTCCGACGTCCCCGGCCAAGGACGCGTGACCTCGTGCGAGGATCGACATGACCGCCATTACGGAACCCGCTCACACAGTCGTACAGACGGATCGTCTCCAGCTCGAGCGCACCTTTGCGATGACGGTCGTGGGCGCCGGCTGCTGGGTGATGGTCGCCGGCGTCGCGTACTTCCTGGCGTATCTGATCGGCGTATACGGACCGGCCTCCGGGGACGAGCGCATCGTGCGGAACCTGCCCCCCATCTTCACAACCGTGGGGGCGATCTTCGGCGTGCTCGGGACGCTGTCATTGGCTTGGACCGGGGCGCGACGCCGCACCTGGTTCTGGTTGATCCCCGTCGTCCTGGCCGCGTGGATCCAGGCCTTCAACGCGCAGGATCTCCCATATGATCTCGCCCGCCCGGCCAATACCGCCGCGTTCCTCACCACGGTCGCCATCCTCACAGGAGCGATCGCGGTCATTGCCGGCGGCATCGTCGCGTTCCTCGAGGTTCGCCGCGGCCGGCCGATCTGGACGCGCTCCGGTCGCGCCGGCGCACTGTCCATGGTCGGCGTCGGCATCGCGCTCGGTGCGGCGGCGACGGCGCTGCTCGTCGGCCTGGTGCCGACCGGCGGACCGGGTGGGACGAAGACGCCGACCGTGACCGGGGCCATTACCATCGAGGACCTTGCGTTTGTCGGCAGCCCGCGGATGAAAGACGGCGAAGTCCTCGGGCTGATCATCACGAACCCCGAGGACGTCCCTCATTCGTTTGACATCGACAGCCTCGACATCCACGTCCAGGTGTCCCCGGAGACGACGACGGCCGTCGTGATCCAGCCGACCGGACCGGGCAACCTCGAGTTCTACTGCAGCGTCCACACTCACCGGGAACGCGGCATGGTCGGCGCGATCAGCGTCGACTAGCTCGACGTCGTTCGATCTGACCCGGAGCCGCGCGTCCGCGGGTGCTAGGCTCCGCCTCCTGAGCGTCCCGCCCAGGGGGAGACACGATGACAACGGCAGTGCCGGAGACGCGCGCCAACCGCGCGTTTGACCCGATCCCGTCGTGGCGCCGGGAGAACGCCGTGGTGGTCGACGTCGCGACGACGATCCCCGCCGACACCAAGGTGATCGGCGTTCCGACGTTCTCGGACGGCCCCGTCCCCGAGCGCGTCCCGCTGGACCGGGCGACGCTCGAAGCGTCGGGCTTCACGGCGGGCCGCGGCGAAACGCTGGTCCTGCCTCGGGCCGACGGCCCGACGATCATCGAGACAGGACTCGGGCCGCGCGCGGCAGTTGATGGCGCGGCCGCCCGCGATGCCGCGGCCGCGTTCGCTCGCGCTGCCGCGCGGCATCCCCGGGTCGTGGTCGACCTCACCGGCATCGAGGCCCGCGATCCCGCCGAACTCGGACAGGCGGTCACCGAAGGCGTGCTCCTGGCCCGGTACCGCTACCGCGTCTTCCGGACGATCCCGAACGAGGAGCAGCTGCTCGCGCAGACGCTCGTGGCGCGCCCCGAGCACGTCGACGCCATGCGCGCCGGCGTGCAGCGCGGCCTCGTCACCAGCCGCGCCGTCAACCTTGCCCGCGACCTCGGCAACACCCCGGCGACTCACCTCACGGCGACGCGCTTCGGCGAGGTGGCGATCGAGGTGGGCACAGCGTCCGGGCTCGAAGTCGAGGTCCACGACCAGCGCGAGATCGTGGAGATGGGCCTCGGCGGGCTCCTGGGCGTGAACTCCGGCAGCACCGAGGAGGCGCGCTACATCAAGGTCACGTACCGGCCACCGGGCGAGCCGACCGGCCACCTCGCGCTCGTCGGCAAGGGGATCATGTACGACGCGGGCGGCATCAGCCTGAAACCGTCGGACGCGATGCACGCCCTGATGAAGCTCGACATGTCCGGCGCGGGCGCGATCTTCGGCGCGATGACGACGCTGCGCGACCTCGGCTGCACGGCGGTTGTCAGCGGCCACCTGATGTGCACCGACAACATGCCGTCGGGCACGGCGACGCGGCTCGGCGACGTGCTGACGATCCGTGGCGGCAAGACCGTGGAGGTCGTCAACGCCGATGCCGAAGGCCGGCTCGTGATGGCCGACGGGATCGTGCTCGCCACCGAGGACGGTGCCGACGCGATCGTCACGGTCGCGACCCTCACCGGAGCCGCCATGCGCACGTTCGGGACCGCCCTGGCCCCCGTCATGGGTTCCGACCCGGGACTCGTCGATCAGCTCGAGGCCGCCGGGACGGCGACCGATGAGCCGCTCTGGGAGCTGCCCCTGGTCCGCGCCTACCGCCGCCAGATCGACTCGAAGATCGCCCACATCAAGAACATGGGCGGCGAGAACGCCGGAACGATCACCGCGGCCCTGTTCCTCGACGAGTTCACCGGCGGGACGCCGTTCGGCCACCTCGACATCTGCGGACCGATGGTTTCCGACACCGACGACGGCTGGCGCCCGACCGGCGCCACCGGGTTCGCCACCCGGCTGCTGTCGGACTTCGCCTGCAACTTCCGCCGCCCTGCCCCGTCCGCCTGACGCGGCGCCGCCCACGGAGGGATCCCAGCCCGATGACTGCTGCCAGCGCGACCGTCCAGCCCGCCGGTAGCGGCGGCTTCCTCGGCGTCATCGAGCGCGCCGGCAACAAGGTGCCGCACCCGGTCCTGATGTTCCTCTACCTGATCATCGGGGTGATCGTGCTGTCGTCGGTGCTCGCCTTCGCGGGCGTTAGCGTGACCGAGACGATCGCGGTCCCCGACGCGGTCGAGGTCGTGCCCGACTACTACGAGGACTCCACGCAGCCGATCCTCGAGCCCGGTGATCTCGACTACGAGGACGGCTGGCACCTCGAGGAGGTCACGATCCCGGTCAAGGGCCTCCTGTCCGTCGAGGGCATTCGCTTCATCTTCACGTCGTTCGTGCCGAACTTCGCCGGCTTCGGCGTGATCGCGGTGACCTTCGTCGCGCTGATGGGCGCCGGAGTCGCCGAGGCGGGCGGACTGATGGGCGCGCTCATCCGGCTGCTGGTCTCGGCCTCGCCGCGACGTCTGCTGGCGTTCATCCTGATCTTCGTCGGGGTGCTGTCCAGCGTCGCGTCCGATGCCGGCTACCTGATCCTCGTGCCGCTCGGCGCCGCGGCGTTCGCGAGCGTCGGCCGTCACCCGTTGGCCGGCATGGCCGCCTGCTTCGCTGGCGTGGGCGCGATCTTCGGCGTCAACCCGATCCTGGGCCCGATCGACGCGATGATGACCGAGATCACCAACGAGGCCCTGGGCTCCGCCGGCGTGGCCCCTCTGACGATCGTGGCGAACTGGTTCTTCAGCATCGCCTCGTCGATCGTGCTGGCAATCGTCGCGGCCATCGTGACCGAGCGGATCGTGGAGCCCCGGCTCGGCACGTTCGATCCTGCGTCGGCAGCCGGACCGGACGGCATCTCGATCGAGGACGAGGCGGACGACGTCCACGATCCCGCCGCGGAGGCGCGCGGTCTGCGCTACGCACTGTTCGGCTTCCTCGGGTTCCTCGCGCTCATCCTCGTGCTGACGCTGCCCGACGGCGCCCCGCTGCGCGACCCGGAGACCGGCGACATCATCGGCACGACCCCGTTCATGGACAGCCTGCTGTTCATCATCGCGATGTTCTTCCTCATCGCGGGCGTCGCCTACGGGCGCGGAGCCGGTACGTTCACCAGCGCCAACGACGTGATCGCCGCCGTGACGAAGACGTTCGCCGGCCTGGCCGGCCTCGTCTTCATGCTGCTGATGATCAGCCAGTTCATCGCCTACTTCAATTACAGCAACCTGCCGAGCGTGCTGGCGGTGAGCCTGGCCGAGTGGCTCCAGTCCGCGGGGATCGGGGCGCTGCCGCTCCTGATCGGGATGATCGTGATCATCCTGGCTCTCGACGTGATCATCCCGGGCGTGGTGCCGAAGTGGGCGATTTTCGCGCCGATCTTCGTGCCGCTCTTCATCCAGCTCGGCATCCCGCCGCAGACGGGTCTTGCCGCCTACCGGGTGGGCGACTCGCCGCTCAACGTGGTCACGCCGCTGATGGTCTACCTGCCGTTCATGGTCACGATCGCGCAGCGCTACCAGAGGGACGCCGGGATCGGCACGATCATCGCCTTGATGCTGCCGTACGTGGTGTTCATCGCGATCTCGTGGATCGTGCTGTTCGTCGCCTGGTTCCTGCTCGGCCTTCCGCTCGGTCCGGGTTATCCGGTGCAGGTCCCGAGCTGACGGCCGATCGCCGCCACGCCACCCGCCATGAGTGACGCCACGATCACCTTCGCGGTTCTGCTCGCGATCGTGGCGCTGTTCATCTGGGGACGCTTCCCGGTCGAGCTGGTTGCGGTCGCGTCCGCGCTCGTCCTCGTTGCGACGGGCGTCCTGACGATCGACCAGGGCCTTGCCGGGTTCGGCGACCAGGTCGTGATCTTCATCGCCGCCCTGTTCGTGGTCAGCGAAGGGCTGGACTCGAGCGGGGTGACCGCGTGGGCGGGCCAGCTCCTCATCGACCGGGCCGGCTCGAGCCGCAACCGGCTGGTCGTCCTCATGATGATGATGGTCGCCGTGCTGACCGCGTTCGTGACGGTCAACGCGGCGGTCGCCGCCCTGCTGCCGGTCGTCATCGTCATCGCCGTCCGCCTCGGTATCCCCGCGTCCAAGCTGCTGATCCCGCTGTGCTTCGGGTCCCATGCCGGCTCGCAGCTCGCGCTGACCGGCTCCAACGTCAATCTGCTCGTCTCCAACGCGTTGCTGGACGCCACTGGATCGCCCTTCGGCTTCTTCGAGTTCGCGCTCGTGGGCGTGCCGCTCACCATTGGCACGATCGCCGTCGTCACCCTGCTCGGGGATCGCCTGCTGCCGGTCCGGACGCCCAGAACCGTCTCGCAGGACCTGTCGGACCACGCCCGGACCCTGGCGCAGTCATATGGCCTGCCCTCCGACCCGGCGACGCGTGGGCCGATCGGTCGGTACGAAGGCCTCATCGAGATCGTGATCCCGCCGCGATCGCCATTCCTCGGCGAGCACGTCGTCAAGGGCATGCGCACGGAGGACGGCCATCTCGTCGTCGACGCGATCCAGCGCGGCGGTCGCGACATCGGTGACCGTGAGGTCGAGCTGCAGGTCGGCGACGCGCTCGTCCTGAGCGGTCCGTGGGACGCCCTCGATGCCCGGGCGGACGATCCGGGGTTCCTCGTGGTCCACCAACCGGATGCCGTCCGCCGGCAAGCGGTGCCGCTCGGACCGAAGGCGTTCGAGGCGGTAGCGGTGCTCATCGGCATGATCGTCCTGCTCGTCAGCGGCATCGTTCCGCCGGCCGTCGCCGGCCTCCTGGCCGCGGGTGCGCTGATCGTGCTCCGCGTCGTCGGGATGGAGCAGGCCTACCGCTCGATCACGTGGACCACGGTCGTGCTCGTCGCCGGGATGCTGCCCCTCTCGACCGCCATGATCGAGTCCGGTGCCGCAGATCAGATCGCGGACAGCCTGATCGGCGTCGTCGGCGGCATGGGCCCGACCGGCTTGCTCATCGGCCTGTTCGTCGTGACCGCGGTCTTCGGCCAGCTCATCAGCAACACGGCGACGGCGCTGATCATGATTCCGATCGCCATCTCGGCCACGGGCGACCTCGGCGTCGACGCCAGGCCGGTCCTCATGTCGCTCAACGTTGCCGCCGCGGCCGCGCTGTTGACGCCCGTCGCCACTCCGGTGAACCTCATTGCGATGGGCGCCGCCGGCTACAGGTTCGGTGATTACTGGCGCCTGGGACTGGCGACGATGGTGGTCTTCTTCGTCGTGGCAGTCTTTCTCGTCCCCGTGTTCTGGCCGTTCTGATCACAGGGCTCAGCCCGGGCTGATCGCCTGCGTGCCGGCCGCAACGAGCGTGACCCAGGCCGCGATCTCGGCGCGCCGCGTGGCACCGAGCTTCGCGAGGATGTGCTCGATGTGGGCGCTCACCGTCTTCGGCGACAGGGTCAGCTCCTCGGCGATCTGCGCGTTCGTCAGCCCTTCGGCGACGTGGCGCGCGACCTCGAACTCGCGCGCTGTCAGGGGCCGCCACGGCTCCTCGGTGATGCCCCGGCGACGTGCGATCGCGGCGAGCTCCTCGACCCGGGCCCGTAGAGGCGGGCTGTCCACGCGATCGGCCGTCGCTCCGACGGCGTCGAGCAGCGGGATGGCCTCGAGGTGGCGGTTCGCGCGGATCAGGCATGCAGCCAGGTCCAATCGAGCCCAGCTCGACTCCCAGATCCGACCGAGATCGTCCCAGCCCGCCACGGCCGCTTCGAGGCTCGTCCGCGCGGACGCCGTGGCGCCGGCAGCCAGGCGAAGGAGGCCATCGGCATGCGCGAGCGCCGGTCCGGCGCGCTGCCAACCGGCAAGGTGCTCGCGAACGCGGTGGGCCCAACGCTCCGCGGCGTCCGGGCGGCGCAGCGCCTGGTAGGCACGGACGCCGGTGACGACCAGCGGGACCACGTGCGCCTGCTCGCCCGATGCCATCGCGAGTGAGAGTGCGGCCTCGCAGTGGGCGACGGCGGTCTCGGCATCGCCGTCGACGAGCGCCGTCTCGGCGAGGCCCCACAGCGGCGGCATCACGAGATCGACCTCGTCGGTCGACCGGCCGATGGCGAGCGACGCCTCGAGGACGCTTCGCGCGCGTTCCGTGTCGCCGCGCCCGAAGCAGACGTACCCGAGCGCGTCGCGCGAGCCCAGCGTGCCCCGCCGGCTGCCCCGCTCGACGATCTCGATCTCCGCGATCGGGATGGCCTCGTCCCAGCGGCCGGCGGCCCATGCGGCGTGCGCCGACGTAGCGGCCAGGACGTGCCGGCAGTACGACTGCTGGATCTCGTCGGCATAGCGGAGCCCTTCGGTCAGCCCCACCTCCGCGCGCTCGTAGTCCATCACGCGGATCGCGAACGCGGCGGCCATCCGGTAGGACGTCACGCCAGTGGCCTCGAGCCGCGCCTGGCGGGCGTCGCGCGCGATGGCCAACATGCGATCCAGGGCCTCGTCGGTCCTGCCGCGGACCACCTCGAGCGCAGCCTCGAGGAAGTCGATGTCGCCGAGGTCCGTGTCGTCCGACGCAAGTCGATGGCTGCGCGATCGGGCGATGGCCGCGTCGGCGGCGTCGAGCTGCCCGACGTCCATGGCGAGCATCCCGCGCAGCCAGCAGACGTCCGAGAGGGCCATTGACCGATCGGCCGACTCGGGCAGGGCCTCGAGTTCCGCGGCGGCCTGGTCGAGATAGCGCTCGCGCTCGGCTCTCGGCTGCACGTCGCGGCGGAGCATGTTCGCGTGCATGACGAGCATGAACGCGGCGTCGACGAGCCTCCCGGCCTCGAGATAGTGGGCTCGCGCCGCGTCGTCGGCTGCGATCTCGGTGGCGACGTCGTCGACCGCCGCCGCGGCTTCGCCGTAGGCCGCGTAGAGATCGCCCAGCTCGTCGGCCGACAGGCCGTCCGGGATGTTGGCGACAGCCCTGCCGTACAGCTCGAACGCCTCCCGCCGGCTGGAGACCGCGCTGGCAGCGCGTGCACCCGCCACGGCCTTCTCGAATGCCAGCGCCCTGAGCCCGGCGCGTTCGAAGTGGGCTGAGGCGTGGACTTCGTTCGCGCCGATCAGCAGCGGCACGAACTCCCCGGCGCGAGCGTGCATGCGCCGAAGCTGGGCCGCCGGCACCGTCTCGTAGAGGGCATCCCGCAGCAGCTGGTGACGGAAGTCGTAGTAGCCCTCGTCGATGTACTGGAACGGGTAAAGGAACGCGTGCGCGACAAGCTCGTCGAGTGGGGCGTCGAGCTCGGCGATCGGCTGATCCATGACACCGGCCAGCACGTCCGGCGAGAAGCAGCGGCCCAGGACGGCACCCGCCAGGGCGACGGACTGCGCCTCGTGGGACAGTCGCGAGAGCCGCGCGACGATCGCGTCCTCGATCGTGTCCGGGACCTCGGCGTTGCGGATCGCCCGCCCGTCCGTGCGCGCGTCGTCACCGAGCGCCCCGAGCAGCTCCTCGATGTGCAGTGGAATGCCATCGCTGCGCTGGTAAACCGCGGTGACTACTTCCCGCGGTGCGGGCAGGCCGGTGTTGAGGATCAACGTCGTGACGAGCGCTGTCTCGTCGAAGGTCAGCGGCTTGAGACGTGCCTCCTCGGCCAGCCGCTGGCTGAGCAGCCGAGCGCGCCACTCGCGATGGAGCGAGCCCAGCGGCAGCTCGTCAGCACGATAGGCGCCGAGCAGCAGCAGCGGCCGGTCCTCGGCGATCCGGGCCAGCTCACCAATCACCTCGATGCTCAGCTCGTCGGCCCATTGCAGGTCCTCGAACGCGAGCAGCGTCGGCTGGTCGATCGCGTTCGCGATCAGCTGCGCGATATCGCGGACCAGGAGGCGCCGCGATCCGAGCGAATCCGCACCGCGCCCGCCCTGGATCGTGAGCAGTGCGTCGCCCAGGTCGCCGAACCCGCCCAGATCGTTCATCGTGCGGGCCAGATCGAGGATCGAGGCGAGGGGCAGCTGCGCATCCTGCGGCGCGAGATCGCCCTTGGCCGATCGGAACCCTGCGGCATCGCCGATCTGCAGGATCGAGCGGAGCAGGCGGGTCTTGCCGACGCCCGCCTCGCCCGCCAGAAGCAGCAGGTGGCCGTGGCCCGCTGAGGCTTCCGCGATCCGCCGCTCGGCCAGCTGCAGCAGGTCGTCGCGACCCACGAGAAGCGGACTCAGGAGCGGACCGACGGTGCTCATTGGCGGGAAGTGTAGAGATCAGCGTCCAGATGACATCCGTCGTTCGACCGATATGCCTCGGTTCCCGCGGAACTCGGGCAGGGTTAGGAGACTGCGATCGAGGTCGACGCGGCGGTTCGCTTGCGATTGACGTGCAGCCCGCTGCACAAGCAAGCCGTTCGCAACGGCTGCGCGGTCTACCATCCGCGCGATGACCCTCCTCGGTGTGGAACGGCGACGCGCGGGCAACGCGCTGTTCGCGTTCGGCGTCATCGGCGTCGTCCTGGCGGGCATCATCACGCTGGCTCTCGTCGGGACGGCGGTCGCCACCCGCGGCCTCGACGAACGGCTGCAGGCCGACCAGGCCCGCCTGGCGGACACCCTCGACGAGTTGTCCGTCAGCACGGCGGCCGCGGTGCGCTCGATCGAGAACGCATCGGCGACGCTCGACAGGACCAGCGCATCGGTCCAGAACGCTCGCGAGGTGCTCGAGGAGCTCGCCACCGCTTCGGATTCGCTCGCCGACTCTCTCGGCATCACCATCTTCGGCAGCCAGCCGTTTGCCGGCGCGGCCCAGCGCTTTCGCACGTTCAGCGACCGCGTTCGGGTTTTCAGCGAGGACGCGACCGGGATCGCGGACGCGCTGACGACGAACTCGAATGACATGGGCACGCTGGCGGAGCGCGTCGCGCTGATGGAGACGCAGCTCAGCGACTACGCGGAACGCGTGGCCGA
>DASTYU010000003.1:0-12280 GCA_035764655.1 Candidatus Limnocylindrales bacterium
TGGATCCCGGCCGCGCCACCGGACAACATGAGCTGGGCCGCCACGCCGGCCGGCCGCTCGATCCGGAGATGGTTCGTCCCGCCGGTGAACCGCAGCGGGACCGTACCCGTTGGCCGGCCCAGGGTCAGCCGCAGCGAGTCAGCCCCACCGACCAGTTCGAAGGAACGCAGGTCGAGCGACGTGAGCTTGCCCTGCAGCTTGCTCGCGCCGCCGTGGATTTCAACGTCCCACGGGATCCGCTCGGTCAGCGAGATGTCCGCGCGTCGCTCGCGCCAATCCCACTGGAAGCGACCCTTGTATTGGACCGACACGACCCCGTCGCGCAGGCGAACTTGCGGGACCTGGCCCTCGAAACGGGCCCGGTACAGGTCGTCGAAGTCGCCAGAGCCCTTCAGCAGGAGCTCGTTGGCCCCGGACTTGAACTGGAGGCGCGCGCGGGCGAGGCCGCCGATCGGTGCGGCGTACTCGGACGGTCCGACCGCCGCCTGCTCCCGCGCGTCGCGCAATGCGGTCGCCTCCTCGCGCGTGATGTCGGCCATGCGCGTCAGGAAGTCATTGATGACCGCCAGCTCGGCGTCGCTGTAGTGGGCAATCTCCTCGGCGCCCTTGTCGCCGACCCGGTCCATCGTTTCCTGGACTAACGAGATCTTGTCCGGTACGACCTCGACGATGACGCGGCGCCGATCGGCGGGGTCGGGGATCCGCCGCACGTAACCGGCTTGTTCGAGCCGATCGATGACGCGAGTGACCGCGCCGCTCGTCAGCCCCATCAGCTCCGACAGCCGCCCCGCGGAGGCCGCTCCGCTATCGATGAGCAGCTCGAGGGCATCCACGTCGGACTCCGACAAGCCGAAGCGGATCGCCACGGTCTGCCCGAAGAACGAGCGCTGGAAGTTCACGTGGCGCAGTGACCGGATGACCGAATCGATGTCTCTGCGGTTCATGGTTGACAACAGCTCCTCGCTTGGGTAAATATCTGCCCCATGCAGATATTGCCCGAAGATGCTGAACGGCGCAACTGTCTGCCCGACAGGATACGCCACGAGGAGTACTGAGATGGCACACGAACGGCCGACCAGCGGGCCGACCATCGAAACCCGCGACCTGCGCCGGACCTTCAAATCGCGCAAGACCAAGGTGGAAGCCGTGCGTGGCGTCGATCTGACGGTCGGCACCGGCGAGATCTTCGGTTTCCTCGGCCCGAACGGCGCCGGGAAGACCACGACCCTTCGAATGCTGGCAACGCTGCTGACGCCCAGTGCGGGGGAGGCGAGGGTCGCCGGCGCGGACCTGCGTCGCGAGTCGCAGACGGTCCGCGAGCGGATCGGCTACGTGCCGCAGGGTGGCTCCACGGACCCGAGCGAGACTGGTCGCGGGGAACTTGTCATCCAGGGCCGCCTGTACGGAATGAACGCCGCCGACGCGAAGCGGCGCGCGGCAGAGGTCCTCGCGGCGCTCGACCTCGAAGCCGCGGCAGACCGCACGATCTCCACCTACTCCGGTGGCATGAAGCGGCGCCTCGACGTGGGCCTCGGCATCGTCCATCGGCCCGCGGTCCTGTTCCTCGACGAGCCGACGACCGGCCTCGATCCGCAGGCCCGTGCGCGCATGTGGGACGAGATCCGCGGGCTCCGCGCGCAAGGGACGACCGTCTTCCTGACCACCCACTACCTCGAGGAGGCCGACGCCCTGGCCGACCGGCTGGCGATCATCGACCACGGCGAGATCGTGGCCGAGGGCACCGCCGACGAGCTCAAGCGCCAGGTGGCCGGCGACGTCGTGACCCTGGGCGTGAACGGGGCGACCGAACGCGTCCTCGAGACCGTGCGCCTCCAGCCCTTCGTCCGCGAGGCGACGACCGAGGACGGCTTCGTCCGCCTGTACGTCGAGCGAGGCGAGACCGCCGTTCCCCAGATCCTGCGGCTGCTCGATGGCGCCGGGCTGGCGGCATCGTCGATCGCCCTCCATCGCCCGAGCCTCGACGACGTCTTCCTCCGCCAGACCGGCCGCTCGCTGCGCGACGAAGCGGCCGCCTGACACCGCCAGCGAAAGGATTCCCTCATGAAGACCATCCGCGACACCTGGCTCATCTTCCGGCGATCGCTGGTCCTGACGATCCGGCAGCCCACCTGGATCTTCTTCGGGATGATGGTGCCGGTGCTGTACCTGCTCCTGTTCGGACCGTTGCTCGAGGGCGCCGTCGGTGCAGCCGGTGGCGACGGCAACGCCTGGAACTGGTTCGTCCCCGGACTCATCGTCCAGATCGCCATCTTCGGCACGGCATTCGGCGGCTTCGGCCTGATCGCCGAGCTTCGCTACGGGGTCGTCGAGCGGATGCGCGTCACGCCGATGAGCCGCACGGCGATGCTCCTCGGCCGGTCGCTCCGCGATGTCGTCATCCTCGTGGTCCAGGCGACCATCATGATCCTGCTCGCGATCCCCTTCGGCCTCGACATCGACCCGCAGAGCGTGCTCGCGGTGCTCGGCCTGCTCGTCCTGATCGGACTGTCCGTGGCGCCGCTGTCGTACGCCGCCGGGCTCATCCTCAAGAGCGAGGACGCGTTCGCACCCCTGATCAACGCGGTCGCGCTGCCCCTGCTCCTGCTGTCGGGAATCCTGCTCCCGATGACCTTCGCACCGGACTGGCTCGCGTTCCTCAGCTCGGTCAACCCGCTGACCCACGCGGTCGATGCGGCGCGTGCCCTGTTCAACGGCGACTGGGGCAACCCGAACGTCCTCCAGGGCGTGGCGATCACCACGATCTGCGCCGTGTTGGCGGTCTGGATCGGCGCCCGGACGTTCAGCCGCACCGCGGCCTGACGCGCGTCACCGTTCCCTCGGCGGCCCGCTCCTCCGGCGGGCCGCCGTTTCGTGTTCGGTCGGCCCCGCGCCACCTACAATCGGCGCCATGACAGACCGGCCGATCAAGGTGCTCATCGCAAAGCCCGGGCTCGACGGGCACGACCGCGGCGCCAAGGTCCTGGCGCGCGGACTGCGCGACGAGGGGTTCGAGGTGGTCTACACGGGCCTTCGCCAGACGCCCGAGATGGTCGCAACGGCCGCGCTCCAGGAGGATGTCGACGTGGTCGGCCTGTCGATCCTGTCCGGCGCGCACATGTCGCTCGTCCCGCGCATCACGAAGCTGCTCGACGAGCAGGGCCTCCGTGACGTGCTGGTGACCGTCGGCGGGATCATCCCGGACGACGACATCCCGGCGCTCAAGGACGCCGGCGTCGCCGAGGTGTTCGGGCCCGGAACGACGATCGCCCAGGTCGCGGAGTTCCTGCGGGCGAACGCCCGGCCGCGGGACTAGCCGGGTGCGGGAGGCCGCACTGGCGACCGGCGGCGATGCGATCGCCCGCGGCGAGGCATTGGCGGACGCCGCCGTGGCCGGTGACCGGCGGGCGCTGGCACGGCTGCTGACCGCGGTCGAGAACCGGACGGCGGTTGCCGAAGCCGCGATGCGACGCCTGTACCCGACCGCTGGACGGGCGCACCTCGTCGGGATCACCGGACCGCCCGGGTCCGGAAAGTCCACCCTGGTCGCGTCGCTGATCGAGCGGGTTCGAGCGGCCGGGCGCACGGTCGGTGTCGTGGCGGTCGATCCGTCCAGCCCGATCACCGGCGGCGCCCTGCTCGGGGACCGCGTCCGGATGCAGGCCTACGCGGGTGACCGCGACGTGTTCATCCGCTCGATGGCGTCGCGCGGCCACGCCGGCGGGCTGGCGTCGACGTCCACGGCAGCAGCGGCCGTCATGGACGCAGCGGGCTTCGACCTGATCCTCATCGAGACGGTCGGCACCGGGCAGAGCGAGGTCGAGGTGGCGGCCGCCGCCGACACGACGGTGGTCCTGGAGGCGCCCGAGATGGGCGACGAGGTCCAGGCGATCAAGGCCGGCCTCCTCGAGGTTGCCGACCTGGTGGTGGTCAACAAGGGCGATCGGCCCGGCGCGCTGCGGACGGCGGCGCAACTCCGGGCGATGCTGGTGGCCGGGGCGAGCCCGAAAGTCGGGGTGGGGGGTGGGGACGACCGTCCGCGACCCAAGCGCCCCGAGGTGCTGGTCACCACCGCGTCGACGGGGGAAGGCGTCGACGACCTGCTCGCCGCGCTGGACCGCCACCGCGCTGCCGGGCGCGGCGAGGGTTCCGGGGCGGCCGGGGCGCGGCTGGCCCGCGCCGAGGCGCAGGTCTGGGCGATCCTCTCGGACCGACTGCGCGACGCGCTCCGCGAACCGCGGCACGCAGAGGCGACCCGGGCGACCCTCGTGGATGTCGCCGAACACCGCCTCGACCCGTATGCCGCGGCCGACCGCCTGCTGGAGACCCTCGGAGTCGATCGGTGACGAGCGCCGCCGGGGAGCGGCTCGTCACGCGGCCGTTCGTCCTGCTGGTCGCTGCGGGGCTCGCGTTCTTCACGGCCGGCGGCGCGGTCCTGCCCGTCGCCTCGCAGTTCGCCGAGGGCCCGCTCGACGCAACCACGACCGGCGTCGGCATCGCGATCGGGGCGTTCGCCATCGGATCGCTGCTGCTGCGGCCGGTCGTCGGGTGGGGTTCCGATCGGTTCGGGCGACGGCCGATGCTGCTGTTCGGGGCGCTGCTGTCGGCCTTCGGTCTCGCGCTCCACCTGTTCGTCGACTCGCTGCAGATGTTCGTCGTGGCACGAGTCGTGCTGGGGGCGGCGGAGGCGTTCTTCTTCGTCGGCTTGCTGGCCGCTGCGGCGGACCTCGCGCCCGAGGGGCGCCAGGGCGAAGCCTTCAACCTCGCGTCGCTCGCGCTGTACATCGGGCTCGCGCTCGGGCCGCCGATCGGCGAGACGGTGCTTGGCGTCGCTGGCTTTCAGGCCGTCTGGATCGTGTGCATCGGCCTGACCGTCGGGGCCGCCGTGCTGTCGCTCCTGGTCCCCGAGACCGCACCGGCGGTGCTCGCGGCCGCATCCGGCGAGGCGAGGCCCGTCCGAGCCCGGCTGTTCCATCCGGCGGGCCTCTTCCCGGGTCTGGTCGTGCTGCTCGGGACGTGGGGCATGGCCGGCTACTTCGCCTTCGTCCCGCTCCACGCCAAGGAGATCGGCATGTCGGGGTCGGCCGTGCCGCTGGCCGTGTACGCCGTGCTCGTGGTGGTGTTGCGGCTCGCCTTCGCCAAGTTGCCCGACCAGATCGGGGCGGCGCGCCTGTCCGGGACGGCACTCGTCGTCGGGTCGGTCGGCCTGCTGATCATCGCGCTGATCGGGACGCCGATCGGGCTGGTCGTCGGGAGCGCCGTGTTCGCGTTCGGGATGGCGTTCATGATGCCGGCGCTGCTGACGCTCGCGGTGTCGCGCGTCGAGGACACCGAGCGCGGGGCGGTCGTCGGGACGACAAGCCTGTTCCTCGACCTGTCGTTCGGGCTGTCGCCGGCGTTCCTCGGCGCCGTCGCCGACTCGGCCGGCTACGTCGGGGCGTTCCTCGTGTCGGCCGGGGCCGCAGCGGTCGGCGCGCTGCTCATCGGGCTGCGCCGCCGGTCCCTCGCTCGACCCGTGGTCGCCGGAGCCGCTACGCTCGACGGGTGAGCATCCAACGTGTCTTCGTCGCCGGCGCCGGCCTCATGGGCCATGGCATCGCCCAGGTCCACGCCGCGGTCGGCAAGCAGGTCGTGCTGTACGAGCCGGAGCTGGCACGGGCCGAGGCCGGCCGTGAGCGGATCGCGGGCAACCTCGATCGCGCCGTGGCCAAGGGCAAGCTGACGACCGAGCAGCGCGACGCGACGCTGGGCCGCATCGAGACGACCGCGGAGCAGGGGCGCGCCGCCGATGCGGACCTGGTCGTCGAGGCCGTCTTCGAGGACGTTGGTGTCAAGACGAAGCTGTGGTCCGAGCTGGACGGCGAGGCGCCGCCGGACGCGATCTTCGCCTCGAATACGAGCTCGATCGCCATCGACCGGCTGGCCGCCGCGGTGCCGGAGCCCCGCCGGGCGCGCTTCGTCGGTATGCACTTCTTCAGCCCGGTGCCGGTCATGCCGCTGATCGAGCTGATCCGTGGTGCGGCGACGGCGGACGAGACCGAGGCCGCGATCCGCGCCCTCGCGGCGGAGATGGGCAAGCAGGTCATCGTGTCGGCCGACCGGCCGGGCTTCATCGTCAACCGGATCCTGATGCCCTTCCTCGCCGAGTCGATGCGCGCCTACGAAGAGGGCCTCGGGACGGCGGAGGACATCGACACCGGCGCGCGGATCGGGCTGAACCATCCGATGGGCCCGCTCCAGCTCGCTGACTTCATCGGCCTCGACGTGTGCCTCGAGGTGATGCGCGTGCTCCACGAGGGCTTCGGCAAGGAGCACTTCCGCCCGCCGAAGGTGCTCGAGGAGCTGGTCGCGGCCGGCCATCTCGGCCAGAAGACGGGGCAGGGCTTTCACGCCTACCCGAGAGACGCCGACCGCTAGGAACGGAGCGTGGCCTCGAGGGTCTGCCGAACCGTAGCCAGATCGAACGGTTTGGCCAGGAGCCCGACGTGGCGCCGAGCCACGAAGCTCTGAAGCTCGGGGTTGAGGACGTCGCCGCTCATGAACACGAACCGCCGTTCGAGCTCAGGGCGGATCGCGATGATCGTCTCGAACACCTCGGTGCCCGCCATGCCCGCCATGCGGTGGTCGCACAGGACGGCGTCGAAGCGGGTCGCGCGCACGAGCTCGATCGCCTCCGCGCCCGAGCTCGCGACGGTCGGGGTGTAGCTCGAGGCGCGAAGCCACTTCTCGAGCAGCAGCCCAATCGAGCGTTCGTCGTCGAGGATCAGGACCCGAACGGCGTCATCGCGTGGCGTGCCCGCTGCGCGGGCGGGAGCACCGTGGGCCGGGGTCGCCCCGGCGGCCACCGGCAGGGTCAGCGTTGCTCCGTCCGCGGTCCGGACGAGGTGGCCGTCGTGGTTGGCGACGACCGTGGACGATGCGTCCCAGGCACGTTCGCGCTCGGCGGAGGGTGGGCTGCGGTCCGCCGCGTCGTGCGCGAGGGTGATGTGGACCGAAGCGCCGTCGCGGACGGCGCGGATCTCGAGGCGGCCGGGCCCCGCTCGGCCAAGCAACGCGTCGACTGCGTCCTGGACCAGGTTCAGCAGCACGAGTTGCACGCCCGGCCGGTCGATGGCCAGGTCCGGGATGTCCCCGGCGACGTCAACGACGACCTCCACCTGGCTCGACGCCAGTCGATAGCCGTGGAGCAGCAGCACCGCGTCGAGCAACGGGCGCAGCGCGGTTGGATGGCGTTCGATCGGGCGCTCCCGAAGGAAATCGAGCAGGGTCTGCACGATGACCCGGGTCCTCGTCGTCTCCGACGCGAGCAGCTCCGCCTGGCGGCGCATGTCATCCGGCAGGCGCGGGTCCGTGCGCAGCAGCTCAGCGAACCCGACGATCGCCGCCAGCGGGTTGTTCAGCTCATGGGTGATCCCGGGCGCGAGACGCGCGATTGCCTCGAGCTTCTGCGCGCGAATCGCCTCGTCGGGCACGCGGGTGACCCGGGCAGCGTCGTCGGGGGAACCGTCCACGGCGGTATCCTACGCGCGCCCGTATCCCGGAGGACGACGCTGAGCTGGCTCCTGACCGAGGAGGAACGCCTCCTCCAGCAGACCGCGCGCGAATTCGCCCAGCGCGAGCTTGCGCCGACGGCCATCGAGCGTGATGAGGCCGAGCGCTTCGACCGGGGGATCTTCGACAGGATGGGCGACCTGGGCCTGACGGCGGCTCCCATCCCCGAAGCCGCGGGTGGCGGCGGGTTCTCGTACCTCGGCTGGAGCCTGGTGATGGAGGAGCTGGGCGCGGCCGACATGGCATCCGCCGTGACCCTCTCGGTCCACATCCTGTCGCAGTTGCCCGTGGTTTCATGGGGGACGCCAGAGCAGATCTCCAGCTGGTTGCCTCCCATGCTCGCGGGCGAGGCGCTCGGGGCGTTTGCGCTGACCGAGCCGCACGCCGGCTCGGATGCTGCCGCGCTCCGCACCCGCGCCGTGCGCGACGGCGATGTCTACCGGCTGACCGGCACGAAGATCTGGATTTCGAACGCGCCCGAGGCGGACCGCTACCTGGTCTTCGCGACGCTCGATCCGGCGGCGGGTCCGCAGGCGATCAGCGCGTTCCTCGTGGAGAAGGGAAGTCCCGGTTTCCGATTCGGAGCCCACGAGAAGAAGATGGGCATCCGCGCCTGCCCGGCGGCCGAGCTCGTGTTCGAGGATGCCGTCATCCCGGTCGCCAACCGCCTCGGCGAGGAGGGCGACGGGTACCGCATCGCGCTGTCCTCGCTGGCCGAGGGGCGCATCTCCATCGCGGCCGCATGCGTCGGCATCGCCCGCTCTGCGCTGGAGCAGGCGGCAGCCTACCTGCCTGACCGGCGTGCGTTCGGCGGGCCGCTCGCCGAGCAGCAGGGACTGCGCTTCATGCTGGCCGAGATGGCCCGCGACGTCGAGGCGGCACGGGCCCTCACGCGCCAGGCGGCCGCCGCCAAGGATCGCGGGGAGCCCATCGGCGTGCCGTCGTCGCTGGCCAAGTGGACCGCCTCCGACACCGCGATGCGTGTGGCGACCGACGCCGTCCAGCTGTTCGGATCCAGCGGCTACTCGCGCGAGACCGGGATCGAGCGGCTGATGCGTGACGCGAAGGGTGCCCAGATCTACGAGGGCACCAACCAGATCCACCGGCTGATCGTCGCCGACGAGCTGCTCGGCCGATCCGGCTAGGCCAGTCCGGCAGGATCGGCGCGCGGCCCGACGTGCGACGTGACCACGGCCTCGGCGGCGGTGGCGCTGTCGGTGTGGCCGGTGACCGCGGACAGGAAGTCGTCCCGGGTCAGCGACGCGAGCGTGGCGTCCGTCGATGCGCGAACGGTCGCCGTCCGTGGGACGTCCCGCAGCAACGCGATCTCCCCGAAGGCGTCGCCGGGGCCGAGCTCGCGAATGGGCTCGCCGTCGATCAGCGTCTCGAGGCGGCCAGTCTCCACGATGTAGAAGCAGTCACCGGCCTCGCCCTGGCGCACGACCTCGGCGCCGGCGGGGGCGTTGACGTTGTCAAGCCTGCCCGCAAGATCCTCGATCGTCGTGAGCTGCAGGGGCCGGAAGAAGCCCACGCTGCGGAGCAGCCGCATCTGGCGCTCGGGGACGACGGCCGCGGCGTCCACTGTGCGGATCCACGGCCAGCTGATCACGGCCAGAGCAACCTCCAGTCCCCCTGCGGCAAGGAGCGCCCCGCTCGGGCCGAGCCAGTTGACGAGCAGCGACGCCGCCACGGCGCCGGCGGCCAGCGACGCGGTCACGAACGATTCGAGGAGGGCGAGAACCTGGCCCCGGGCTGCGGTAGGGATCGTTCGCTGGAGCAGGCTGTTCCCGGCGACCTCGAGGACGGCCTTGCCGGCACCGCTCGCGACGAAGAAAGCGAAGACCGGCACGACGAGCGGCACGAGGGCCGGCGCAGCCAGCCCCAGGCCCTGGAGCGCGATCGCTCCCGCGAACGCGGCAGCGAGCCGAGGCTGGCCGACGAGGGCGACGGACAGGACGCTGCCCAGCACCATGCCCAGGCCGACCGCCGCGTTCAGCACGCCGACCCCCGCGTCGTCCAGCAGCAGGAGTTGCAGGGCGGTCGTCGCGACGAGCACGGTCAGCATCCCGCGGATGAAGCGCTGGCCGACGGTGACGGCGATGATCGTGCGCGCCGCGGGCAGATCCGCAAGCGCCTTCAGGCCGGCCAGGCCGGGTCGCTGCATCGGCCAGGGCAGTGGAGCGTCGGCGATGTTGCCCAGCCGGGCCGCCGTCGCGAGCGCCGCGAGGATCAGGACTGCCCCCAGCAGGAACGTCGCCTGGACGCTCCCCAGCGCCAGCACAGCCGCCGCCACGACGGGTCCCACGAGGCTTGCGCCGCTCATCCCGGTGGTGATCCCGACATTCGCCGCGACCAGCTCCTCGGGTGACCGGGCGAGCATCGGGACCAGCGTCCCGCGGATCGGTCGAAGCACGGTAGAGGCGAGGCCGTCGATCGCGGCGACAACCAGGACACCAGCTGCGGGACCGCTCGTCGCGAGCAGCGCGGCGGCCGCGGCAATCGCCAGGAAGCGAACGATGAGGACGCCCACCAGGAGTTGCTGGCGGCGGATGCGTTCGGTCGCCGCCATGAACGCCGGTGCGAGGACGACCGCGGGGAGCGACTGCAGGACCGTGACCAGAGCGACCATCGGTGCGCCGCCGACCTGGAACGCGTAGACGATCAGTCCGACGAGGTAGATCGCCTCGCCGGTGGTCCACAGCGCGGACGCCGCCTCGAGCCGGCGGGTGGGGCGCGGTCCCTCGGACACGGCGCCAGCATGCGGGATGCAGCAAATCGTTGCGATTCCTTGAGCGCGAATTGGCGGGAGATTCACTCCGCGTGACATGAACCACGCGAGAATCGAGTTACTCGTGCCGGACGGCAGGAGCTCGCCGGGCCTCGACCCGGACGCGTCCCAGCGGCGCGCCACGGACACAAAGGAAATGAACAACCTGACCAACAACCTCAAGACGTGGACCCTGATGGCGGCCCTGGCCGGGCTGCTGGTCTTCGTCGGCGGCCTGATCGGCGGGCAGCAGGGCCTCGTCCTCGCACTCGTGCTCGCGGTCGCCCTGAACGTCTTCGTGTACTGGAAGAGCGACACGCTTGCCCTCAAGGCGAACGGTGCGCGCCCGCTGGCACCGGGTGAGGCGCCCGAGCTGCGTGCGGTCGTGTCCGACCTCGCCCGGCGCATGGGTATTCCCCAGCCGAGGCTGTACATCGTCGAGCGACCCGAGCCGAACGCGTTCGCGACCGGCCGCGACCCGGAGCACGCCGCCGTGGCGGTCACGACCGGGATGCTCCAGCTCATGAACGAGCGCGAGGTCCGCGGCGTGCTCGCCCACGAGCTCTCGCACGTCAAGAACCGCGACACGCTGATCGGGACGATCGCCGCGACGATCGCCGGCGCGGTCAGCGTCCTGGCCCAGATGGCCCAGTTCCAGCTGTTCTTCGGGGGCGGTCGTGATGACGAGGGTGGCGGCAACGCGCTTGGTGTGCTGGCCGCGATCATCCTCGCGCCACTCGCCGCGCTGATCATCCAGCTGGCGGTGTCGCGCGGACGCGAATACGCGGCCGATACGAGCGGCGCCCAGGCGACCGGGGACCCGGAGGGCCTGGCGTCGGCGCTCGAACGGCTCGACGCCGCGTCGCGCCAATCCGGCCTCTTTGGCCGGCTGCGCGGTCGGGCCGGTGCGCCGGCACCGGCCGAGAACCCGGCGTTCGCGCACCTGTTCATCGTCAACCCGCTGTCGGGTCGCCAAGTCGCCGGGCTGTTCTCGACGCACCCGCCGATCCCGGACCGGGTCGCCCGCCTTCGGCGGATGAGGTTCGCCCGGGCGGCCTGATCCCGTGCCCGGTGTAGGCTGGGAGATGTGAACAGCAACGGCAACGTCTACCTCGTCAGCGCGGCGAGGACGCCAATCGGCAAGTTCGGCGGCGCCCTCGCAGGGGTGCCCGCCGTGGAACTCGGCGGAGTGGCGATCCGGGCCGCAGTCGAGCGTTCGGGGCTCCCCGAAGGCACCCCGATCGATGAGGTCCTGATGGGCCAGGTCCTGCAGGCCGGGGCGGGCCAGGCGCCTGCCCGCCAGGCCGCGCTTCGGGCCGGCCTCCCGGATGGCACCAGTGCGACCACGATCAACCGCGTGTGCGGCTCGGGACTCAAGGCGATCATGCTGGCGGCGGCGGAGATCCGTGCCGGCGACGCCGAGGTCGTCATCGCGGGCGGCATGGAATCCATGAACGGGGCGCCGTATTTCCTGCCGAACGCGCGTTTCGGCTACCGGTTGGGGGACGGCGCGCTGATCGACGCCACGGTCCATGACGGCTTGTGGTGCTCGATCGAGGGTTGCCACATGGGCACGCATGCGGAGCGGGTCGCGATCTCCAACACGGTCAGCCGCGAGGACCAGGACGCGTTCGCGCTGGCGAGCCACGAGAAGGCGATCGCCGCCATCGATGCCGGTCGTTTCGAGGCGGAGACGGCACCGGTCACGCTGCGCGACACGAAGGGTCGCGAGACGGTCGTGTCCGTCGACGAGGGCCCGCGGCGGGACACCTCGCTCGAGGCGCTCGGGCGGCTCAAGCCGGTGTTCGATCTGCCGACCGGAGCGGACCGCGGGGGCGCCGAGACCGGGACCGTCACCGCCGGCAACGCCCCGGGCATCACCGACGGCGCCGCGGCGACGGTCGTCGCCAGCGAGCGTGCCGTCGAACGGTTCGGACTGAAGCCGCTCGCCCGGATCGTCGGCTA
>DASTYU010000004.1:0-26934 GCA_035764655.1 Candidatus Limnocylindrales bacterium
ATGGACGAAGTCCGCAATCCGGCGTGCAGCGAGTACCCGAAGCCAGAGAGCTGCTTCGCGGACAACCGCGCGACGCTCCACCTGCACGGTGGGACGACGCCGTGGATCAGCGACGGCACGGCCCACCAGTGGATCACGCCCGCCGGCGAGACCACGGACTGGCCGCAGGGCGTCAGCGTCGAGAACGTGCCCGACATGGACGTCTGCAAGGCGAACGACGACGGGTGCCAGACCTTCTACTACACCAACCAGCAGAGCGCCCGGCTGCTCTTCTACCACGACCACTCGTGGGGCATCACCCGGCTCAACGTGTACGCGGGTGAAGCGGCCGGCTACCTGATCACCGACGAGACTGAACAGAACCTCATCAACAGCGGCACGATCCCGGGCGCGGCGGACACCATCCCCCTCGTGGTCCAGGACCGCACGTTCGTCCCCGATGCCGCGCAGCTGGCCCTGCAGGACCCGACGTGGGACACCGCGCGATGGGGCACCAAGGGCAGCTTCTGGTACCACCACGTGTATATGCCGGCCCAGAACCCGGGTGACCCGGGTGGCATGAGCGCCTATGGGCGCTGGATGTACGGGCCGTGGTTCTGGCCGCCGGCCGCGGACACCAAGTACGGGCCGATCGCGAACCCCTACTACGATCCGGCCTGTAGCCTGGACGACCCCGCGACGTGGACATACCAGACCGACCCGTTCTGCGAGCCGGAGCAGATCCCCGGCACGCCGAACATCTCGGTCGGCATGGAACAGTTCAACGACACGCCGATCGTCAACGGCACCGCCTATCCGACGGTCACGCTGGAGCCGAAGACCTACCGACTCCGCATGCTCAACGCGGCGAACGACCGCTTCTTCAACTTCCAGTGGTACGTGGGCGATCCCACCACGGCCAGCACCGACCTCAACGGCAACGGCGAAGTCATCGGCGCGACCGAGGTTGCCCTCGACCCCGCCGACCTCGCGGCCGCCCAGACCGACCCGGTCGTCTCACCGAGGCCGGTCCAGGGTGCGTCGACCGCCGGTCCGGACTGGATCGCGATCGGCAGCGAGGGCGGCTTCCTGCCGGCCCCGACCGTCGTGGACGGCCAGCAGCCGACCACCTGGATCACCGATCCGACCCGGTTCGACGTCGGGAACGTCGACCAGCACTCGCTCCTGCTGGCTCCGGCCGAGCGGGCCGACGCGATCGTCGACTTCTCGAAGTTCGCCGGCAAGACCCTCATCCTGTACAACGACGCGCCGGCGGCCTTCCCGGCCCGTGTCCCGTCCTACGACTACTACACGGGCAGCCCGGACCTGAGCCCGAACGGCGCACCGGGCATCCTGCCCGGCTACGGTCCGAACACCCGCACCATCATGCAGGTCAAGATCGCCCCCGCCGCGCCGGCGGCCGCGTTCAACCTGACGAAGCTGCAGAACGCGTTCAGGCACAACGCCAACGGCACGGGCGTCTTCGAGTCAGGCCAGCACCCGATCATCGTCGGCCAGGCCGCCTACAACTCGGCCTATGGGACGAATTTCGCCGCCAGCAGCAACTGCAACGCGCCCGGCAGCACCCTCCAGCGCTGCGACGGGCTCGTGCGCGTCAGCGACACGTCGACATTCGGGTTCAACGCGCTCCGGAACCCGACGACCAACAAGTTGACGATGCCATTGCAGCCGAAGGCCATCCACGACGAGATGAACGCCACGACGTTCGACGAGTTCGGGCGGATGCAGGCGAACCTGGGCGTCGAAGCCCAGCCGCCGACGCCCGGCCAGCAGAACGTCACGCTCTATCCGTTCGTGAACCCCGCCACAGAACTGATCGACGCCACCAACCTGCCGAAGCAGAACGTGACCTACGACGCCAACGGCCTGCCCGTCAGCGACGTCAACATCTCGCCCATCTCGTCCACGACGGACGGAAGCCAGATCTGGCGGATCACGCATAACGGCGTCGACACCCACCCGATCCACTTCCACCTGTACGACGTGCAGGTCCTCAACCGGGTCACCTGGGACAACATCATCATTCCCACTGACCCCACGGAGCTCGGCTGGAAGGACACGGTCCGCATCAGCCCGCTCCAGGACACGATCGTCGCCCTGCGGCCGATCATCCCCGAGGTCCCATGGGAGCTGCCGAATGCCATCCGGCCGCTGAACCCGATGATGCCGCTCGGCTCGACGGCGATGTTCAACAACTTCGACGTCCAGGGCAACCCGACGGCCCAGATCGTCAACAGCCTCGTCAACTTCGGCTGGGAGTACGTCTACCACTGCCACATCCTGAGCCACGAAGAGATGGACATGATGCGGCCGGTCTCGGTGGCCCTCCCGCCGCTAGCGCCGGATGGGTTGACCTACGTCGTCACTGGAAACGGCAACAACACGCGGCTGACACTGACCTGGAACGACAACTCGATCAACGAGACGTCGTTCGTGGTCCAGCGAAAGGCCGGAGCCGGAGCGTGGGCCGACCTGCCCGGCCCGTCGCTCTCTCCGCTCGACCAGCCGAATACCCACGGGACGCGGTCCTATACGGACACCTCGTTCCGCTGGAACTCGAACGCGTACGCGTACCGCGTCGTGGCCCTGAACACGATCGGCTACGGCGGCGCATATCCGGGCATGACCGTCAAGTCGATCTCGCCCGAGATCGCCGTCATCCGCGCGCCGACGGGCCTTTCCGCCGGACTCCTCGGTGGCCCCGTCCGGGTCAACCTGACGTGGACGGACAACGCGGCCAACGAGACCGGTTTCGTCATCGAGCGCTCGCTCGACGGCGTGACCTTCAGCCAGATCGGCACGGCCCCGGCCCGGAACAACACCGGCACGACGTCCTTCGCCGACCCGACGGTCGCCCTTGACACGACGTACACCTACCGCGTGGCGGCGGTCAACACCGTCGTTGCCGGACAGTCGGCCTGGTCCAACCTCGCCACGGTGAACGTGTCGGTGCCCTCGGCGCCGTCGAGCGTCGCCGCGGCCAACGGGGCGAACCAGGGTGGCAACCGCAGCGTGGTCCTCAGCTGGACCGACACCTCGAACAACGAGTCGGGGTTCGTGGTCCAGCGGGCCACCGATGCCGCCTTCACCACCGGCGTCGCCAGCACCAACGTGGCAGCCAATGCCTCGGGCGCGACGATCACCGGTCTGAGTCGGAACACGAACTACTACTTCAGGGTCTGGTCGACCAATGTCCTCGGGCCGTCGGCCCAGGTCAATGCGACCCCGTTCCCGATCCTGACCAATCCGTAGCTACCCCCTACCCGGGCGCCGGCCCCCGCCGGCGCCCGGCCTCCCGCCCGGGCGCACGCCCGGGCACCGATGCGTCCCGAGCACAAAGTGTCCAGGACGGAGAACGACCGTGAACACGCTCAGCAGGCGCGACTTCATTCGGGCCGCAGGGCTCGCCGGCGCCGCCGTGATGCTGCCCGCAGCGACGTCGTCGGCACGGGCCGCTGGCCCCGGTGGCGGCGGCATGGGTGGTGGTGGCATGGGCGGCGGCGTCACCGTCATCGATCCACCGGTCGGCCAGGCCTTCCGCCAGCCAGCCGTCATCGCGAACGAATCGTCGGATCCCGCCATCGTCGATGTGGCCCTCGAGGCCCGTCGTGCTGCCGTCGATGTGAACGGCACGACGGCAAACCTCATCACCTACAACGGCCTGCATCCCGGTCCGCTGATCCGGGTCCGCCGGGATCAGCTGCTGCGGATCAACTTCAGCAACGGGCTGCCGGACGACGACGCGATCAACTATCTCGGTCACCCCGTCCGGATGACGAACCTCCACACCCACGGCCTGCACGTATCGCCGGGCGACAACGCCAACGGAACGCATGCGGACAACATGATGGTGATGCTCGCCCCGGGCGAGAGCACCGTCTACGAGTACAACCTGTCGAAGCATCCGCCTGGCAATCTCAACTTCTACCACCCGCACATCCACGGCAACGTGTCCGACCAGATGTGGGGTGGCCTCTCGGCGCCGCTCGTCGTCGAGGACGAGGTGTCGGCGCTCGCCGCGTTCAGCGAGAAGATCATCGTCCTCAAGGACATCGCGCTGGCCGGCTCGGAGCCGGCCGCCCACGACTCGCAGATGGACTACATGCACGGCCTCGAGGGCGGGACCGTCATGGTCAACGGCCTCGTGAACCCTCGGCTGTCGATTGCGCCGGGTCAGGTCCAGCGCTGGCGGGTCGTCAACGCGTGCACCGCCCGGTTCTTCCGGTTGTCGCTCCAGAACCATGCAATGTACCTGGTGGGCACCGATGGCGGCCTCCTCGACAAGCCGTACCGGGTCAGCGAGCTCCTGCTGTCACCCGGCGAGCGCGTCGACGTCCTCGTCAAGGCAACGCTCAAGTCGGGTTCCTACAAATGGCTCTCGCTGCCATACGCACGTGGCGGGATGGGCGGCCAGCAGCAGGTCACGCTGATGACGCTGACATACAGCGGCAGCAAGCAGAACCAGTCGATCCCTGCTGCAGTCGACCCGTCGGCGACGCGAGTGTCGATGGACCTCTCCGGTCTTCCCCGCAAGCGGATGAGCCTCGAGATGCGCCACGGCGGCGTGGCGATCAACGGCATCACCTACGTCGACCACGAGAACTGCTATATGACGCATTCCGAGACCGGAACGTGGGAGGTCTGGGAGATCACCAACGCGAGCGGGATGGATCACCCGTTCCACCACCATACGAACTCGGCCCAGGTGCTCTCGATCTCGGGCGGCGACGCCGGCTATCGCAGCCTGTACACGACGACCCCGGCGTGGAAGGACGTCACGATCGTCCCGCGCATGGGCAGCGTGGAGCTGCTGATGCCGGTCATGGACTACGCCGGGATGGCGATGCTCCACTGCCACATCATCGAGCACGAGGACATCGGGATGATGGGCGTTTGGCACATCATGGAGGGGATGGAGTGACACCCAGGGTGTTGCGATCCGGAGCCCGACCGGAGAGAGCGCCGCGCCGGGCGCGTCCCGTGCTGTGGGCCGATCCGCGCGAATGGCGCGTTTTGTCAACGCTTGGCCCTGTTGCCGGCGTCAATAACGGTGAGATAACGACACATGGGTATGGTCGTGGGCAATGAGTTCGGTTACGCTCGCCATGCCATCGAACAGGGGTTGTGCCTACCTGTCGTGAAACGCCTGCTTGCCTGCCTTATCGCGGCGTTCCTGGTGGCGGGAATTTCGGTTCCCGTCGTCTCCGCCGCCGCGCGCCCCGCGAAAGTCGTCATCGTGGTCGGCCCGGTCGGGCCGGGCATGACCGACCGCTTCCGCGCGCAGGCCGATGACGCGGCGCGGATCGCTCGCCAGTACACCTCGGATGTGACCGTGATCGCGTCGCCCAACGCGACGTGGCCGCGCGTCAAGGCCGCCCTCCAGGATGCGTCCGTGGTGGTCTACATGGGCCACGGCAATGGCTGGCCCAGCCGCTACCGTGACAGCCTGTTCTCGCCCACCCAGAACGGCTTCGGACTCAACCCGGTCGCGAGCGCGGGAGACAGCAAGCACCAGTACTTCGGCGAGAAGTACATCCGGGAACAGGTGAAGCTCGCCAAGAACGCAGTCGTGTTGCTCCATCACCTCTGCTACGCGAGCGGGAACACGGAGCCCGGATTGTCCGAAGGGACGCTCGCCCAGGCCAAGCTCCGCGTCGACAACTACGCCGCCGGCTTCATCGACGCGGGCGCTGCCGCCGTGTCCGCCGACGCCTATTCGAGCCCGGCGTACATGATCCGCTCGGTGCTCCAGGGGCGGCGCTCCATCAACAGCATCTGGCGCAATGCTCCGTCCGCGAACGGCAACACTTTTGCCTTCAAGAGCACACGCAGCCCGGGCTACATCGCGCAGATGGACCCCGACCGCGGGAGCTCGGGCTTCCATCGCTCGATCGTCCTCCGCCAGGGCCTGGCGTCCAAGGACGTCCTCGCGAACGCCCGCGGAAATGCCGGGTCCGCGCCTGCCCAGACCTCGGAGAGCGAGGCCGTCGAACCGACGCTGATCGGGCAGGGCATCACGCTCGAGGTGCCCAAGTTCCGCGGTGGCATGACGACTGCCGGCGAGAAGCGGCTGCTGCGGATCCCGCTCGAGGTCAAGGACCGCGACAAGCTCCCGGAGAAGCTCAAGGCGAGCGTGCGCTGGGACCCGATCGAGGTCAGCGTCGTTCCGACCGAGCCCGAGAACGAGGTCACCGCCGAAGAAGCCGAAGCGACCGAACCCGAAGCCTCCGCGGAGCCCGAGCCCACACCGGAGGCGCTGCCCGAGGCGTCGGCTGAGCCTGCCGCATCGGACGAGCCCACGGCGTCGGCCGAGCCGGCCGCGTCCGCCGAACCGGAGGCATCCGCCGAACCCGCCGACCCGGCCGCGACGCCGGCAGAGACCGAAGCGAACCCCGCAGCCCCAGCCGCGGAGACGGACGCGGAAGGCGTCCCGCCGACCACCGACGTTGGTGCGCCGGCGCCATCCGAGGATCCGGGCGGTGACACGGCGGTCAGCGTCCGCGAGCAGCCGGAGCCGATCCCCGTGGAGGCACCACCGGTTCCGGCGGCACCACCGGAGGAGGTCCTGCTCGTCCAACCCGAGCAGATCGGCGACCTCGTCCGTCCGGTGAATGGCCAGTACCGGAAGTACGGCGTCGACTTCAAGGTGACCATGCCGAAGGCCGCCGGGTTGTACCGGCTGACGGTCACGCTCCATGACTCGGACGGCGTCGCCTACGACGCGGCGACCCAGGCCCTCGTCTCGCCGATGATCGTCCGTGTCGTCGGACCGTTCGATGCGAAGGTGCTCGCCACGGACAGCGCATCGCTGGAGTCCGGCACGAACGTCCCGCTTCCGGTCCGCGTTGCCAACCTCGGGACGGCGACGTGGGGCGAGCCGGCGGTCGTCGACCATGGCCGTCCGGGCGGTGGCTCCCCCGCAACCGGTGCCCGCGTCGTCGGCCACTGGGTTGCCCTCGATCCGGGCACGAGCACCAACCTGAGCGCCGTGTCGGCCACGCTGCCGAGCGCGCTCGAGCCCGGGACGACCGCCGACGCAAGCCTCGACCTCGCGGTGCCCGTGGAACCGGGCAACTACCTCCTGGTCCTCGACGTCGTGACGCCGAGCCAGGGCTCCCTGGCCTCGCTCGGCGTGCCGCCGACGATGGTCCGCGTCACGGTCGCCCCTGCGCCGTAGCGCCCCGTTCGGGCCGCTGAGCCGCGAGCGATTCGCAACGAGGCCGCTGCCGGCCGATGTTCGAAGGCGCATGCCGTTCTGGTTGGATTGGGGACATGGACCCCCATCACACCGACCAACCCCTGCGTATCGCCCTGATTTCGACGCCGATGTTGCCGGTTCCACCGCCGACGTACGCGGGGACCGAGCGAGTCGTCGCGGCGCTCGGCGATGTGCTGATCCAGCGCGGCCACGAGGTCACCCTGTATGCCCCGGGCGATTCGACTATCGAGGGCGGCCGGCTCGTCCCGACGATCGAACAGAGCCTGTGGTCGACCGAATACCGCGGAGACATCTCGGCGCACGTGTCGATCAGCCTGGCCAAGGCGTGGGCCGATCACCAGCGCTACGACATCATCCACTCCCACATCGAGACCATGGGCTTCCTGTTCGCGCGGCACTGCCCGACGCCGGTCGTGAGCACGCTCCACGGCCGGCTCGACCAGGCCGGCGCCCCGGAACTCCTCGAGGAGTTCTCCGATATCCCGCTCGTGTCCATCAGCGACAGCCAGCGTCGGTTCAGCCCGGATTCGAACTGGGTGGCGACGGTCCACCACGGGCTGCCCTTCGACAACGTTCCCTTCAGCGAGCAACCCGGCGACTACCTCGCCGTGGTGGGGCGAATCACGCCCGAGAAGGGCATCGAGGAGGCGATCGAGCTGGCCCGCCGGACCGGGTTGCCGCTGCGCATGGCGGCGAAGGTCTACGACGAGCACGAAAAGGAGCATTTCAAGGAAGTCGTCCAACCGGCGCTCGACGATCCGGACGTCGAGCTGGACTTCCTCGGCGAGGTGGAGCCCAAGGCCCGCGATCCGCTCTATGCCGGAGCGCTTGCGACGGTCATGCTCGGCGCGTGGCCGGAGCCGTTCGGGCTCGTCGCCATCGAATCCCTGGCGACCGGCACGCCGGTCATCGCGCGCCGGGCCGGCGGCCTGACCGAGACGATCGAGCACGGCGTCGACGGGTTCCTGGTCGACGACGTGATCGAGGCCGAACTCGCGGTGCAGCAGGTCGGCGAGCTCGACCGCAAGCGCATCCGCGAGCGGGCGCTCGAACGCTTCTCGCCCGACCGCATGGCTCAGGAGTACGAGGAAATCTATCGGCGGGTGATCGCCGAACGCGGGAGGACGCCGGCGCCGGCCTGAACCGGACGGGAACTGGCAGGTACCGGCGGTAGGCTTTGCCGATGACCGACGAAACCCACGATCCAGGTCCCGACGCGGCAAGCGACCGGCTCGATGGCGTCGCACCGGACATCGCGGCGTCCCCGCTGCGAATCCAGGGTGGCGGAACGATTCGCATCGGCACGGCCTCCTGGACCGATCCCACGATGACGGCCGCCGGCGTGTTCTATCCCGATGGCGCCGACACGGCCGAGGAGCGGCTCAACTACTACGCGAGCCGGTTCCCGGTGGTCGAGGTGGACGCCACGTACTACGCCCTCCCCGTGCGGCGCACTGCAGAGCTGTGGGTCGAGCGCACGCCGCCCGACTTCGTGTTCGACATCAAGGCCCACGCGCTGATGACCGGCCAGCCGACGGAGACGAAGCGCCTGCCCAAGGACCTTCGGTCGGCGCTCCCCGCGGACGTGGCCGGCAAGAACCGCATCTACGCGAAGGACCTGCCCGATGCGCTGCGTGACGACGTGTGGGCGTGGTTCGCCGGCGGGCTCGAGCCGCTCAAGGAGGCCGGCCAGCTCGGCTCGATCCTGCTCCAGTACCCGCGCTGGTTCTTCACCTCGTCCGAGAACCGCGACGAGATCGAGAGCGCCGTGGAGCGGCTTCGCGCGGTCGGGCTGACCGGTTCGGTCGAGTTCCGCAACGGCTCGTGGTTCAACGAGAAGAACCTCGACCGGACGATGCGGTTCCTCGGTGACCGCAACATCCCGCTCGTCATGGTCGACGGCCCGCAGGGCTTCAAGTCGAGCGTGCCGCCGATCGTCGCGACGACCTCGCCGGAGCTGGCGCTCATCCGCTTCCACGGCCGTCGGACCGAGACGTGGGAGGCGCAGAACATCAAGACCGTGGAGCGCTTCCGCTACCTGTACGACGCCGAACAGCTCGAGGACTGGGCGCCCAAGGTGCGCCAGGCGGCCTCGCAGTCGAACGACATGCACGTCCTGTTCAACAACTGCTACGCCAACTACGGGGCCACCAACGCCATCGAGCTGGCCCAGCTGCTGCTGGACATGGAGACCGCCGAGCGGGTCTGACCCCTGGCGGCCGAGATATCGCGACGACGCGCTGCGGCTATGCTCCGGACATGGTGACCTCGCACGTCGTCCCGAACTTCCTGCCCAGCCAGGACGCTCTCCACTTCCCGAACAGCTACCCGCCGGGACCGACCGTGCGGATCGGTCCGCTCGATCCGCGGCGCATCGGCGTCGGCGATGCGTCGATGGGGTTGTGCGGCGGGATGGTCTACTTCGTCAAGCGCAAGTTCAGGGCCAACCAGCCGGTCCCGGCCCAGACCACGATCCCGGACAACGGCTCGGACCTGTTCAAGCAACTCGTTCGGGAGCAGGTCCGCTCGTTGCGCTTCGGCCTCGTCCCGCTGCGCTTCTGGCGGCTCTCGGCGATGGATGACGCCGCGCGGAAGCGGTTCACGCGCGATACGGCGTGGCCGGCCATCCGTCACTCGCTCGATGGGAACTCGCTCACGCCGATCGGCTTGATCCGCCAGACCGCGCGCAACCCGTTCAAGCTCATCGGCAACCACCAGGTCCTCGCGTACGGCTACGAGATCGGGGACGACGCGTCGATCCGCGTCCGGATCTACGACCCGAACCATCCGAACCAGGACAACGTCTGGGTACCCATGGACGGCTCCGGCGCGCAGTCGACTGGCGAAACGCTGCTCGGGGTCGCCGCCCTCGACTGACCACTCCGGCTCGGGGCCGATTTCCCGCGCGTGGGACGATAGCCGCGAACGACCGATGTCGAGCGCGTCCCTCGATCGCCTGCTTGCCGTGCTCGTCGTCCTCATGGCGGCGACGGGCCTCCTGACGTTGCGTGCGGGCCGGCCCGACGACGCCTGGCTGTTCGTGGCACACGGCATCGGTGCGGGCGTGCTGACGGTGGCCGTCGTCCTGAAGATCGGCCGCAGCGTGCCTCGCGCCGTCGGCGGGCGGCACTGGGCCCGGCTCGGCCTCGGGCTGGCGATCTCGGCCGGCGTGGTCGCGGCCCTCACCGCCGGATACCTGTGGGTCGCGCTCGGCCAGATCGTGTGGCTCGACGTCGCTGGTCTCGTGCGCTGGACGCTGCTCACGGTCCACGCCTGGATCGGGCTCGTCCTGGTCCCGCTCGTCATCGTCCACCTGCTGCCTCGCCGCTGGCGGCTCCTGCGGCCGGCGGCCGGCTCGCTCGAGCGGGCCCGTGACCGGCTGCTCAGCCGCCGCTCGCTGCTCGTGGGCGGCGGCTTGCTCGGCGCGGCGGTCGGACTGCGCGGCGTGGTCGACGCGGTGGAGGCCGTTCGCGGCGGGCAACGCCGCTTCACCGGCTCGCGCTGGCTGCCCGCAGGAGGCGTCCCGCCCCCGACGACCTTCTTCGGCGAACCCGCGCCCGCGATCGACCTTGCGGCCTCGCGGCTTCGGGTCGGCGGGGAGTCGTTCGCCCTCGAGGAGCTCCGCGCGCTCGGCGAGACCAGCAAGACCGCCGTCCTCGACTGCACGTCGGGTTGGGCGCTGGAGACCGACTGGCAGGGCGTCCCGCTCGCGACCGTGCTGGACGCGGCCGGAGCCCGGCGAGACGGCGACGTCCTCATTCGATCGCTCACGGGCTGGGCCGCGCAGCTCGCACCCGACGAGCTCGACGGCTGTCTCCTCGCCTGGGGTTGCGCCGGTGCCGCGCTGCCCCTCGCCAACGGCGCCCCGCTGCGGCTCGTCGCGCCCGGTCGGCGCGGCCTCGACTGGGTGAAGTGGGTCGCCTCGATCGAGGTGGTGGCGGGGACCTAGACCTTCGGCAGCTCCTGGAGGTCGGTCTGGGCGGCCGCGAACAGGTCGCCCCGCTCGGCCACGCGCTCGACGACGTTGCGGATCGTCCAGCGGTTCGGGCGCAGTTCCGGGTCATCCAGCTCGTCCCAGCTGATGGGGGCTGAGACCGGGGCGCCTGCCGCGGGCCGGACCGCGTACGGGGCAACGAGCGTCTTGATCGACGCGTTCTGTGTGTAGTCAAGGCGCGCCCGGCCCTTGCGCGAGGCCTTCGCCCACTCCCACGAAACGAGATCCGGGACCATCTGGCCGACCGCGCGCGACACCTTCTCGACCCAGGTGCTCGTATCCGAGTACGAATACCTGCCCGAGACGATCGGGATCCACACCTGGATCCCGCGCTTGCCGGTCAGCTTCGGGTAGGCCCGCACGCCGAGCGCGTCGAACGCCGTCCGGTACAGCTTGGCGAGGGTCACGGTCTCTTCCCATGACGTCTTGTCGCCCGGATCGATGTCCACGAGCGCGAACGTCGGGTTCCATGGATCCTGGATCTTCGAGGTCCAGGCGTGGACTTCGAAGGCGGCCTGGTTGCCGAGCCATGCCAACGTCCCGACCCGATCGGCGAGGAGGTGCGTGTTGGGCTTGCGATCCTCACGCTCCTCGACGCCGGTCTCGACCCAGCGGTTGAGCCAGCCCGGCGTTGAATCCGGCAGGTCCTTTTGCCAGAAACTCGGACCGCCGACCCCGTTCGGGAAACGGTTCAGGTTGAGCGCCCGGTCGGCGAGGTGCGGCAGCATCGTCGATGCGATGCGCGCGAAGTAGCGGATCAGTTCGCGCTTCGTGATCGGCTCCTCGCCGGAGCCCTCGAGCGGTGGGAACAGGGTCTTGTCGAGGTTCGTGAGCTTGAGGTCCGACCCGCCGACCCTCCAGACGCCCTCCTTGCCGAGTCCATCGAGCGCCTCGAGCTCCTCGGTGGTGGCCTCCCATGGGTGCTCGTGCTGCTTCGATCCGCCCCCGGTCGTGGGGCCCTTGGCCTTCGGCATCGGGGCACCTCCATCAGTGGTTTCGACGGCGGTCGACTCGGCGGCCGCGACCGCCGCGCCGGTCTCCACCGCCCGCTCGCGTATGACGGCCGTCGGCTCGCGGCCGTCCTCGATTCCCTTGAACGATGTCTGGCGGACCAGGTTGTCACGCGACCAGCCGCCGAGCTCGGCCCGGATCACGAGCTCCGGCCGGATCCACGTCACGTTGCGCAGCTCGCCCTTGCGCTCCGGTGCCGGATCGAACGGCGCGTGATCCGACACGAGCGGTGCCATCCGCTGGAGGAGCCGCTTGCGCGTCGCGCCCGTGAACCCCGAGCCCACCTTGCCCGAGTAGCGCAGCTTGCCGTCCTCGTAGACCCCCACAGCGAGCGCGCCGAGGTCACGGGCATTGCCCTCGCCCGGCGTCCAGCCACCGACGACGAGCTCCTGCTCGGGCCGGATCTTGATCTTCAGCCACGCGGTGGAGCGGCGTCCGGGCTCGTAGCGCGACGTCCGCAGCTTGGCGACGATGCCCTCCACGCCGCGGTCCTTCGCCGCTTCGTAGAAGGCACGTCCGGAACCTTCCACGTGGGATGCGAAGCGCACGCGCGGGTGATCGCGCAGGATCGTCTTGAGCAGGCGCTTGCGCGACTCGAGGGGCACGCCGACCAGCGAGCGGCCGTCGTGGTAGAGCAGGTCGAACGCCTGGTAGACGAGCGGCCCGGAGGTCCTTCGCCCGCCCGCCCGCAACTCGCTGATCCGCGCTTGGAGCAGGCTGAAGTCGGGCACGCCGTTCTCATCGAGGGCGACGACTTCGCCGTCGACGATCCCCTGGCGTGCGTCGATCCAGCTCGGCGGCGAGAGCAGCCGGCCGAAATACGTCTCGGCGTCCTTGAGGTTGCGGGTCAGCAGCCGGACCTCGCCGTCGCGGACGACGGCCTGCACGCGGAAGCCATCCCACTTGATCTCGTACAGCCAGTCGGGGTCGTCGAAGGCCTCCGTCGCCAGGGTCGCCATCATCGGCTCGACCTGGCTGGGCATCCGCGTCTCGCGCGCGCCCGACAGGTCGATCTCGGCCTCGCCCGCCGGTGCCTGGCTGATCCAGATCGCGTCCTTGTTGGCCTTGACCTCATCGTTCGTGCGACCCGACTTGACGCTCGTGGGGAAGTCCTCGGCGTCCCAGCCCGTCGTGGATTCGGGGCCGCGCTTGTGGATCAGCAGCCACTGCTCGGAATCGTCTTCGAACGGACGGCCGGTGTCCGCGCCACGACGCCCGCCGGTGCGCACGATCGTGAACCGGCCGCGCAGCTTCTCGCCCTTGAGCTGGAACTTGAGCTCACCATCGGCAATGGCCTTGCGGCCGTCGAGCGTTGGCGCCTCCGCCTCCCAGGTCCCCCAGTCCCACACGATCACGTCCCCGGCGCCGTATTGCCTGGCGGGTATGACGCCCTCGAAGTCGAAGTACTCGATGGGGTGGTCCTCGACGTGCACGGCCATCCGGCGCTGGGTGGAGTCGAGGGTCGGGCCCTTGGGGACCGCCCACGAGACGAGCACGCCGTCGATCTCGAGGCGGAAGTCGTAATGCAGCCGGGTGGCGCGGTGGCGCTGCACGACATAACGGCCAGAGCGGGATGGCAGTGCGCCATCGCTGCCCTCGCCGGCGCCGGCGTCGCCCGCAGGTTCCGGTGTCTTCGCGAAGTCCCGCTTGCGGTGGTAGTCCTTGAGGGGCACGTGCCGAGTATCGCCGGGCTCGCGGCTCTGGCCAAATATCAGCCGGCGTGTTCGTCGTCAGGACTTTCCTGCCGGTTGACTGCCAACGAGCAGCCTGGATGTTGAATGGCCGGTGTCCGGACCTCGGTTCCGGCCAGGCATCAGCCAGGACATTGAATGGCCATTGCCGCCGCGCTCCTCGTCGGCCACTGACTACCTGGACTGATGATTGGTCACATCAGCCAGGTGGTTCGGGCCAGATAGTCATGCGCCAGAACCGTTGCACAGTGAATGCCCGGCCGAAACGAACCGCCTGGTCGTTGCCAAATCCGCCCGCCATGAATGGATGGCCACTACCGCCTCGGTAAGTTCCGCCGCTCATTCACCGTGACACGGTTCTGGCCGGCACCGCGCCCTTGTGACTGCTGCCCGGGTGCCCTACGCCGACTTGCGCTTGCGGCGGCTCCCGCCCGACGCAGCCGCGGCTTCCTCTTCGTCCTCGGCCTTCGCCTTCGCGGGCTTGCGGGCGGCGGGCTTCGCCTTCTCGTCCTCGCCGCGCTTCTCACGGGCGGCCTTCGCCTCGGACACCGAGACTGGCTCCTTGCGGGCCGCCTTCGCGGCGCTGACCGACGCCTCGAGCGCGGCCATGAGGTCGATCAGCTTGCCCTCCGGCTCGGGCTCCTCGACCTCGACGGTCTCGCGACCCTCGACCTTGGCCTCGATGATCTGCTCGAGCGCCTCGCGATACTCGTCCTTGTAGTCGTCGGCGCGGAACTCGCCGGTCATCGACGCGACGAGCTGCTTGGCCATCGCCACCTCGGCCGGCTTGAGGTCCACCTCATCCTCGGGCAGGTCGAGCTCGTCCGTGGAACGGATCTCGTCCGGCCAGTGCAGCGTGGTCATGAGCATCGTCTCGCCGAACGGGTCGATCGCGGCGAGCGCCTCGCGGTCCTTGATCACGACCTTGCAGATGGCGGTGAGTCCCTCGTCCTGGAGGACCTGCTTGAGGAGGTAGAACGCCTTGCGGCCGATCTTGTCGGGCTCGATGTAGTAGGCGCTCTTGACGAAGCGAACGTTCGAGTCATCCCGCTCGGCCTTCGTGAACTGCTCGATCTCGATCGAGCGGACCGTCTTGAGCGGCACCCGCTCGAGGTCCTCGTCGGTGACGACGACGTACTCACCGGGCGAATACTCGTAGCCCTTGACCGTGTCCGAGCGCGAGATGACCTCGTCCTCGACGGGACAGAAGATCTTCATCTGGATCCGCGACAGGTCGTCCTTGTGGAGCATGTTGAAGCTGATGCCCTTGGACTCCGTCGCGAGATACAGCTTGACCGGGATGGTGACCAGCCCGAACTGGATGGCCCCCTTCCACATTGCTCGCGCCACGGTGCGAACCTCGTCGTAGCACCCGACTTGCGCCGGCGCCTACCCGGGCCGCCGGAGTCGGGACGGTCACCATAGCGCACGCGGGCAAGCGTGGCCCCTGCCCGGCCGGAGCCGGACGTGGCGGTCGCCTTTCAGGGTTGGTTGTCTAGCGGGTGACGACGAACGCGTCGAGGCTGGTCAGCTTGCGCGTGCTGCTGGTGACCGAGCGGAGCTCGACGGTATGGGTCCCGCTGCTCGACCAGCCCTTCGAGTAGATGATCCGGCGCGCCTTCGCGCTCGATGCGTACAAGCTGAAGGTCCCGACGGAGGTACCGTCGATCCGGATCTCCACCCAGGCCCGCGAGGAGCTCTTCGGCATGACCACCGCGATGCCCTTGCCCGTGAAGGTGTAGCGCGCAACGGCTCCGTTGCGGGTCGTGCTCATCAACGTGCCCGAGGTCGCGGACGAGGACGAGGCCTTGCCCCACGACCCGCTGTACGAGATGGCGCCACTGCGGTCGCTCGTGTGCGTCACGCGGTACGGAATGGTCGTTTCCGCCCAGGTGCTCCAGTTATCGGCAGCGTCACGCGCCCGGACCCGGAAGTGATACGAGTCGTACCAGGCGAGGTTCTTGACGACGCTGCGAACGGAGCCGGACGTCGCGACCGTCCCGCCCCAGGCGCCGCCGTCGACACTCCACTGGAACTCGTAGCCGGCGATTGAGCTGGACAGGTCTGTGGCGGCCGGCCAGCTGATCACCGTCGGGGCAGATCCCGCGTTGAGCGCAACGTTCGTCTTGACCTTGACGGAGGTGGGAGCAGTGGCCGTCGGCACGTCCCGGCCGACCGCGACCCGCGCGACCACGGTCGAGATGCGACCCTGGTTCTTGCCCGTGACGGTGAATTCGTAGGTCCCGGTCGGCGCCGACGCAGGAGCGGTCACCTTGAGCACGGCCGACTTCGCGGTCCAGCCGAGGACGCTGGTTCGGTCGAGCTTCGCGGTCCAGCCCTCCGGGATGCCGGACACCGACAGCCGCACGCGCTCGAAGAATGTGGCGCTGCGGTTGATCGCGATGGAGACAGACGCAGCACCGCCGGTCTCCGGAACCACGCCGGCCGTCGGGGCGGTGAGCGAGAACGTTCCCAGCGGCCCCAGCTTCGACACGTCGAGCAGCTTCTCGTGGGACGAGTCCGGATCGGTGGAGGTCCTCCAGTTCAGGTTGCCGAGGTACTGCAGCGCCTCCTTCACCTCGCCGGGCGTTGCCTTCGGGCGGCTCGCCTTGTAAAGCGCCGCAGCACCCGTGACGTGCGGCGTGGCCATCGACGTCCCCGAGGAGTAGCCATACGTCGAACCGGGCTTCGTCGACCAGATGCACTTGCCGGGGGCGATGATGTCGACATCCGAACCGTAGTTGCTGAAGTTGGCGTATGTGTCGTCGCTGTCGTACGAGCCCCACGAGTAGCAGAGGTTTCCGCCGAGGGCGCCGGGCTTGCCGTCCGTGTCGGCGAGGGCGGAGACCGTGATGACCTCGTTGTAGGCCGCCGGGACCCACTTGGCGGCGCTCATCCTGTCGTTGCCGGCGGCCGCAACAACCGTGATGCCGCCCTTGACCACCCGGCAGATCGCGAGGTGGAGCACATCCTTCTCGGCCGCGCCACAGTCGGATTCGTCATCGCCGGACTTGGCGACGCTCATGTTCGCGGCCTCGAACAGGGGGCGTGTCGGATCCGCCGGATCGCGCTGGGCGAGCATCCAGTCGAGACCGCACACGTACCACGACAGCAGGCCGTAGCCGTCGTCGTTCAGGATCTTGACGGCCCACAACCGGACGCCCGGGGCGACGCCAACCACGCCGCCGGTGTTGTCCTTCGCGCCGACCGTGCCGGCGACGTGCGTGCCGTGGCCCTGGACGTCGCGCCACGCCGTGCGGGTGGTCGTCGAGCAGTTGTAGCCACCGACAACGTTGAGGTCGGGGTGGTTCGGCTGGATCCCGGTGTCGACGATCGCCACGTCCGCGTCGACGCGCTGATCGACTCCGTCGATCTTGGCAATCGTGTTGCTCCGGCCGAAGATGCGACGGACGCCGTTCGGCGTGTGCTGGGCCTCGACCTCGATCACCTCGTCGGGGACGACGGCGACCACCGTCGGATCGGCCTGGAGCGCTTTGCGCTGCTTCGCGTCGAGTCGTGCTGTGAAGCCCTTGATCGCCTTTCCGAACGTGCGGTCAGCCTTGACGCCCTTCTGGCGGCCCAAACGTTCGACGACGCTGCTCGGATCCGAGCCGCCGTCGAGCACCACGATGTAGCGGCCGGCGACGTCGGGGCGGCCGTGGGTGTCGTCCTTGGCCGGCGGCACTCGGTCGTCCGCGGGCGTCGTCGGTGCGGCCGGCTCGACATCCTCGGCCGGCTTCGGCGCCTCGACCGACGGGTCGGGCTCGGCGCTCGGCGCAGGCGCGCTGTCCTCCGGCGTGGCGTCCGGGGTGGGCTCGGGGGTCGGTTGGGGGTTCGGTTCGGCGCTCGGCTCGAGGTCGACCGTTTCGACGGGCGGCTCGGTCGCGACCGGCTCCGCGGCCGAAACGGGCGCAACCGCCGGCAGGAGCATCAGGGCGGCAAGCAGGAACAGGCTGATCCGGCGACGCATCGGGATCTCCGCTTCGAGTGGGGCGACGGAGGAACGTGCCCGCTGGGCGGACGTGCGTTCATCGGTAGCCTCGCGGGCGATGCGGCGGCGTCGTAGGACCCGGTGGTCCCGGTGGTCTCTAGTGACTCGGTCCCAGATCGGAGCGGTGCGGTGCGGACGAGGGCGGTTTCGGGTGGTGGACGCCGGATTCTGGCCATTCATCAGCCGGGAGAATGAAAGTCAGAACCCTGCGGCCAACTCGCGCCCTCGAATGGCCTGCCAGCTGCCAGATACTCACTGAGACGCGGTTCTGGCCAGTAACTCGCCGCCACGAGTCACCAGCTCCTGCCGTTCATCGCGGGGAGGGATATTTGGCCGCAAACGTCGTGGAACGTCCCCGGGTTGGGCCGCGTCTGGGTGGGCCTCCTACGTCGCCGGCTCGTCCAGGGAGCGAGACGCGCTGGGCCCTCAACCGGGTGGTCCAAACCGGCCGCGTAGACTGGGCCAGCTACCGCGGATGCCAGATCGGTCCTGGGCGGTGCTATCCGATCGACCTGATCTCGCTCTCTGCCTCGGACACTCGCGCGAGGATGGTGGAGCGCATGACGTCGAGTCCGGACCAGATGCCCTTCGTCGCATTGGAGATGGACGTGAGCTGGGCCTTGAGCGTGCGCACCGTCTCGAGCTGCTCGCGGATCGCGGTCAGGGCGGCGCCGATGGCTGCGGCGTCCACCTCGACCTCGTGTTCCTCCAGCGTGGCCAGTGCCAGCAGCCGCGCCAGACGAACCGCGGCCTCCAGCGTCGCCGGCTCGGGCGCCAGCGGGTCCACGACGCAGTAGACGTCCGTCCCGACGATCGCGAACGGCGCGATCCCGCTCGGCGCGTGAGCCGGGCTGAACACGACCACCCCCGCGGCGGCGCCGCGGTTCTCGCGCGCCTCCCGCAGCTCGTCGCGGATGGCTCGCATGGACATCGGCCGGTCCTTGGCCTCGATCACGACGCGCAGGTCCGCACCGCGCGCGACGCGCGGGTCGATCGTGATGACGAAGTCACCCTTCTTCGACTTGAGCAGCGCCCCGGTCTCGGTGCCGGTCCGGTCGAGCAGGTCGCCGGCCCCGCGCGCGAGGTCCCCGAGCAGCGCGTCGAGCACGTCCTCGAAGTCAGCCCCCTTGGCGGCCGATCGAGCGCGCTCGGCGCCCCGCGCCGCGGCCGCGGCCTCGATGGCCACCAGCCGCTCCTCGAGGGCCTTGAACCCGCTGCTCACCTCCTCGCGGAACTGGTACATCGGCGAGTTGAGGCGTGTCGGGTCGAGCAGGACGGCGAGCTTCGAGGCGTCGCCGTCGAAGTAGCGCTCGAGCATCGTGCCGATCCGGCCGATGGCGCTGTCGCGCTTCGACTCGTCGAACAACTCGTCGACCATGGAGCGCAGGGCGCCACGGTCGCCGAGGAACCGCTCCAGGGTCCGTGGCAGGCGGCCGTCCCCGTCCGCGAAGTTCGCCCGCAGTGTTTCCTCGAGGGCGACTGCGGCACGTTCGTTGACCTGCTCGGTCTGGCGCAGCACCCGCTCGAACTCCGCGCGGACGACGTCCACGTTGACCGTTGCGCCTGCATCCTGCAGCGCGAGCAGCCCGATCCGCAGGGCGCGTTCGACCAGCGCCGGCCGATCGTCGGCCGGGCGCTCGGCGAGGCACGCGGCGAGCGACGGGTCGTGGACGACGAGGCGATCGACGACGATCCGGTCGCCGAGCACCTGGACGCGCGGCGCCGACGATGATGCGTCGGCCGTGGACGGGAGCGGCACGAGCGTTCTGGCTTCCATGACCCGAACGGTGACGGCGGTCCGTGACATCTAGGTTGTCACGACCGGAATCGCCGGGCGGGTAGGATGCGCGCGTACAGCCGTCACTCGTCCGGCCGCGTCAGAGGGTTTCCGCACCGTGCCACTGGCCCGCCGCACTCGCATTCGCCGCTGCATCCCCCTGGCCCTGGCAGCCCTGCTCCTCGTCCCGATGACGGGAAGCGTGTCGGCCGCGGACGCTGCCGGCCGGCCCACCGACGGTGGTCGCGCGTGGAGCGAGCGGAGAACCGAGGCGGCCCGGCTGGTCGTCAGGTACGCCCCGGACACGACGCGGGCGCACGCCCGCGCGGCGGAGCATGCCGGCCTTCGTCTCGTCGACTTCGACCGGGGCCGGAACCGAGCCATCTACGAAACGACCCACGCGATGGTGCGCTCCGAGCAGCGACGCATCGAACGCGACCCGGCCGTGCGTTCGGTCCGGGTGAGCAACCGCCTGCACCGCGACCTCGATCCGCGCGACGAGCAGTACTGGGACCTCCTGTGGGGCCTCGACAATCGTGGGCAGAAGATCCTGAACGTGTCGGGCGAGCCCGACGTGGACGTCGATGGCCTGGAGTCGCTCGGCGTGCGGACCGGCTCCGGGGTCGTCGTCGCGGTCATCGACGACGGCGTGGACTTCGGCCGCCCCGATCTCGCCGGCCAGGCGTGGATCAACCCCGGCGAGTCCGGTGGGGGCAAGGAAACCAACGGCGTCGATGACGACGCCAACGGGCACATCGACGACGTGAACGGGTGGGACTTCTGCCACGAGGACAAGACCGTGCACGACGTCAACGATGACTTCCACGGCACCCACGTGGCCGGCACGATCGCGGCCAGGCTCGATGGCGCCGGCATCGTCGGCGTCGCCCCCGATGTGAAGATCATGGCGCTCAAGTTCCTCGGGGACGATGACGCCTGTGGTTGGGACTACCAGGCGATCGATGCGATCGCCTATGCCACGTCGTTCGGGGTGCGCATCTCGAACAACTCGTGGGGCGGCTGGCCGAGTGGTGACGATTCGGCGCTCTACACGGCCATAGCGAACTCCGGGATGCTGTTCGTGACGTCGGCGGGCAACGACAGCGTCAACAACGATTCGAGCCCGATGCGCTCCATCCCCGCCTCGTTCGACCTGCCCAACATCCTGAGCGTGGCCGCGGTCGACAACCGCGGGCTGCTGGCGAGCTTCTCGAACTACGGTCCCACCACCGTCGACGTTGCGGCTCCCGGCGTCTCGATCGCCAGCACGGTCCCGGCATACACGGGAACGTACGGATCGTGGGCGGCCGGGCATCGCTATCTGAGCGGCACCTCCATGGCGTCGCCGCACGTCACCGGGATCGCCGCCGTGCTCGGTTCGCAGGTCCCGAGCCTGCTCGACTCCCCGACCGACCTCAAGGCGCGAATCCTCAGCACGGCGAAGCCCGGCAGCCACACGGCTGGCAAGACGGTCACGGGCGACATCGCCAGTGCGGGGGACGCGCTCGACACCACCGATCCGACCGCGTTCGCTCCGAACAGCTACGGGTTCCTGACGGGTGGCGCGATCGGCAGCACGATCAGGACGCGTATCCGCTGGCCGGCCGGCACCGACGACCTCAGCGGCGTTGCTTCGTATGCGCTCCGCCAGTCGGTCAATGACGCGGCGTGGACGACGGTCACGGCGGCCACCACCAGCCGCTTGAGCGATCGATCGCTCGGCTTCTCGAAGGCCTATCGGTTCGGCGTCCGTACCCGCGACAAGGCCGGCAACGCCGGCGAGTACGTGGATGCCGCGCCCGTGACCCCGCGACTGACCCAGCAGAACGGCAGCGGCGTGACCTACCGCGGCACGTGGACCTCGCGAGTGTCCTCGTCCGCGTCGGGCGGCAGCACGCGCTACGCGACGAAGGCCAACGCCTGGGTCCAGTTCAGCTTCACCGGCCGGGCAGTCGCCGTGATCGCGCCAAAGGGCGCGAGCCGCGGGAGCGTGCGGGTCTACATCGATGGCACATCAGTTGGCACGGTGAGCGCCTACCGCAGGTCATCCCAGTCGAGGATCGTGTTGTTCGCCCGCAAGTTCAGCTCGACGGGCAGCCACAGGATCAGGCTGGTCCTGCTCGGCACCAGCGGACACCCGCGCTTCGATATCGACGCGTTCGCCTACCTGCGCTAGCGCGGGGACCCGGTCGCGCGCTCAGCTACCGCGATACGTGGTCATCGCGTACGGCGCCAGCAGCAACGGGACGTGGTAGCTGCGGTCCGCATCGGTGATCCGCAGATCGACCGACAGGCGCGTGAAGAACGACGCGTCCTCGTGCGCCACGTCGAACTCGAGCCGGTAGTCACCGGCAACCAGCGGCCGCTCGAGCAGGTCCCGGACCCTCCCGTCGGCGTCGGTCAACGCCTGGGTCATGCGGATCGGTCCGTTGGCCACGTCAAGGCGGTACAGGCTGACGTGGACGCCCTGCGCGGGCACGCCCCGCTCGGTGTCGAGGACATGGGTGCTGATCGTCGGCGTTGCGTGGTCGGGGGCGGTCGCCACGGACTATCCTCCGCGCATGGGTACGTTGCGGATCGAGGTCGGTGACCTGCACTTTAGCGCTCGCTGGGAGACGGACGCCCCGCAGACGATCGAGGCGATCCGACGGATGCTGCCGATCGACTCGAAGGTGATCCACTGCCGCTGGTCGGGCGAGTCCGTATGGATCCCGTACGGCGACTTCCGGCCGGGCATCGACTACGAGAACCACACGTCTCACCCTGCGCCCGGCATGCTCGCGATGTACCCGGGCGGCATCAGCGAGTGCGAGATCTTCTTCCCGTACGGCGCCTGCTCGACGTCGTCGAAGGTTGGCCAGCTGGCGGCGAACCATTTCGCCTCGATCATTCCCGACGATGGCTGGCAGGACCGGCTCCGCGAGATGGGCCGGCGGACGTTGTGGGAGGGCGCGCAGCCGATCCGCATCGCCGAGGTCGAGTAGCGCGCAGGCCGCAAGGAGTGACGAGGCCCGTACCGTCGGCAGGCCGCGCGTCGACGAGAAGGAGGCGACAAGATACTGCCATCTGGTAGTATCTCGCCGATGCGGCGCAATCCGGACTCCCGCCTGTCCCTGCTCTTCGAGCTCTATGCCGCCTCGCGCGCGTCGTCCGAGCTGATCCACGCCGCGATGGCCGATGCGCCACTGACACCCGAGGAGTACGCGGTCTACAGCGTCATCTTCGACGAGGGCCCGCACGCACCGACCGAACTTGCCCGGCGGACGGGCATGCCCCCGACCTCGATGTCGCACTTCGTCAGATCGATGCTCGAACGCGGTCACGCAGAACGCGCCCCGTCGCCCGAGGATCGGCGCTCCTATCGGATCGTGCTCACCCAGGCCGGCGTGCGGGCCCACGCCGCGTCGAGCGCCGCCTTCGAGGAGGCGAACGACCGCTTCATCCGCGCGCTGGCCGTCGACGAGGAGGATGCCCGGGCCATGCTCCGCGCGATCGGCCGCGCCGCGGAGGTTGGCCGGGAACGCTTGACCGCCGACGCCTCTGACGCGACCGCCTGATCGATGTCCACAACGGAGGTCTCGGTGAACCATGCGCCGAAACAACTGCGAGGTGGCAGGATCTTGACGTTGGGTCTCCTTGCCGGAAGCCTCTTCGCCTGCGGCGCGCCACTGCCCTCCGCCGCGCCGTCAGGAGGAATCGCCTCGGCACCCGTCCCGTCTGCCGGACGCGCCAACATCCGTACCGATCTCGACGCGATGCTCGACGCGCGCGACACCATCCACCCGGACGGCTGGCACGGCATGGCGCGAGCGGAGTGGGTCGCCGCCGCGGACGACGTCGCGGCACGCGCCGGCTCGATGACCCGCGACGAGCAGCTGGTCGAGCTCGTACGTCTCGCCGCGATGCCGTCGTGGAACGGCCGCGACGGCCATACCGGGATCTTCCCGTTCACGCCCGCCGACGGGACGCTCCTCTACCCGCTGCGCTGGTGGCAGTTCAGTGACGGGCTGGTGATCACGGCCGCGCGACCGCCGTACGAGGACCTGGTCGGCTCGCGCGTCGAGGCGATCGCCGGCCGCCCCATCGACGAGATCATGCAGCACGTCGAGCCGCTCGCGCCGCGCGACAACCCATCGAACCTGAGGGCATTCGGGTTGCTCTACCTGCGGGTCAGCAACCTGCTCGCCGGACTGGGCGTGATCGACGAGCCGGGTCCGACCGAGTTCACCCTCGTCGACCGCGACGGGGATCGCCGGGACGTCGAGATCGAGCCGACGGCGCCGCTCGCCGACGACGACTGGGACTCCGGGCTTCCCCACCGTCTTGCTGCGACGGACGCGCCGTGGCTCCGCAACCAGGACACCACGCTGTGGTGGACGTTCGACGAGGACAGTGGAACGCTGTTCGCCCAGTTCAATCACGTGCGGGGCGATGCAACGCAGGTCGTCTCCGACCTGCGCAAACGTGCGAAGCAGGACGACGTCGAGCGGGTGGTGATCGATCTCCGTCACAACAGTGGCGGCGACAACGGCACGCTCAGCCCGCTCGAGCTGGCACTTCGCGACCCGGACATCGATCGAGCGGGCCGGCTGTTCGCGATCATCGGCCGGGTGACCTTCTCGGCCGCGGCCAACTTCGCCACCGATCTCGAGGGCGCGACGTCGGTCACGTTCGCCGGGGAGGCGATGGGCGGCAGCCCGAACCTGTACGGCGACACGCGACCGGTCCCGCTGCCGGTATCGGGCCAGACGCTCTACATGGCCACCCGCTACTGGGAGCGCAGCACGCCCGGCGATCCGCGGCTTACGATCGAACCGGACATCCCGGTCGATCTGTCGTCCGAGGACTACATTGCCGGTCGGGATCCGGTGCTCGAGGCAATCCTCACGGCCCCCACGCCGTCCGACTGACGCGCACCGTCCATCGCGAGGGCGGGGATCGCTATCCTCGCGGGGTGACGATCGAACCGAACGGACCCGATCTGCTCGTCCGCGGCGGGACCGTGGTGACGGCGGGGGGTTCGCGGCGGGCCGACGTGCTCGTCGAGGGCGGCCGGATCGCGCTGGTGGAACCGGATCTCGACGGACGGGCGGCCACGGCCGGCGACGTGGTTGACGCGACCGGTCTGCTCGTGCTGCCGGGCGCGATCGATGTGCACACCCACACCCGCGTCGCCACCGATGCCGAGCCGGATCGCTTCTTCCAGGACTCGGTCGCCGCGGCATTCGGTGGCACGACCTCGTTCCTCGCCTTCAACAATCCGGGTACGGGCTGCTCCGCGGCTGCGGAGCGGTCGCTGCTGACCGGCCTGCGCGAATGGCGGGCGGTGACCGCGCACGATTCGGCCATCGACTACGGCGTGAGCCTCGTGGTCAGCGGCCGAATGGACGATCCGGTCGCAGAGCTCCCGGACGTCGTCGAAGCCGGCGTCCCGACCTGCAAGGCGTTCATGATCTTCGACTTCCGGCTGCCGGACGCCGAGATCTTCCGGTCCCTGCGCGCACTCGGCGAGCGTGGCGGGATGCTCGAGGTGCATTGCGAGGACCCGGTCCTGGTGGATGCCGCGGTGCATGCGGCGCTTCAGCGTGGTAACACGTCAGTTCGTTACCACGCTGGGACGCGGTCCCCGGATGCCGAGGCGGTCGCGACGCACCGGGCGATGGCCTTCGCTCGTGCCGCTGACGCTCCGGTCTACGTCGTCCACCTATCATCCGCCGCCGCTCTCCGCCAGCTCCGCGAGGCGCGTGCGGCCGGGGTGCGTGCCTTCGCCGAAACATGCCCTCACTACCTGGCCCTCGACGAGACGCGATACGACGCCTCCGACGAGGTGGACGTCGCCTGCGCGGTCATCACGCCGCCGCTGCGGCCACGCAGCGATCAGGAGGCGCTCTGGAGCGGACTGAGTGCCCACGACCTGGATCTCGTCGCATCGGACCACGTTCCAGACCGCCGGGCGGTCGAGAAGGCCGAAGCTGCGGCCGGCATCCCGTTCGATCGCATCAGCAACGGCGCCCCCGGCATCGAAACGCTGCTGGCCGTGGTCTACAGCCAGGGCGTTGCGACCGGCCGGATCAGCGTCGAGCGGATGGTCGACCTGCTTGCGACGACGCCGGCGCGACTGTTCGGGTTCTCGCGAAAGGGCGCCATCGAGCCCGGCCGCGACGCGGACATGGTGGTGTTCGACCCGGCGTCGCCGCACCCCATCCGTGCCGCGGACCTGCACCACTCCAGCGACTACACCCCGTATGAAGGACTCGGGGCTGCCGGCGCCGTTCGGGACGTGTTCGTCCGGGGGCACGCCGTCGTCCGGGGCGGCGCCTTCGTCGGCCGTCGCGGGTTCGGACAGTTCGTCGAGCGCGGGCGCGCGGGCGCAGCGTAGCCGGCGTGGACCGCCTCCGGCGCCCGCGGATCGTGCTCGTGTCCGTGCTTGCGGTCTCCGCGGTGATCGTCCTGGTCGTCCAGTTCACCGGACTGACCGACCGTCCAACCGGCTACTACATCGACGAGTCGTCGTTCTCGTGGAACGCCTGGACGCTCGACATGGCGGGCGTCGACGAGCACGGCCGCCCGTGGCCGCTGTTCTTCGAAGCGTTCGGCGACTGGAAGACCGCCCCGTACATCTACCTGCTCGCGGCGGTCTATGCGGTGACCGGACCGAGCATCGTCGCGGCGCGCGTTGTCTCGGCGGTCGCCGGCGTCCTGGCGGTGGCCTTCCTCGGGCTCGTCGGCTACCGGGTGACGCGCAGGATCGAGATCGGGCTGCTGACCGGGGCCATGGCCCTGCTGCTGCCGTGGACGTTCGAGCCGACGCGCCTCGCCATGGAGGTATGCCTGATGCCGGCGCTGGTGGCCGGCTTCCTGCTCTGGCTCCACGAGCGTCCACCCGGCGCCTCGCGCTGGTCCTTCGTGGTGCTTGCAGCGATCCTGGCGCTGGTTACCTACACCTACACCCTTGGCCGGCTGCTCGGGCCTCTGCTGGCCCTGGGGCTGGTCGTCTATGCCACACGCGACCGATGGCGAGCCGTGCTCGGGACGTGGGTCGTGTACGGCGTCCTGCTCCTCCCGTTCGCCCTGTTCTACCTCACCTCGCCGGATGCGGCGCTGACCCGGCTCAACGAGGCCGGCTACCTCGGCCGCCCGCTTCCCGAGATCGCCGGCACGTTCGTTGCACAGCTCCTGGGCAACCTGGACCCGTATCGCTGGCTTGTGAGCGGCGACCCGAACCCGCGTCACCACGCCCCGGGCATCGGG
>DASTYU010000005.1:0-12183 GCA_035764655.1 Candidatus Limnocylindrales bacterium
CTGCGAAGCGCGGCCTTGACCCGGTCCTCCAGGGACGACCCCACGCCCGCCTCGGCGATGGCCGCGCGTGACGCCACGCGCGCCTCCGACAGCGAGTAGCCCAGCGCCTGAAGGGCCGCCACCACCTCGCCCTCGCCGGCCTCCGCCCCGACCGCCGACACCGGCGCCGCCGCTACCCCGGCCGCGGTCACCTTCTCCTTGAGCTCGAAGATGATCCGCTCGGCCAGCTTCTTGCCGATGCCGGGGATCGACACGAGCACCGCCTGGTCCTGCGCCATGATCGCGAGCTGCAGGTCGGGCGTCGGCTTCGAGCCGACGATCGCCAGCGCGACCTTCGGTCCAACCCCGGTCACCGTGAGCAAGAGGTTGAAGAACCCGAGCTCCTCCGCGGATCGGAACCCGTACAGCGCCTGCTGGTCCTCGCGCACGAGGTGGTACGTGTGCAGCTTCAACCGCGAACCCGGCTGGGCCGCCGACAGCACCGCCGGCGCGACGAACACGCGGTAGCCCAGCCCGCCCACTTCGATCACGACCGAATCGAGCGTGACCGCGCCGACGGTCCCCTCGACCGAAGCGAGCATCCGGGCCCGCTAGGAGGCCGTGCGCCGCTCCCCGCGCTCGCGCGCGAGGGCATCAGCGACCGCCTCGTCGTATGCGGACCGTCCGCGAGTGATCGGGGCCACGGCTGCCCGGTCGACGACCGCCGAGCGCCGCGCCTCCACCCCGGGCGCGACATTGGCAGCCCAGATCGCGACCGCCAGGGCGTCGGCCGCGTCATCGGGCGTCGGCACGCGCTCCAGGCCCAGCACCAGCTGGACCATCCGGCCGATCTGTTCCTTGTCGGCTCGCCCGTCGCCCGAGACCGCAACCTTGACCTCGCTCGGCGTCGCCTCGCGGACGGGCACCCCGGCACGCGCCGCCGCCACCAGCACGGCTCCCCGCGCCTGGCCCACCGCGAACGCCGTCTGGACGTTGCGCGAGAAGAACAGCCGCTCCACGGCCATCACGCTCGGCTGGTGCAGCTCCAGGAGCTCCGCAAGCCCGTCCTGGATCGCCAGCAACCGCTCCGGGAGGGGCGTATCAGGCCCCGTCGTGAGGCACCCATAGTCGACGGAGCGCAGCCGCCCCCCGGTTCGATCGACGATTCCGTATCCGAGCGAAGCGGTCCCCGGGTCGATCCCGAGGACGATCACCCGGCAACCTCGGCGAAGACGTCCTCGGGGATGTCGAAGTTGGCGGTAACGCGCTGGACGTCATCGAGGTCCTCGAGTTGCTCCACGAGCCGAAGGGCTTGGCGCGCCTTGGTCGAATCGAGCTCCACGGTCTGCTTGGCGATCATCGTCGACTCCGCCGAGTCGATCGCCACGCCGGCCGACTCCAGCGCCTGTCGCACGCGCTCCAGGTCGCCGGGGGAGGTGAAGATCTCGATCGCCTCGGGGTCGTCGGTGTCGACGTCCTCCGCACCCGCATCGATGGCCGCGAGCGCAACGTCATCGGCATCCGCCCCGTTGGGCGCCACCGCGATCAGGCCGCGCGGCTCGAACTGCCACGCCACGGCGCCGCTGCCCGCCAGCTGGCCACCCGCCTTGGTGAAGATCGAGCGCACCTCGGCCGCCGTCCGGTTGCGGTTGTCCGTCGCCGCCTCGACGAGCACCGCCACGCCGCCGGGGCCGTAGCCCTCGTAGACGATCTCCTCGAACTGCTCGGCGTCGCCGCCGCCGGTCGCCTTGTCGATCGTGCGCTTGATGTTGTCGGCCGGCATGTTGACGGCGCGGGCCTTCTCGATCGCCAGGCGGAGCCGGTAGTTGGCCTCAGGGTCGCCGCCGCCCTGCCGCGCCGCGACGCTGATCTCACGCGTGACCTTGGTGAACAATGCGCCGCGCTTCGCGTCGTTCGCGCCCTTCTGACGCTTGATCGTGGACCACTTCGAATGACCTGACATCGCGGGCCGGAGTATAGCGGACTATCATGGCCGGACCCCACGCCCCAGCCATGCTTTCGACGTCCCGAATGGCTTCCGACGCAGTCGAGGAACGACGAACCCCATGACGATGAAGAGTGTCGACCTCCCCCACCTCCGAAGCGTGGTCCTGGCCGGCCATGCAGGGTCCGGCAAGACCACGCTCGCAGAGCAGCTGCTGCACCGGGCTGGTGCCATCCCGAGGCTCGGTCGCGTCGAGGACGGCACGGCCCATCTCGACTTCGAACCCGAAGAGCAGAAGCGGCGCGCCTCGCTGAGCCTGGCGGTCGGGACGTTCGAATCGGACGGCACGCGGATCTCGCTGCTCGACACGCCCGGCTATCCGGACTTCATCGCGGAGGTCATCCAGGGCTTCGCGGCCGCCGACGGCGCGATCTTCGTCGTGGACGCGTCGGGCGGTGTGGAAGCCGGCCTGGAGCAATCGGTGGCGACGGCGCGCGCCACCAACACGGCCGCGTGCTTCTTCATCAACCGGTCCGATCGCGAGAATGCGAAGCCGACCGAGGCGCTCGACGCGCTGCGTGCGACGTTCGGGACCAAGATCGCGCCGCTCCAGCTGGCAATCGGTGCCGGCGAAGCCTTCGAGGGATACGTCGACCTGGTCCACCGCAAGGCGTACAAGCTCGATGGCTCGAAGGAGGTCGAGATCCCGATCCCGTCCGAGCTCGAGTCCGAAGTCGCGTCCCGCCGCGACCAGCTCCTGGAAGCCGCCGCCGAGGCCGACGACGACGTCCTGACCAAGTATCTCGAGGGCGAGGAGATCGAGGACGCCGAGCTCGAGGCGTGCCTCCGCAAGGGCGTCAAGGAATCGATCCTGGCGCCGGTCCTGGTCGGTTCGGCTGCCAAGGGCATCGGCCTGCGCGCCCTTCTCGACGCGATCGTGCGCTACCTCCCCTCCCCGGCCGACGAGCCGCCGGTCGAGGTCAAGGACAAGGGCGGCGACACCGCCGAGGTCCCCGCCGACGAGAACGGCCCGCTCGTCGTGCGCGTGTTCAAGACGACCGCGGACCCGTTCGTCGGCCGCCTGACGTACCTGCGCGTGCTGTCGGGCACGCTCCATTCGCAGGCACACGTCTGGAACACCACGCGCAACGCCGACGAGCGCATCGGCCAACTGCTGCTGCTCCACGGCAAGGAGCAGGAGGCCATCGGCGAGCTCAAGGCCGGCGAGATTGGCGCAGTTGCGAAGCTGTCCGAAACGGAGACCGGCGACACGCTGGCGTCGAAGGAGAAGGCGTACGTGCTGCCCCCGCTCGAGTTCCCCGAGCCGACCCTGATCGTCGCCATCGAGCCGCAGACCAAGGCCGACCTGGACAAGATGGGCCCCGCCCTCCAGCGCATGCTCGAGGAGGAGCCGACCGTCCGCCTGGAGCGGAGCGACGTCGGCGAGCAGCTGCTGCGGACGATCGGCGAGGCGCAGACCTCGGTGATCATCGAGCGCCTCAAGCGCAAGTTCGGGTCCGCCATCGTGACCCACCAGCCGAAGGTGCCGTACAAGGAGACGATCCGCGGCACGACCCAGGCCCACGGCCGCTACAAGAAGCAGACGGGCGGCCACGGCATGTTCGGCGACGTGTGGATCACGCTCGAACCCAACCCGGGCGGTGGCGTCGAGTTCGCCGAGAAGGTCGTCGGCGGGTCCGTGCCGCGCCAGTTCTTCCCGGGCGTCGAAAAGGGCATCCGCGAGACCGCCGCCGAGGGCGTCGTCGCCGGTTATCCCCTGTCGGACTTCAAGGCGACCCTCTACGACGGGTCGTTCCACACGGTCGACTCGAACGAGCTGTCGTTCAAGATCGCGGCGTCGATGGCGCTCAAGGAGGCGGTCCACAACGCCAGCCCGGCCCTCATGGAGCCGATCATGGAGGTCAAGATCCGCGTCCCCGAGGAGTTCATGGGTGAGGTCAACCGCGACCTCAACGGCCGCCGCGGGCGGCTGCTCGGGATGGACACCGACGGCGGGATGCAGGTGATCTCGGCGCACGTTCCACAGGCCGAGTTGTTCAGCTACGCCACGGAGCTGCGCTCCATCACCGCCGGCCGCGGCACCTTCTCGGCCACGCTCGACCACTATGAGGACGTCCCGGCGCACCTCACCGAGCGGATCATCAAGGAGCACAAGGCCGAGCTCGAGGCCAACGGCCACTAGTTCCGGCCGCGCCGGCCCGTTCTGGCCAGATTCCCACCCGGAGAACCTTGGGCCACGTATCCGGGCCCGATTGCGGCCAAATTCCCACGGGGCGAGAACGTGGCCACGAAACCGGCGCGAATCCGCCATTTCGTGGCCCACGACACTGCGGTTCCTGGCCTAAGTGCCCACCCGTGGGAATTTGGCCACGTCGCGCGCGGGACCCACGTCGCGCGCAGGCCCGCGCCCGGACCGGTTACAGCTCGAACGTATCGGCGTAGACGACCCGTTCGCGGACGTGATCCCGCGGCGAGAACATGTACGGCGGGTCGCCCTCGACCATGTCGCGCGGGAACGTCTCGATCTCGGTGATCAGGATGCGCCGGTCGAGGCCGTCGTCCGTCATCGGGATGCCGATCGCGCCCTTCCACGTGACCCAGAACCCTTGGGCGTCGGCATCGAGGGTGATCTCCGGGCCGGCCGGCTCCCAACCGAGATCGCCCGGCACCTCCTTCGGGCGGCGCTGCAGGATGGCGCGCATCGTCGTGTTCGGTGATGGCGTGGCATCGGGGCTGAACAGGATGTCGGAGAAGATCGGCGACCACATCCGCCCGGTGATGTTCTCGCCGCCGTAGCCACGGACGGTGATCGTGGCCGCGCCCTGCCCAACCTCGAGGACGGCGGTGCGGTCGGGGGCGAGCTGCATGAAGTCGGCCACGACGACACGGGACAGGTGCGCGCCGTCGAGCGAGTGCGGCTGGTAGCGCGCCAGGGCCAGCCCCACGAACGGGTAGTACGAGTCGCCGTTGTCGATCTCGATGTCCGAGTACCACAGCATCCGGTCCGTGTCGAAGTAGACCTCGTGCCCGGCAACGCTGACCTTGGCCTGTGGCGAGACCTCGTCGAGGGTGAGCCCGCCCCGATCGGAGATCCGCGACGTGAAGTCCGAGATCACCGGCGGCAGCTGCGGGAGCCGCGACGCCCACACCGGATCGCTGCCCCACTGCGTGACGTACGGCTGGAGCATCGCGTGAATCGCCTCGGGTGTGAGCGTCCCCGGCAGCTTGAGCTTGGACTTCTTCTGCGGCGTCTTCGAAGCCCCGGCGACGATCGGCGCGGCTGCGAACTCGCCCCCCGAGGCCGCCAGGAACGGCCCGGCCGCTTCCCCGCGCGTCGCCCGCGTCGCGCGGGTCCCCGGGACGCGCGTCCGCGACGGCGTCGCCTTCTTCGGTGCTCGGACGGCGTGCGCGAACCCCGTCGCCGCCTCGTCCATCACGTCGAACGGCGTGACCCATCCGGGAGACAGGCGGACCGCGGGCTCCAGCACGACTCCCAGCTGCTCGCCGTCTCCCGACGAGAACCACGGACGGCGCAGCCACACGCGGATGGCCTTGCCGCGCCGGAGGTGGGTCCGCTTCGGGCCCTCGTCTGCCGCCTCCCAGCGGAACGTCGGCAGCGTCTGGACCACGTCCGGTGTGGCGGGCCTCGCCGAGCTCGGGACATCGCGCACCAGCGGCTCCAGCCAGGCCCCCGCGTCGGTCTCCCAGTCCTCGGTCCGCTGGATCTTCTCGAGATCGGCAGCGATCGACGGCGGCAGGTACTCGCGGAAGCGGGTGGTGGCGACGCTGTGGTAGACGATGCGGCGGTACTTCGTGTCGCCGAACTCGTGGCGCGACGCCCGCTCGACGTTGCCGATCAGCGCGGTCGCGTCGGCCAGGTCCTCGGTGGGGCCGATGTCGAAGCCGAACGCCTGAGCGTCGTGCGCGACCGCGTTGTCGGTCCGGGCCATCATCGGCGGCGTGTCCCCGATCAGGTCCACGTCCTCGGTCCAGTGCCCGAACACGTCGAGCCGGCCCGTGCTCCGCGCGTGGTTGAGGATCGGCCCGTCGAAGCTCGCGAACGTCTGGCCGAGCTTGCGCGACACCGTCACCTTGGTCATGTCGGGGACGAGCAACGGCTGCTGGACGGCGTGGGTCAGCGTCAGCCGGCGGGATGGCGTCAGCATCCAGTGGCGTCCGCCGATCGCGGCGGCTTCGAGGTCGGGCGTCCGGTCCGCCTCGGCCGTCCAGTCCCAGATCGCGAACTCCTTCAGCCGGCCCCCAGGGAAGACCGACGACAGCTGCGCCCGCACGACGGCTGCCTTCGGCAGACCGATCTCGAGGACGCCGTTGGTGAACGTGATCGTGGGCGGCGTCGGCGGTGCGGGCGGTTCCGGGGCGGGCAGCTCGGACAGGCGGATGCGGAACGACGTCAACTCCGGCCACTTGCCATCGAATGGCTGGATGTGGTCGATGACCTCGGCGCCGGTCACGTCGTAGCCCACGATGGCGATCCCGATGGCCATCGGATCGGGCAGGTACGGCAGCTCGACCTTGGCCTTCGGATAGAAGGCGTACGCCCCGGCGACCTTCTTGTCGAAGTCCGCCTCGCCACCCGACAGCCCGCTCCCCCGCTCGGTCGGCACGGACGTGCCGGCTGGATGCGTGCTGATCTCGGTCTGGCTGATCGACTTCTTGCCGGTCGCCACGTTCACGATCTTCGCGTCGAGGAAGGTGCCCTCCTCGCGGAGCGCCGTGCGCAGCGCGCCAGTGACCGCGGCAGGGGCGCCACGCATGTCCTTGTCGAACTTGCCGTCGAACTCGGCCATCTGCATCGAGCCCTTGGGCGGGGCGACGTGGCGCTGGGAGTCCTCCGCATAGGCATGCTGGGCGCCGTAATCCTTCGCGCTGATGCCACCGTTCGAGCGGATCACCAGGTGCTCCAGCGATTCGCCTTCGGTGTCGACGTGGCGGCGCAGCACCGTCGGTGACGGCACGGGTTCGAAGCGGACCGCCAGCTGGGCTTCCGACGCCAGCTCCGATTCGGGCGGTTCGAGGTCCTTCGGGCTGAACGTGACGCTGTTGCCGGCCAGGTCGACGGTCCGCATGCGAACCCGGTAGGTGTGCCCGACCCGGAGCATCGGCAGTGTCTTCGGCGCGACCGAGACCACCGAGACCAGCGGTCGGAGCTGGCCGGCCCCCGGGTCGTGCCGGGCCAGCGGGCTCGTGCCGCCGTTCTCGCCCTCCCCGGGCTCCACGATCCGCTTGCCGGGCCGCGGTGCGGCGAGTGACCAGCCGTCCCACGACACGACGGTCTCGTGCAGGTAGAGGTCGTCGCTCGGGGCCGGGTGATCCTCCCGTTCGCTGGATGCGGAGGTGCTCTTGAGGAAGCCCTCGTCGCGGATCGGGTCGAGCGTCTCGGCGTTGGGCGAACCGAACGTCCCGATCGTGTGCGTCGTCACGCGTTCGTGGAGCGGGTACCAGCGCTTGCCCGCCGCTCCATTCTCGTCGAACACGTCGAAGCGGTAGCCGCGCACGAGGTCCTCGGCGTCGAACACGAGGTTCCCGCCCGACTCGACCAGGTCGTTGAGGTCGCGATGGTCCTTGAGGCTGTCGAGCAGGTCCTCCGCGCGCCGCTGGCGGGCGAGGGAGAAGCCGCCCGAACGCAATGCCGGCGCCCCGGTCTCGGACGGCGTTTCGTGGTTGCGCTGATTCGGGTCGGTCAGCCGGGCGAGCACGTCACCCATGCCAACGGCCTGCAGGGCCGCCCCGTCGACGTCGACCTGGAAGAGATCCCAGAACTCGCGCGTCAGGCGCACCAGCCCGTGCTCCATCCGGAACGCGTGCTTCGGCCGGGCTCCGAACCAGCGGTCCTCGAGATCGAAGCGCGTCCAGGGGAGGGTCACGTCGGTCGGCAGCTCGCCGTCGGGAACGATCCGTACCATCTCTGCCCCGCCGAGCTGAGCCAGCGGATCCTCGAGCTCGACGGTGAGGTCGACGACGAGGCCGAGCATCCGCTGCAGCCGCGGGTGGTCGGCCGCGAGCGCGACAAGGTCGTGAAAGTCGAAGTCGGGCGGCTTGGGCTTCGGTTCCTCGTAGTCAGGCCCGAAGTCCGGGTCGAAGTCCGGCCGGCGCGACCCGGGCCGGTAGTAGAAGCGGTACGCCTCGAACAGCGAGTTCACCGCCGACGACGACCCGGACAGGCCGGGGTGGACGACGGTGCCGTCCTGTCGTTCCTTGTCGGGCAGCTGCGACCCGGCGCGGTCGACCTCGTCCCAGAACGAGCTCGAGTCGCCGACCACGTTGGTGAGTCCTTCGAGCGGGCCGAACGCCGCGGTCAGCGCGTTCGGGCCATCGATCGACGGCAGGCCGGGGCCCTCGGCCGACAGGCTCGCGTAGGTCGACTCGATGAACTGGAGCACCTCGCGGACCGGAAAGCTGTGGAGCGTCTTCTTGGCGTGATCGACGTAGGCGTGCGGCCGCACGTAGGTTTCGGGCGGGAACAGCCGCGGCCACAGGTCGGCCCGCAACCCCGCGTCCGGAGCCGCCGAAGCCGTCACGCCGTTGTCGAACTCGACCTTCCAGGAGTAGCCCGCCAGCCGATCCGGCCAGGTTTCGAAGATGGGGTATTCCTGCAGCTCGCGCGGCGAGGCGTCGCCATCGTCGGTGGTGAGGCGCGGCGCGACGTGAACGGACAGCCGGAGCCGCTTGCGCCTGTCGAAGCCGTACGGCAGCGCCGTGAGGATCACCTTCTCGAGGATCATCGGCCGGCCCTCACGCGAACGCACCGCAGTACAGGTCCCAATCGGCTGAGGTGGCCGTCGCCGTGTTGACGTCGAACATCTCGGCGAGCGTCGGGTCCGGACCGGACCCGGCGAACTTCTTCGAGCACGTGATCGAGATCGTCGTACTGAACAGCGTGACGTCGATGTCGATCTTGATCGTGGCCGTGCCCACGCACTTCCCGCTGGCGGTCTCGTACTTCATCTCGAGGTACAGCTCGATCGTCACGGACACGATGCCGAGCGCCTCGACCTCGCCGCGCAACCGGAAATAGCCGGCCAGGGTCAGGTTGTCAGATTCGATCTTGAAGTACAGCCCGGCCATCGCCGAGACGCTGCCGGACGCAACGCCGAAATCGACCGAGATGGCGGCCCCGAACTCGATCGCCCCTTCGGCGACCTGGAGGCCCTTCGCATCGACGGTGACACCGAAGAAGAAGCCGCCACCGAACATCATCACGGTGAGCCGCGAGGGGTTCTCGCGTTCGCAGAAGCGGAACCAGGTGCTCATCGGCGGCCCGACGAAGGGCACCGTGAATCCCGCGGCGAGACTCAGGTTCTCGAGGCTGAAGACGCCGAACGACAGGTTCGGCAGGCCCATGCTGAAGCCCGCGCTGATGCCCTCGCTCGTGACCGACACTTCGGGCGGGTCGGAGAAGCCATCGAGCGGGATGACCTGGCGGAGCGTCTCGATGAACGCCAGCGGGCCGGCGAACACGAACGTCTCGAACTTGACGTCGATCTCGGGCTTCTTGCCGGCGCGTGACCGGAACTGGACCTGCTCGAACTTGAGGATAAGCACCTCGAGGTCGATGTCGAAGCTGTCGAGCGAGCAGGTCACCGTGAGGTCGGTGCCGCTCGCCTCCACCGACAGCGTCAGGTTTCGGTAGGGCGTCGGGCCCTTCGGCACGAAGATCGGGCCGCTCGACGGCCATGGCTGGAGTTCCGGGCGCCATTCGAACCGCGCGCTCAGCTCGTCGGGCAACTCGCCATTGGCGAACTGCTCGATCAGCTCCACCGCGCCCAGCACGGTGCCGATCGCGCTCTCGATGGACGAAGCGGCCTCCGTGAGGACGGCGGCCGGCCCGGCACCCACCCCGGATGCGGCGATCGCCGCAGGTACGTCCCCGAGCGACCCCTGGACGAGCTGGAGCTGCGCCACGACGGGGCCGCTGTCGCCGCCCTTCAGCAGCGCCGCGATCGACCCGCTCGTCGGGTTCACCAGCTGGTCGAGCAGGAACGCGAGGCCGCTGAACTGCGGGCCCGGGATGCCGGCCACGATCGTGTGCAGCCGCTCCATGTCCGCGACGAGCTTCTGGACCTGGTCCATCGCGCCGCCGGCCAGCCGCGGCAGCTTGTCGAGCTGGTCGAAGCCGACCGACTTGACGATGTCCGCCAGGCTCAGGACGCCGAACAGCTTGGCGTCGTCGAGCACGTCGGCGAACCACGCGGCTGGGTCCATCGTGCCGGCGGCTGCCAGGTCGATGTCGCCGGAGACCGGGCCGCTGAGCCGGGACAGGCCGCTGAGCGACAGGTCCGGCGCGACCAGCCCGCCCGATCGCTGCGACTGCTGGCTGAACGGAACCCCGAGCGCGGGCAGCGCCGATGCCTCGTCGCGGGCCAGGAACACCTGGCCGCCGTTCAGACCCCCGAACCCGTTGTGCAGGTAGGTGGTGTCATAGCGGAGGGCCGCGGCTGCGCTCGTACCCGCGATCTTCTGCAGGGCCGGCACGTCGAGCTGGGCGCTGCGCATCACCGGCAGGAAGCGCGGTTGGCGCTGCGGCAGCGTGTCGTACAGACCCTGTTGCGGAACCTCGGCGTCGAACGTGATCGAGCGCGTCGCGACGCTCGTGTCGTCGGGTGCGTCCGATTGGGCGTAGGCGACCAATTGGCCGCCGACCGGAACCGTGGCCAGCAGCTGGCTCCCCGGACTCGGCCAGGTGTCCGTGCGGTACGCCTCGGCGATGTCGTCGGGGACCATCGAGTTCGCCCAGAGCTCGTCGGTCTCCTGCTGGCCGACGAAAATCAACGGCATCGACAGGTCCACCGGCTTGCCGTCGACATCGGTCGCTACGACGCCGAAGCAAAATGGCTTGCCCTTGACGTACGGCCAGAACGCCCGCATGGGCTTGGACGGGTTGATGGCATGGCCGGTCGGTTCATCGATCAGCGGCGACACCCGGGTCGTGATGCGCATCGCCGTGAACGGCAGCTTCAGGTCCCAGCGTTCGCCGATGCGGTCGGGATCGTCGGCGTCCTGCCAGGTCCAGCCCGAGTTGCGGAACGTCCGGAGCGGCTCGCGGACGATGATGAACATGCGCTGGCGGAGGTAGGCCGGGTTGCCCGGCTTCGATGGTTCGAAGCGCCGCTCGGTGATCTTGACCAGCGATGCCCGGTGACCGAGCGGGAAGAGCCGCCCGGTCTTGACGACGCGGACGAAATGATCGCGCCCGAGGGTCGCCCGGTGGCGCCACTCCTCGACCGAGATGCCGTTCGGCTGCTCGCCGCCTTCCCAGACGCCACGGCTGTCCAGCCAGCCGCCCAGCGACGAGAGCGCCATGTGGTCGACCTCGAGCGGGTCCGGCTCGAACCAGCCCTTCGACGGCGGCACCCGCTTCAACCGGTAGTTCGAGCTGAGGTGGACGGCGCTGTGCCGTTCGTACTCGTTGAGCGAGGCGCGGAACGGGTCGTCGTCGCGGTCCTCGGGCATGTAGGTCAGGTCGGCCGGATCGGTCGGCGTGGTGACCTGCTTCCAGCCGGGCGGCGACAGCGCCCAGATCGCGCGAAGGATCCGCTTCGGGTCGACCTTGGCGATGTCGCCGTTCTGCGTGGAGCCGAGCCGGGTGTGCCACAGCTCGGTCCGGCCGGTCTCGCCTTCGACCGGGCTCGTCCAGTGGAAGAACGCGCCATCGCGGCTCGGTGACAGGAGCAGCCGCCAGGGCAGCTCGATCGCTGTCTCGTTCGAACCAGGGAGGCCCGGCTTCGGGCGCAACAGGGCCTCGGGCAGCGAGAAGCCACCGGCGATTGCCTCGTCCACCGACGTGCCGGCGATCGCGGTTTCGAGGCCATCGATCAGCCCGACCCGGTAGATGCTGTTGCGCAGGTTCCGGCGGGCCCGCGCGAACGAGCGGGCCGTGGTCGGGCCGCGCGTGAGCGGACCGCCGAACGACTCGGCAACGGCTTCGTCCGACGGTCCGGGGGTGGCCGGGAGCAGCTCCGCCGAGGCGACCAGGAGCGGACCGCCGGCAACCTCGATGGCGGGTCGGAACCCGCGCAGTGGCGGACGCGGTGGCAGGGCGTTGGCAGCGACGTTGAGCTCGAGCCGGCGAACGGCGGCGAGGACGCCCTCGCTCGTCCAGTCGATCGGCAGGACGTCGTCGGTGACCTTGAACGCGAGCCGCGACCAGCCGGCGATGATCGCCTTGATCGGAGGATCATCGAGCGGTTCGTCCGACGACGGGTCCTTCGCGAGCAGCG
>DASTYU010000006.1:0-11840 GCA_035764655.1 Candidatus Limnocylindrales bacterium
AGCCATGCGATCGAGGCGCGGACCATCGGCGAGGCGATGCTTCCGCCGGCTGCCATCACGCGGGACGCAACGATCGACGTCGGCTTCCGGCGGATGCACGAGCGCGATCTGTCCGGCATCTACGTCGTGGACGACGAGGGACGCCCCATCGGGTATCTCGATCTGCTCGAGCTCGCCGTCTTCTATGCGGATGTCCTTGAGCGCGAGGCACAGACGGGCGGGGACGACCCCGGCGCGCGGCAGTAGGCGCCCACATGGACGCCCTGCTCGCCGGTCTGATCTTCGCCGCCGTCTACGCGCTCATCGCCACCGAACGGCTCGACAAGACCCTCGCCGCGCTGCTCGGCGGCACGGTCGTCGTCCTGCTCGGGATTGTCTCGCAGGAGAGCGCGTTCGAGGCGATTGACCTCAACGTCATCTTCCTGCTGGCCGGGATGATGATCCTTGCCGGGATCCTGCGTCGGACCGGGTTCTTCCAGTGGCTGGCCATCCGATCTGTCCGGATCGCCGCAGGCGAGCCCTATCGGTTGCTGATCGTGCTGAGCGTCGTCTCAGCGCTCATCAGCGCCTTCCTGGACAACGTGACCACGGTCGTCCTGCTCGCCCCGGTCACCCTCTACATCGCCGGCGTGCTCCGGGTCTCCCCGGTCCCGTTCCTGATCAGTGAGATCCTCGCCTCGAATATCGGCGGCACGGCCACGCTGATCGGCGATCCGCCGAACATCCTGATCGGGTCGGCGGCGGGACTGGGTTTCGTCGAGTTCCTGCTCAACCTCGGTCCCGTGGCGGTGCTGATCCTGATCGCGTTCCTGTTCGCCACCCGTTTCCTGTTCAAGGGGGACCTCGAGGTCCAGGGAGACGTCCGCGCCGGTGTCCTCGCGCTCGACGCGCGCGAAGTGCTCACGGACATTCCGCTGTTGCGCTGGAGCCTGGGGGTCATCGGATTGACGATCCTCGGATTCGTGTTCGCCGTGCCGCTCGGTCTCGAGACGGGAACGATCGCGCTCTTCGGGGCGACGCTGCTGACGGTGATCTCCCGGGTCGACGTGGCGACGGTCCTCGAGGAGATCGAGTGGCCGACGCTCTTCTTCTTCATCGGCCTGTTCATGCTCGTGTCGGCGATCGTCGAGGTCGGCATCATCGATGCCCTTGCCGAGTTCCTGATCGATTTGACGGGCGGGGACGCCACCGTCACCTCCATCGGGCTGCTGTGGCTCAGCGCCATCGCATCGGCCATCGTCGACAACATTCCCTACACGACCACGATGATCCCGGTGGTCGAGCGGCTGGGCGCCAGCGGGATCCCGATCGAGCCGCTCTGGTGGGCCCTCGCGCTCGGCGCCTGCCTCGGTGGGAACGCGACGATCGTCGGCGCTTCCGCGAACGTCGTCGGCGCAAACCTCGCCGGACGGGCCGGCCATCCGATCGGCTTCGCCACGTTCTTTCGCTACGGCTTCCTCGTCGCGCTGCTGTCGATCGTGATCGCAACGGCGTACCTGTACGTGCGCTACCTGTGGTGACCGGCGTGGCCGGCGGCCTGGTCCCGGCGGTCGATCCCGGTGGCGGCGAGCCGCTTGTCGGCATCCTGACGGGCCTGTTCCTGCTGTTCGTCGCGGCGAAAGCCGGAGAGGAAGTCGCTCGCCGCCTCGGTCAGCCGGCCGTCGTCGGGGAGCTCCTCGGCGGGTTCCTGGTGGGTCCGTACGCGCTCGGCCTCGTCACGCCGGGGGAGTCGGCCGTCGTTCTGGCGGAGATCGGCGTCGTCGTCCTCCTCTTCGCGGTCGGCCTGGAGGTCCGCGTCGACGACCTGCTGGCGGTGGGCCGCTCGGCGACGATCACCGCGATCAGCGCGATGGTGCTTCCGATCGTGTTCGGCGTGGGCCTCGGGCTCCTGATCGGCGAATCGGCGTCCAGCGCTGCGTTCATCGGGCTGGCGCTCGCGGCGACAAGCATCGGCATCACCAGCAGGGTGCTCGGCGACATGGGCGTGCTCGATCGGACGTTTGCCCGGATCATCCTCGCAGCCGCCGTGATCGACGACGTCTTGGCGCTGATCGCGATCGGGGTCGTGAGCGGCGTCACCAGCGGGGACCTGTCGGCGTCGACCCTGCTGTTGGCCGTGGTCGCCGTTGGCCTCGTCGCGCTGGGCTTCGCTGCCGCTCGCCGGGCGCGCGGGCTCCGCCGCGAGGTCTTCACCTGGCCGTTATTCGCCGACACGCCGCTGGTGCCGGCATTCATCCTGATGTTCGGTACGGCCCTGCTCGCGGCGGTGTTCGGGCTTGCGGCAATCATCGGCGCTTTCGTGGCCGGGCTGATCGTTGCCGAGACGGAGGCCCGCGACGAGCTCGAGCACGAGATCCGCCCGCTCCAGCAGATCTTCACGCCGTTCTTCTTCGCGGTCACCGGCGCCCAGCTGGACCTCGGCGCACTCGGCGATCCCGGAATCCTGGCGCTCGCGATCGGCCTGGCGGTCATCGGGATCATCACCAAGACCGCGGGCGGCCTGATCGGCGCGCAGTCGGTGGGCCGCTGGGGCGCCCTGACGGTGGGATTCGGGATGGTGCCCCGTGGCGAGGTCGGGATCGTGGTCGCGAACCTCGGCCTTGTCGGCGGCCTCCTCTCGGAGGGGACGTTCAGCGCCGTGCTGGTCGCGGTGGTCGCGACCACGATCGTCGCACCGTATCTGCTGCAGTTCGCCGTGCCGCGTGCGGACGCCGAGGCGGCCGGCGAGCCCGTCAGGAAGCCGGCGACGTCGGGCTGAGCGCTCCCGACTCGGGTGGGGTCGGCGGTGGCTCGATCCCCAGTTCGCGGCCGAGCTCCTCGAGTGAGCCCGCGTCCTCCGCCGGACCCGCTCGGCGGAACAGGTACCGCACGACATCCCGCGCTGCGGACGTGACGGGCAGGGCCAGGATGGCCCCCAGGAGACCGGCCAGCGAGCCGCCGATGATCAGCGCGAAGATGACGACGGCGGGGTGCAGCTGGACGGCATCGCCCTGGATCTTCGGCACGAGCAGGTAGTTCTCGAGCTGCTGGACCGCCAGGTACAGGATGAAGGCGGCGACCGTCGCCTCCAGCCCGGCCGTCGCGGCCAGGAGAATGGCCGGCACCGCGGCGATGATCGGTCCGATGATCGGCAGGAGCTCGAGCACCCCGGCGATGATCGAGAGGAGCACGGCGTAGCGCCCGAAGATCGGGTCCACGAGCACGCTCAGCACCATCAGCCCGACGAACGTCATCACGCCGACCGTCAACCCCAGCAGCAGCTGCCCGCGCACCCACTGGCCGAACACTCGCTCCACGATGCGCAGCGTCGCCCACGTGTCCGGCCGCCATGAGGCGGGCAGCGCCCGGTCGAACGTGTCGAGCAGCCGCACGCGATCCTTCAGCAGGTAGAAGGCCCAGACCGGCAGCAGGAAGTAGCCGAAGATCGAACCGATGAAGCTGGTCGCGCTCGTCACGACTGGGAGGAATATCCCAGGGTCGAAGCTCGCCTCCCCGGTCGTCAGCGCCTGGATCGCAGTGTCGATGTACTCGCGCACGGCGGGTGGCAGGTTGAGGCCCTGGTACAGCTCCGCCAGGCGCTGCAATTGGGCGTCGAACTGCTCGATGAGCGCCGGCAGGTCCTCGATGAACTGGGCCGCCTCGTTGATCAACGGGCGCAGCGTGAGGTTCAGGAACTCCACGATCGCCACGATCGTGACGAGGTAGACGATCAGGATCGCGGCGATGCGGGGCAGGCCCCGCCGCGCGAGCCAGCGCACCGGCGGATCGAGCAGGTACACGAGCAGCAGCCCGACGATGAACGGGCGAACCGCGTCGCGGGCCATCCACAGGATCAGCGCGACGACGACCGCGGCCCCGATGAGCACCGCGACGCGCGGGGACAGGGGAGCGAGGCGGCGCCGGCCATCGTCGTCGACGGCCACGAATGGAGCGGGAGGGATGTTCGCGGACCAGTGCTCGGCCGCCGCGACGGCGACCGGGTCCATGCCCGCGCGCCCGGCGTCGGTCACCGGGTCGGACGACGTGCTCGGCGCGTCCCGAGCCGCGTCGCGGGCCGCGTCTCCTTCGGCCGGTTGAGGAGAGGACGCGCTGCGCTGGGACGGATCGTTGCGCGCGGGCTCGTCCATCGTGCCGCAGACTACCAGACGTGGACGGCCCTCCCGACCGCCCCCGCCTCGAGCCGAGACAGCGCTGGCGGCTTGTCGTGCGCCGCTCCGCCGACGCCCCGCCGCTGACCCAGCGGGAGCTGTCCGGCGCATGGGAAGAGGCGCTCGGCGGAAGCAGCTTGCCGGTTGCCTGGACCGACGCCGACACCCCACGGGTCCGGGTGTCGTTCGGGGCGCCATTGCCGATCGGCGTCGCCGGTGAGGCGGAGCTGATCGATCTCATACTCACGGAACGATTGCCGACGTGGCGCGTTCGCGAGCAGCTCTCGATGCGGCTGCCCGCCGGATGGAGCCTCGTCGACCTCTACGACGTATGGCTGGCCGGCCCCGCGCTGCCCGGTCGAATCGTGGCTGCGGACTATCGGATCACGCTCGCGGGTGGCGTGAGCGCGGCGGCCGTCGAAGGGGCATGCGCGCGGCTGATGGCCGCGCAGGCGATCCCGCGCGACCGGATGAAGGGCGGCGCAAGCGTCCGCTACGACCTGCGGCCGCTGCTCGTGGACATCGCGATGGTCGCGGCCGGGCCGCCCGTCGTCGTGCATGCCCGGACGAGGTTTCATCCGGAGCTTGGGACGGGTCGCCCCGATGAGGTCATCGCCGCGCTTGCCGACGCGGCCGGGGAGCCGCTGGAGGGCGCTTCGATCGTGCGGGAGCGGCTGGTCCTGGCCGACGAGGCGCCGGCTCCCTGATCCGTCAGCTGGCGGCCGCGCCGGCTGTCACGCTCTCGCCTTGTTGGCGACCGGGGCAGCGCGCACATTCGTGCTGCACGCATGAAGAAGGCCCACAAGGATGCGGTCGGCGGGCCTAATGCGACGCCGAATCGTCGCCATTCGTGCCAGCGGCCAGTCTGGTGTCCAGGGCCGGCCTCGCCGGTGCCTGCGATGCCGGCTCCTGCTCCCAGCACGAATAGGCACGATTCGGGCGGAAGCAAGGCGCCAACCGGGCGCGTTGCCCGCGAACACGGCGCACGATTGACCGAGCAGGAGCTCCGCCGTACACTTCTCGTTCGCGCCTCGGGCCTGCCGAGCGTCACTCCCTGTCCATGTCGCGGTCGTTCCATGCGGCCGTCGCCCAGTCCTGAGGATCCATGTACGCAGTCATCGAGACCGGCGGGAAGCAGTACCGCGTCGAGGTCGGCACCGAGCTCCAGGTCGAGCTGCTCGACGTCGAGCCGGGCAACACGATCACGCTCGATCGCGTCCTGCTCGTCGCCGACGGCGACGAGGCGTCGATCGGCCAGCCGCTCGTCGCAAATGCGGCCGTCAGCGCCGAGGTCCTTCGTCAGGCTCGGGGCGACAAGGTCATCGCGTTCAAGTACCGGCCGAAGGCGCGCCGTCGCGTCAAGCATGGCCACCGCCAGGAGCTGACGGTCCTGCGGATCAGCGACATCACGCTTGGCGGCAAGAGCGCGGCCAAGGCGGAGAAGAAGGCGGTCGAAGAAAAGAAGACCGAACGCAAGCAGCTCGAGGAAGCAGCGGCCCAGCAGGCTGCCGCCGACGCGGCCCTTGCCGAGCAGCTCGCGGCACGCTCGAAGGCGACTGAGGCCGAGGCGAAGCCGAAGCGCGGTCGCGCAAAGGCCGCCGCGGCGGAGGCCGAGACCGCGGCAGGTGCCGAGGCTGCGGCCCCGGAGGCCGGGACGACCGAGGACAAGCCGAAGCGCGCGCGCGCGAAGGCGTCCGACGCGAAGGCCAAGGGGGAAACCAAGGCAGACGCGGACGCCGAGGCCGACGCGGACACCAAGGCCGCGGATGCGACCGAGGCCAAGCCCAAGCGCACCCGCACCACGAAGAAGGACGAGTAACAGCATGGCCCACAAGAAGGCTGGCTCCAGCTCGAAGAACGGACGCGACAGCGTTGGCCAGCGACTCGGTGTCAAGGCCGGTGACGGCCAGACGGTGACCGCCGGCTCGATCATCGTCCGGCAGCGCGGCATGACGTTCCTGTCGGGCCCGGGCACCGGGCTCGGGGGCGACTACACCGTGTTCGCGACCGTCGACGGAAAGGTCAAGTTCGAGCACGCCACGAAGAGCAAGAAGCGCATCCGGGTCATTGCCGGTGACGCGGCCGAGGCGGCACCCGCCGCCGACGCTGTCGCCTCCGCATAGGCCCACGAGCCGGCGACCACCGGCGGGGCACAGACCCCGTGCGGACGGCGCCGGAGGAGAGAACCGCCGTGAAGGCAGATATCCATCCCCAGTATTTCGAAGCCAAGGTTCACTGCGGCTCGTGCGGACGAGAGTGGACGGTGGGGTCCACCCGGCCCGAGCTCCGGGTCGACGTGTGCAGCAACTGCCACCCGTTCTTCACGGGCAAGCAGACCATCATCGACACCGCCGGCCAGGTGGAGCGCTTCCAGAAGCGTCTCGAGCGCCAAACGCGCGCCAGCTGACGACATCGGACCCGATCACGCCGACGGCCGGTCCCAACGGACCGGCCGTCTTGATTCGGGCGCTCGCGTGATCGGCGCGGGTCGTGCGGGTGGTCCGATGGGCGCGGCGCGCCACCCTGGCCGAGCCCGTCGGTCGCCCAGCGTTCAATCCGGCGGTGTGTTCGTCAGGTGGGTCGCCGACCGTTCCAGGCCGGCTGGTGGGCGGCGACACAGGACGAACGGGCCATCACGGTCCCGACGCCCCGAGCCGGTAGACTTCCCGCCATGTCACGCTTCACCTACGGCGGCCAGGCCCTGATCGAGGGCGTCCTGATGCGTGGCCGCGACGCCATCGCGGTCGCCCTGCGCCACCCCGATGGCCGCATCGTGTACGCGACCGAGCGCCTCGACTCGGGCATGCACGGCACGCGCTGGTCGAAGCTGCCGTTCCTGCGCGGGCTCGTCGTCCTGTACGAGACGCTCGTCGTCGGCACCCGCTGGCTCGTGCGCAGCGCCAACGTTCAGGCCGAGGAAGACGGCGTCGAGATCGGCAAGGGCGGCGTCGCGCTGATGCTTGCGATCACCCTGGTTCTCGGCGTCGGCGTGTTCTTCCTGCTGCCGCTGTTCATCGCGACGTTCACCGCAGGCGACGTCGAGAACGACCTCGTCCAGCACCTCATCGAGGGCCTCGTCCGCGTGGCGATCTTCCTCGGCTACCTCGTGCTCATCTCCCGCATGCCGGACATCCACCGGGTGTTCCAGTACCACGGCGCCGAGCACATGACGATCCACGCGCTCGAGCACGACGACCCGCTGACGGTGGATGCGGTGCGCAAGTACCCGACGGCCCACCAGCGCTGCGGCACCGAGTTCCTCGTCGTCGTCATCATCCTGTCGATCATCGCGTTCTCCCTGGTCGGCCGGCAGCCGCCGCGGATCATGGTCGCCAGCCGCCTGCTGCTGATCCCCGTCATCGCGATGATCGGCTACGAGATCCTCCGGTTCGGCGCCCGCTACCGCCGCAACCCGCTGGTCAAGGTGCTGATGTATCCGGGCATCCTCGTCCAGATGATCACGACCAAGCGCCCGTCCGACGACATGATCGAAGTCGCGATCGTCTCGATGCAGGAGGCGCTGACGGCGGACGGCGAGACGGTTCCCGCCAACTCCGAGTTGTTCGAGCACGACCCCATGCGGCTCGGCCCCGCCACGGTCGAACCGGCCGCCGAGTCCGGCGTCAGCGAGTCCGCCGTCACCGTCCCGCCGCAGCCCACGGCGGCTTCGCCAGGCGAGCCGCCCGGCCGGTCATGACCGGCCTCGACGCGAAGCTCGCGGAGGTCGCCGACCAGTACGACGACCTCCAGGCCCGCTTCTCGCTGCCCGAAACGACCTCCGACCCCGACGCGATGCGGCGACTCGGTCGCGAGCTCGCCCGGCTCGAACCCGTCGTCGCTGCATACCGCCAGCTCGAGGAGGCTCGGCGTGAGCTCGACGGCGCCCGCGAGGTGCGCGACGCCGAGACCGATGACGACATGCGGGCCATGGCGCGCGACGAGATCGATCGCCTCGAGGCGCTCGAGGTGCGGCTGCTGGCCGACCTGCGGGTCCTGCTGCTCCCGCGCGATCCGAACGACGACCGCGACGTCATCCTCGAGATCCGTGCGGGCGCCGGCGGGGACGAGGCGGGCCTTTTCGCGGCCGAGTTGTACCGCATGTACGCCCGCTACGCCGACCGCCACCGCTTCACCCCCGAGCTGATGAGCCTGAACGAGACGGGCATCGGTGGCATCAAGGAGGCGATCGTCTCGATTCACGGCGATGGCGCCTACAGCCGCCTGAAGTTCGAGGGAGGGGTGCACCGCGTCCAGCGCATCCCGGCGACCGAGTCCTCGGGGCGCATCCATACGTCCACGGCAACGGTCATCGTCATGCCCGAGGCGGACGAGGTCGAAGTCGAGATCGACGAGGACAAGGACCTCCGCATCGAGGTCAAGCGTTCGTCGGGACCGGGTGGCCAGTCGGTCAACACGACCGACTCCGCCGTGCGCATCACCCACCTGCCGACCGGCCTGGTCGTGGAGATCCAGGACGAGAAGAGCCAGCACAAGAACAAGGCGAAGGCGCTGTCCGTCCTTCGATCGCGCCTGCTCGAACGCAAGCTCGCCGAGCAGCGCGAAGCCGAATCGGCGACCCGCAAGTCCATGGTGGGATCGGGTGATCGCTCGGACAAGGTGCGCACCTACAACTTTCCGCAGGACCGGGTGACCGATCACCGGATCGGCAAGACGGTCCATAACCTGCCCGCGGTGATGGATGGCGAGATCGACGAGTTGATCGACGCCCTCACCATGGCCGAGCAGGCCGAGCTGCTCGCCGCGGTCACCGGGACCAACGGAGCCAGCTGAGCCATGGCGCGCGCGGAGCAGGCCCGGCCGTCACCCGCGCGAGCGCACCCGGATGACGTCGATCCATCCGCGATCCGCTGGTTCGACCCGGTCGTGGTGCCCATCGAGCGCGCCACGGACCTCGGCTCGGTGCAGGTCGTCAAGCACGGCGATCTGTACCTGCTGACCGACCCGTTCGGCGACGTCCACGTCGACTCGCGTGGCCTCGGGCTGTACGACCGCGACACGCGACTGCTGTCGTGCTCGCAGCTGCGCGTCAACGGCACGCGGCCGGTCCTGCTGCAGGGTACGGCCGGTGGCAACTACCGCGGCACCATCCAGCTCACCAACCCGAGCATCGACCGCAACATCGAGGCGAAGGTGAACCCGCTCGACGACCTCGCCGGGCGCAAGATCGGGATCGGGCGCGACCGCGTCATGTCGCTGCGCGGCCTCGAGGAGCGGGTCACGGTCGAGAACTACGCGGAGCATCCCGAGACCCTGACGATCGAACTCGAGCTCGGGATCGACGGGGCCGACATCTTCGAGGTCCGCGGGCGGGTGCGCGACCAGCGGGGCACCCTGCATCCGGCCGCCTCCCTGCCGCAGCGCGTCACGTTCCGCTACGACGGACTCGACGGCCGCCGACGGTCCACCCACGTGCGCTTCGGCCAGGCGGCGGACGAGATCGAACCGGTCGAGGCGCACGGCGACGCTTCCGACAGCGGTGCCTGGCTGCGCTATTGCTGGACCTGGCCGCTGGCGCCGGGTCAGCGGCGCGAGCTTCGGTGGGTGGTCTGGGTGACGATCGGGGACGCCGCGAAGGCCACCGACACGCCGGCCGAGCTGTTCCCGGAGCCTCCGCGGATCGACGAGGACGAACCGAGCGGGGCGTACCACGCCTGGTCGCGCAGCACGGCCGAGGTGGACACCGACCACGAGCTGTTCGACCTGACCATCAACCGTTCCATCGCCGACCTGCGCCTGCTGATCAACGAGACCCCCGGTGAGTCCGAGCGCTACATCGCCGCCGGTGTCCCGTGGTTCACCACGCTGTTCGGACGGGACTCGCTGATCGCCTCATTGCAGTCGGTGCCGTTCCGCCCGCAGCTGGGCATCGAGACGCTCGGCGTGCTCGCCGCGCGCCAGGCCACCGAGGTCGACGAGTGGCGCGACGCCGAGCCGGGCAAGATCCTCCACGAGCTGCGCGTCGGTGAGATGGCGGCGGCGGGCGAGCTGCCCCACAGCCCGTACTACGGCAGCGTCGACGCGACGCCGCTGTGGCTGGTGCTGCTGGGCGAGACGTACGACTGGACCGGCGACCTGGACCTGGTCGACCGGCTCTGGCCGAATGCGCTCGCCGCGCTCGACTGGATCGACAGGTACGGCGACCGCGATGGCGACGGGTTCGTCGAGTACGAACGCAGGACCGAGCACGGCCTGCTGAACCAGGGCTGGAAGGACTCGAGCGACGCCATCCGCGATCGGCACGGCAGAGAGGTCAAGCCTCCGATCGCGCTCGCGGAGGTCCAGGGCTACGTATTCGACGCGAAGCGGCGCATGGCGGCCCTTGCCCGTGCGCGCGGTGAGACCGACCTCGCCGAACGCCTCGAGCGCGAAGCCGCCGAACTCCGCGAGCGGTTCGAAGCCGCGTTCTGGGTCGACGACCTGGGCTACTACGCGATGGCGCTCGATCGCGACAAGCGTCCGGCCGATGCGATCGCCTCGAACCCGGGTCACTGCCTGTGGAGCGGGCTCGTGTCGGAGGGGCGTGCGCGTCAGGTCGCCACGCGGCTGATGTCGCCGGAGATGTTCTCGGGCTGGGGCGTGCGCACCTATTCCAGCGACCAGCCGGGCTACAACCCGCTCGGCTATCACACCGGGTCGGTCTGGCCGCACGACACCTCGCTGGTCGCGGCCGGGCTCAAGCGCTACGGCTTCAACGAGGACTCGAACCGGCTCGTGGGCGACGTGCTCGAAGCGGCCCAGCATTTCCCGTCCTACCGCCTGCCCGAGCTGTTCTGCGGCTTCGCCCGCGAAGAGAACCTCGATCCGGTGCCATACCCGGTTGCCTGCTCGCCACAGGCGTGGGCCGCCGCCGCGCCGTTCCTGTTCCTGAAGACGATGCTGGGGCTGCGGGCCCACGCCGACCGAAAGGAACTCGAGCTGTGGCACCCCCACTTGCCGTCGTGGGTCGGGCGGGTGACGGTCCGCAATCTGCAGGTCGGCGCCGGAGCAGTTGATCTCCTGTTCCATAGCTGGCGAGGCACGACCAGTGCCGAAGTCCTGCGCAAGGTCGGCGACGTCAACGTGACGATCCGGTTGTGAGCCGGTCGAACCCGAGGTGACCGTCGAGGAGGTCCTGCGGGGGGCGATCCAGCGACTGACCGCCGCGGGTTCGGAATCGGCCCGGCTCGACGCGGAGCTGTTGCTGGGCTTCGTGCTGGACGTCGACCGGACCGCGGTGCTCGCACACCCGGAGGCCGCGCTCAGCACCGACCAGGCGGCGAGGTATGACGCGGCGGTGGAGCGGCGAGCGGCAGGGGAGCCGGTTGCGTACATCCGCGGCATCAAGGAGTTCTACGGTCTCGCCTTCGCCGTCGACAGCCGGGCATTGATCCCGCGCCCCGAAACCGAGCGGCTGGTGGAGGTGGCCGTCGCCGAGGTCATGCGCCGGCTCACGGCCTCCCCGCGCGACCGCGCGGACGCACCGATCCGCATCGCGGACGTGGGGACCGGCAGCGGTGCGGTGGCGGTGGCGCTGATCGTGGCCCTCCGCAAGCAACGCGTCCGCGACGAGTTCAGCGTGTTCGCAACCGAGATCTCGCCCGATGCGCTGGATCTCGCCAGGGAGAACGCGGTCGGCCACGCCGCCGCCGATCAGCTGCGCTTCGTGGAGGCCGACCTCCTGCCGCCGTACAT
>DASTYU010000007.1:0-12168 GCA_035764655.1 Candidatus Limnocylindrales bacterium
GCCGACGTTATGGGCTGGCGCCGGTCGATCACGACGGGCGGCTGCGGAGGACGTGGCGGTGCGGGCTCGTGACCTGGCGCCGAAGCCGGTCACGCTCGACCACATTCGGACAGCCGCGTTACCCCTGTCGGCGCTGACGGCATGGCAGGCGTTCACCGGGCAAGCACCCGTTCAGCCCGGAAACCACGTGCTCGTGCACGGCGGAGCCGGAGGGGTCGGTGCCTTCGCCGTTCAGATCGCGAAGGTGCTCGGCGCTCGCGTATCGGCGACTTCCTCCGCCGGGGACGCCGACGATGTGCGCTCGCTCGGTGCCGACGTGGTGATCGACTACAAGGCCGCCCCGTTCGAGACGATCGTGAGCGACGTCGACGTTGTGCTTGACCCCATCGGAGGACGGACCACCGAGGCATCGGTCGGCGTGCTCAACGACGGTGGCAGGGTGATCAGCTTCGCTGGCCTGCCTACGGTGACGCTGTCGGGGGGACGCGACCTGAGCGCTCGATTCTTCATCGTGGAGCCCGAGCGCTCGCACCTCATCGAGCTCGCCCGGCTCGTGGACGAAGGCAGGCTACGGGTCGAAGTAGCCGAGACGTTTCTCTGGAGGACGCCGCGGCTGCCTACGAATGCGGGCGGACCGCCCGCCGCCGCGGTAAAAGTTGTGATCCAGGTCACAGAAGCCGTGCCCAAGCCCGACGAACTGGCATGCGGCGCAACCGCCGGCTGACGATCGTTCCGGTCAAGTTCACGGAGTCGCGAGGGCCACTCCTGGCCGGCTCGGTCCGGTCCGTTGTCGTGCCAAGCGCTGGGTCGCAAGCGGGCAATATCGATGCGATGCGACGATCTGGCCGGCGACGCTACGAGTCTGCAGCTCCGAACCCGCGACCTCGACGACAGCCTCGTTCGGGACATCGGGAACGACGCTGCCGACACGGAGGGCCGAAATCGGCCCAGCGGCCCTCTGCATTTGGCGAGCGGGCCAAGCATCCGATGGTCGATGGGCTCCGGGGTTGGTACCGCACAGGGCCTCGCTGTTGTGCGGTTCGGTGAGTACCACTACATGGAGCATGGTGGCGGCAGAGGACCACCAGATGTTGTGGTTTGGGGGTGTGGTACCGCATACCGGATTCGAACCGGTGATCTCCGCCTTGAGAGGGCGGTGTCCTAGGCCTCTAGACGAATGCGGCACGGGCGTCGGGCGGGGTAAAGGGCCGCCGAGGACGGTCGGCATGATACCAGCGGGCCGCGAATCCCTTCAACCGTGGGTCGCCGGTACGACCTAGGCGCCCACGCGAACCGGCACCCGCTCGTACAGCCGCCGCGCCCAGAGGTAGCCGGCCACCGAAATCACCACGCACCACGTGACCGCCACGACTCCATTGTCACCGACCGGGGTGCCGGCGAGCAGCGCGCGGAGCGTCTCCACGATCGGGGTGAACGGCTGATGCTCGGCGAACCAGCGGAGCGGGTCCGGCATCGACGCCGTCGGGACGAAGGCCGAGCTGAGGAAGAGCAGCAGCGTCAGGATCATCGGTGTGTTGCTGGCCGTTTCGACGCTGTCGGTCGCCAGACCCAGCGCGACCGACAGGCTGCTCGTCGCGATCGCCGTGAGCACCAGCAGGCCGGCTGCCGCGATCCAGGATGCCGGGCCGCCGCCCGGCCGATACCCGATGACCACGGCCACCACCAGCACGAGGGCGATCGCCAGGGAGATCTGGATGATGCTGCCGACGATGTGCCCGGCCAGCACAGACCCGCGGGCGATCGACATGGTTCGGAAGCGGGCAACGATGCCCGCCGTCATGTCCATCGCGACCGAGATCGCGGTGCCGGTAGCCGCGCCGACGATCGTCAACAGCAGGATTCCTGGAACGAGATACGCGAGATAGGCGTCGCGGCCGTTTGCGCCGATCGACGGCCCGCCGAGGCCCGCTCCCATCGTCCCGCCGAACACGTACACGAAGACAAGCAGGAGGACCACGGGAAGGGCCGCGGTGAAGAACGTCAGCGACGGGTAGCGGCGCATCCTCCGGAGGCTGCGCCGGAGCATCGTCGAGGAGTCGGAAATGGCGTAGGCGGTCATCGCGCGGGCACCTCCTGCTCGACATGTTCGCGGCTGGTAGAACCGGTCAGCGACAGGAAGACGTCATCGAGATCGGCCGCCTGAACGGAAAGCCCCTCGACCTCGACGGCGCTCGAGTCGAGTCGTTCGATCAGCCGTCGGAGATTGTGGACGCTCCCGTCGCTCGGTACCTCGAGCGAGAGTGCGTCGTCGTCACGCACGGCGCCGTCGCCGATCACCGATGCCGCGCGTTCGAGCTGCTCGGTGTCGCCGAACTCGAGCCGGACGCTGCCGCCCGGGACGAGGCGCTTGAGCTCGGCCGGCGTGCCGAGGGCGACGACGCGTCCGTGGTCGAGCAACGCGATCCGGTTCGCCAGGCGGTCGGCCTCCTCGAGGTATTGCGTCGTGAGCAGGATCGTGACCCCATCCGCCACGAGGTCGCGGACGATGTCCCACATCACCCGCCGGCTGCGCGGGTCGAGGCCCGTCGTCGGCTCGTCGAGGAAGATGATCCGAGGCTCGCCGACGAGTGTCATCGCGAGGTCCAGCCGGCGGCGCATGCCGCCGGAGTAGGTCATGGCCGGCTTGTCCGCTGCATCGACGAGGTCGAACCGCTCGAGGAGCTCACGAACGCGGCGACGGCCCTGCTGTTTGCCAAGGTGTTCGAGGTCGGCCATCAGGCGCAGGTTCTCCTCACCCGTGAACTGCCCGTCGACGGCGGAAACCTGGCCGGTGAGGCCGATCAGCCCGCGGACGGCGTTCGGGTCACGGGCGACGTCGTGCCCGCCTACGAGTACCTGGCCGGAATCGGCCGAGATCAGCGTCGAGAGGATGTGGATCGCGGTCGTCTTGCCGGCGCCGTTCGGGCCAAGCAGCGCGAGGACCGTGCCTTCGGCGACATCGAGATCGATCGAGTCGAGGACGACCTGCTTGCCGTAGGACTTCGTGAGACCGCGAACCTCGATGGCGTTCATCGGGCACCTCCCAGGCCGGCCGCCTGGCGGTGCGCGGCCTCAGATGTCGAGCTCCTCCACTGTCGGCTGGCGCGCGTCGCGCTCGACGATGTCGTAGAGCTCGGGCGGGACCTTGTCTCGAAGCTCCTCGAGCGTGTCGAGGACCTCGAGGATCTGCTCCTTCGGCGTGCCGCGGTATCGCGCGACGCCGATCCCGAGTCCGCCTTTCCAGCCCCCGACCGGTTTCCCTTCGGCGTCGAGCTGCCAGTAGCCGGGCTGCCGTTCGATGTGGAGGACGTACTTGCCGGTCCGCCCTCGCCAGACGCGGAATTGCTCGATGCGGTCGTTGATCGTGTCCGTCCACTCCCCGACCAGGACTGCCGTGAAGCGGACCTTCCGGCCGGCCCCGAGACCGACGCGGACGACCACGTCGTCGAAGCCTTCCTGGAGTCCTTCGGCCGTCTCGACGTAGCGCTTGAGCGCCTTGGCGATCGCCGCGGATAGGTTCCCTCCCGCGAGCTTCTGGGCCCGCTCGAAGAGCTTGAGGTCTCCATCGGAGACGTAGATGGTCTTGTTCGGCACGGCCACATCTTAGCCTCGGTTCCCGTTCAGCGGCAGTATGCGTGTGAATATACGTATATCCGCGGCGAAGTCAAGGGGGCACGCGGGCAAGGAAGTGGCGGCCAGATATTCGCGCGATGACTAGAAGTCAGAACCTCGGTCGTCGCACAGGCCGAGTTAGCGGCCAGCTATTCGCGGACGAGCGGAATTGGCAGCCAACCTGGGGCGCAAATGCCCCGTTTGGGCGTCGGGCCATGCCGTTCATTCAACAGGGCTCGGTTTTGGCCGCCAAGTCGGCGCGGCCGGGCCAACTACAGGCGGTGCAGCTCCAGGAAGCCCCTGATCGTCTCGGCGACCTGCTGGAAGCTCTGCTCCCCAAGCACGAGGCCGTAGTGCGAGTGCGCTCCGAACGGTTCGAACTGGGCGTCGATCCACTCCGCGACCCGTTCCGAGTCCCCCAGCGGGACCGTCCGATCCAGGCCGCCACCGATCACCAGCCGTGGCACCTCCTGGACGACACGCGGATCGACGGACACGCCGGCGATCATCGCCCGCCGCGCCTGGCCCGACTCGTGCGGCTTCTGGCCCATCAGGTGCTGGATGCGCAGCACGTCCTCGATGGTCAGATCGCGGTCGTCGCGCTGGAGCTTCTCGGGGAGCGTCTCCCAGCCGACCAGCGACCGGCCGTAGACCTCGGGAATGTCGCGCAGCTCGTGTGGTCGCGCCGGCGGCCGGAGCTCCCGTGGCGGTTCGGGGCTGATCAGGATGAGGCCGGAGACCGGCATGCGCTCGGCGGCCTTGAGCACGAGCAGGCCACCCATGCCGTGCCCAACCGCGATGGCATTCGGCCCGAGGCGCTCCATCGCCGCGACCACGTCCTCGGTATACGACTCGAACGACAGCTCGGCCGGATCCGCGGTCGACGACCAGTGATGGTTGCGCAGGTTGAGCGCGTGGCCCTCCCAGCCGCGCCCCGCGAAGTAGCCGAGATAGCGCTCCCACACCCATGATCCGCCGAGCTCGCCGTGGACGAGCAGCAGCGGCTTTCGCCGCGATCGCCGCTCGGGCAGCCACGACTCGATGTACAGGCCGCGGTCGTGAAGCTCGATCTCGTCCTTGCGCACCGGCCGTCCGTTCGTCGCCGCGGTTGGAGTGCGGGTGAGGATCGGTTCGGGCGTTCGGGTGTCAGTCATGTGGTCACCATTCATGGGGATTGATCACGAGGCCGGTCAGGGCTTTCGGGTAGAAGTACGTCGATTTCTGGGGCATCACGTCGCCGTCGGCGGCAACGGCCAGGATGTCCGGCACGGGCGTAGGCTCGAGCAGGAACGCGACGTCGAACTCGTCGCCTCGGTCGACGGCATCGAGCGCCTCACGCGCGGACTTGGTGAACCCGATCGCCCCCGCGGATACCGCATCGGCATCGACCCCGACGAGCCGGTCGAGGGCGACACCGAGCAGGGTGACATCGAGCCCCCGAAGCGCGTCGCCCCCGGTCGGCAGGAACGGGCGGACCGCCTCTCGCCGGGCGGTGAGGAAGGCACCTTGTCCACCTTCCCAGACGCCGAACCGACCTCGACCGCCTCCTGCGGGCGCCTCGAACGCCGTCAGCAGCGCGTCCCGCTCGACCTCCTCGACGTCGAACAGCTCGCGTGCGCGCGCGATCAGTTCCACACGCGACGCCGAACCCGCCCCGGTTCGCACCAGTCGGTGGGTCGGCAGGACCGTCAGCGGCTCACCGGCCTCGACGAGCAGCACGAGCAGGTAGTCGAAGGCGGGATCCTCGTCACACGAACGAGTCATGCGCCGCTCGTCCCGATAGCGGAGAGCGGTCTCGTAGCGATGGTGGCCGTCCGCGATCGTCACCGGCCCGCGGCCAGCCGCGGCAAGCAGCGCGGCAACGGCGGGATCGGGCTCTCCGCCGTCGGCCGCCGCCGCCCACACTCGGTGGCGCGTGCCCTCGTCGTCGGTGACGTCTGCACTCGGGGCGGTGCGCGTCAGCGAATCGAGCAGCTCACCGCTCCGCCCGGCCGAATCCTGGTAGAGGACGACGACCGGGCTCGTGTTCACGCCCGTCGCGCGCAGCAACTTGTAGCGGTCCTCTCGAGGCCCCGCCAGCGTTCGCTCATGCGGCAGCACCGCGCCGCCCGGTTCGAACGATTCCAGGCGGAGCCGTGCGAAGAAGCCGCGCTGCAGCCGTTCCGTCCCCGTTCCCGGCACGCAGTACGTCTGCTCATACACGTAGATCGACGGGTGCGGATCCTTGCGGAACGTGCCATCCGACCGCCATTCCGCCAGCGTCCGCGCGGCGCGACGGTACTTCTGGTCGGGTTCGTCGCCAGGCTCGTCAGTGGGAAGGTCCAGTCGAACCACGTTCGTGGGGTGGCGCGCCACCAGTTCCGAGCGGCGCGCTTCGTCGATGACGTCGTATGGCGGCGCGACCACAGCGCCGAGGTCCCCGACGACCGACGGGTCGAAGCGCAGCGCACGGAAGGGGCGGATCTGGGGCACGGTCTCCTCGTCGGCGACATGCGTCGCGACAGATGGTGGAACGCAGGCATCGTACGATAGCCACGGCCACGACGCCCGATGGTGCCCGGGTGAAGCGGCCAACGGTAGGGGCTGCGCAACTTTCGAGGGGTCCGAGACGTCCTTGCACCGTCCATACCGACCATCCATCGCCAGCGGAGTCCGCGTGCGCCAACCGTCACCCAAGCAGAGCCTGGTCGCCCGCCTGCTCCTCGCACCAACACTCCTGGTCCTCGCGCTGGGCGCCCTCGCCGGTCCGGCGCTCGCCGCAGACAGCGATGCGCCGACGATGGAGGCGCGCGTCCTGCTCGGTGGTCATGCCCGCGTCGGGTCGTGGATGGCGATCGAGGTGCACCTGCGCAACGACGGCCCGTCCGTGACCGGCGAGCTTCGGCTCGACAACGGCTCTCAGGCGCGCACCCAGTACGGGACGCCGGTCGACCTGCCCACGGGGTCGGACAAGATCTACCTGCTCTACGCTCAGCCCCCCGGCTTCGGGCGCGAGATCAAGGTCGACCTGGTCGAGGACGACGACGAGATCGCCAACGCGCGTGCCGAGTACGCGGTCCGCGACGCGTCGCAGCTCGTCGTGGCCGTCGTCGCCGAGCGGCCGCAGGGCATCGTGGGTGGGCTCAGCCTGCCGCCGAACCAGCAACAGCAGGCGCCGGTCACGCTCGCGCTGTCACCGGCCGATCTTCCGTCGCGCGTCGAGGCGTGGGGCGCCATCGACCGCCTCGTCTGGCAGGACGTCGATTCGAACCTGCTCGAGCCGGACCAGCTCGCGGCGCTGCAGGGCTGGCTCGCGGCCGGCGGCCGCATGGTCATCGCCGGCGGCACGGCCGGCCCGGCAACACTCTCCGCCTTCCCCGACACCATCCTCCCGTACCGGCCCCTGGCGACCACTGACGTGGCGCCGCAGACGCTGGCAGGGCTGCTCGGTCAAATTCCCGAGACCGCGGCGGACTTGCCCGCCCTGTCGGGCGACCTCATCGGCGGGCGAACGCTGGCCGCGGTCGGCGACCGGATCGTGGCCGCGGAGCGGACCTACGGCAGCGGGCTCGTCACCCTCATCGGCTTCGACCCGGCCACGCCGTGGATCGCCGAGACGGATGCGTCCGATGCTCTCTGGCGACGGCTGCTGCCGCCGCGCTCGACGGTCGGCCAGATCGTTGCCGACGACAGCCAGCTCATCAGCGCGGTGTCGCAGCTGCCGGCGCTCGCCCTGCCCCCGATCGGCGGCCTGCTCCTGTTGCTCGGCGCGTACATCCTGCTGATCGGGCCGGTGAACTACCTGGTCCTGCGCCGCCTGGACCGCCGGGAATGGGCGTGGGTCACCATGCCGATCCTGATCGTCGTGTTCGCCGTGGGCGCCTACGGCTTCGGGGCGGCATTGCGCGGCAGCAACGTGATCGTCAACGAGGTGGCGATCGTGCGCGGGGCGCCCGGCGCGACCGACGGTGCCGCCCAGGTCTATCTCGGGGTCTTCTCGCCGTCTCGCGAGACGTACCAGCTCGAGGTCCCCGGTGGGGCGCTTCTGTCCTCGCCGATCAGCGGCGAGATCTTCGGTGGCGAGGCGACCGCCGGCGGTCTCGACATCCTGCAAGGCAACCCGTCGCGGATCCGCGACCTCGCGGTCGGCGTGGCATCGCTGCGCGCCATCCGGGCCGAGACGCCGGCCACGGTACCGCTTGTGGAGGCCCAGCTCGAGCTCATCGACGGGTCGCTGAAAGGGACCGTGCGAAATGCCTCCGAGGAGACGCTCGAGAAGCCGGCGATCGTGATCGGCGGGTCCGTCCAGGTCCTGAAGGATCTCTCGCCCGGTGAAGAAGTTGACGTCAACCTGCGGCTGGCCCCGACGTTCTTCGGCCAGCCGCTGTCGGACAAGGTTGTCGGCACGGTGTTCTTCCCGGACGCCTCGCGGGCAACGGAGAACGTCATCCGCCAGTTCGTCCGCCACACGATGATCGACCAGCTCACCTACGACCCGATGTTCGGGACGTCGAACCAGCTGCCCAGCGACGGACCGGTGATCCTGGCGTGGGGCTCGCGCGACGTGCTCGATGTCGCCATCGCGGGCCAGGAGCCGCGCCGGACCGGCAACGTCCTGTACTACCTCAACACGCCGCTCGAGATCCGCGGCCGCACGTCGTTCACGCAGGATCTCCTGCGTTCGAGCGTCATCGAGACGGACGCGGCGTTCTTCAACAAGTCACCGTGGTCGATCGATCTCGGTCGCGGGACCGGCACGGTGGCCTACCGGCCGATCCCGTTCGAGGGTTCGTTCCGGCCAACCGAGGTCGTGCTCGGCATGGGCTTCGGTGGCGACATCGGCGTGGGTAACGGGCCCGCGCCGAAGCCGATCGATCCGCTCGAGGAGATGCCGGCGCGGTGCGACCCGGTCCTCGAGAACTGCCCCGGCGAGAACGGGAACAACCAGGTCTTCGACGGGATCCCCGAAGTCGAGGTCTATGACGTGGCCGCGGCCGAGTGGAAGCGGCTGCCGCATCTCGACGTCGGCCAGCGCTACGCCCTCGCCACGCCGGCGAACTTCGTGGAGCCCACGAGCGGGACCCTGCTCGTCCGGTTCGTGAACGATATGGACAGCGCCAGCTTCAACTTCGGCGTCGAGCTGACCGGGGTGGTCGGATGAGCGCCATCGTTCGGGCGGAGGGGCTCGTCAAGCGCTATGACCGGACCGTCGCGGTTGCCGGTGTCGACCTGGCCGTGGAGCCCGGGGAGATCTTCGGCCTGGTCGGGCCGAACGGGGCCGGCAAGACGACCACGCTGCGCATCCTGGCCACCCTGCTCGAACCGAGCGCGGGGGAGGCGGAGATCTGCGGCTACTCCGTGATCCGGAACCCCGACGAGGTCCGCCGCGTCCTCGGATTCATGCCTGATGCGTTCGGCGTTTACGACGACATGAAGGTCTGGGAGTACCTGGACTTCTTCGGGCGCTGCTACGGCATCCCGGCGGCCAGCCGGCGGCGCATGATCGGGGACTTGCTCGACCTGGTCGACCTCGCCGGCAAACGCGACACCTATGTCCAGGCGTTGTCGCGTGGCATGCAGCAGCGCCTCTGCCTCGCCCATGCGCTGGTCCACGACCCGCAGGTGTTGTTGCTCGACGAGCCGGCCTCCGGCCTGGACCCACGCGCCCGCGTCGAGCTCCGCGAGCTGCTCCGCGAGCTACGGACCCTCGGCAAGACGATCATCATCAGCAGCCACATCCTCCCCGAGCTCGAGGAGCTGTGCACCAGCGTGGCCATCGTCGACCACGGCTCGGTCCTCGCGCAGGGCCGGGTGTCGGACATCGAGCGGCGGCTCCGCTTCGGGGCCGTGCTCCGGGTGCACGTGCTGGCTGACGACGCCGGTCTCGAAGCCGCCCGGGCTCACTTCGATGCCGACCCCGAGGTGGCCAGCGCGGCGATCCTCGAGGACCGCACGATCGAGCTCGGCTTCCGGGGCGACGACGCGGCCTCGGCCCGCCTGCTTGCGAAGGCCGTGGGCGCCGGGATCCAGGTGGTCACGTTCTCGCGCGCCGCGAGCGACCTCGAGGAGCTGTTCCTGCAGGTCACGTCCGGGGACCGCGAACCGGAGGCCGCGGCATGACCGAACGGCCGATGGACGACGTGCCGAGCGCCCCCATCCCCACGATCGAGGAACTTGGCCCCGACGCGACGGCGATGGCGGCCGCTGCCGCCGGCGCGACGCTGGACCAGCCCGCGCTGCCGGCTGCCGCGCCGCTGCGTCGACCCCACCCGATCCGCTGGCTGCGGCGCCTGCTCAACGGGCTGACCGCCGTCGGCGTGAAGGAGCTGCGCGGCCGGATGCGCGGGCGCCGGGCGTTCGTCGTCCTGACCCTGTATCTCGTCCTGCTCGGCACGTTCGCCTGGATGTACGAGCTGATCCTGGAGCAGCGCTACAGCACGACCAGCGGCGGGACCGCCGCGTACGCGTCGGCGGCGATCGGCCAAGAGCTGTTCGCCGGGCTGATGATGGTCGTCACGCTGCTGGTGGTCCTGCTCGCTCCGGCATTCACGGCGGGCGCGATCAGCCTCGAACGCGAGAAGCAGACCCTTGACCTGCTCGTCACGACCCCGATCTCATCGGTGTCGATCGTCATCGGCAAGCTGCTCAGCGCCCTGACCTACGTGTTCATCCTGATCGCGGCATCGATCCCGATGACCGCCGTCGTGTTCGTGTTCGGCGGGGTGGCCCCCGAGGACGTCATCCGGGGCTACATCGTGCTGTTCGCCACGGCGTTCGGACTGGGCGCCTTCGGGCTGTTCTGCTCGACCCTGGTCAAGCGCACGCAGGCGGCGACCGTGATCACGACGTTCGGCGTGATGGCGATGACCCTTGGCTCGATCTTCATCCTGGTCTTCTGGGGCGCCGTGACGCAGCCGCGCTTCGGGGAGACGTCGGGCGGCCTCGGACCGATCAAGGGCCGGCCACCCGAGGCGATCGCCTACCTCAACCCATTCCTCGCCCAGGCCGACGTCGTGTGCACGACCCAGACCACCTACGGCTCGTATTGCGCCCGCCTGGCGAGCCTGCTCAACGGGAACGCGGGAGTCGTCGTCTTCTCGGACGTCGGTCAGCCGCCTGAGCCCGTGCCCATGCCGGCGGTCGACGTCAGTAATGTGGGTGGCAACGTCGAGGCGCGCCAGGCGTTCGCGTCGGCCGACGTGGTCCCGGTTCAGCAGTTCGGCGTGAGCCGCAACGCGTTCTGGCCGCGCAGCGTCGCTGCGTGGCTGGTGCTGTCGGCCGTGCTCATCACCCTGTCCGTGCAGCTCGTCTCGCCGACCCGCCGCTGGCGGTTCCGCCTCCGCCGCGGTCGGGGGAGAACCGCCTGATGCGAAACCGATCTTCGTTGCGTATCCCCGGCCGGCACCGCGGCGAGCCGGCAACCGTCGTCCCGCCCGACCCGCGCTCCGCGGTCGCCTGGCCGCTCGATCCCGCGCTCGTCGCCATCCGCGCCGGCCTGGTACCGCACCGCCGTCGGCTGTGGCTTCGACGGATCGTGCGCCGGGCGTGGATCGCGGTCGCGGCGGTCCTCGCCGCCGAACTGGTCCTGTGGACGGTGGCGCGCTTCGTCGCCATCGAATACGCCCCGTTGATCGCGGTTGCGATCCCGGTCATCGGGCTCGTGGCTCTCATTGGCGCCGCCATCCAGGCACGGCCGTCGATCGGCGAGACGGCTCTTGCGGTCGATGCGGAAGGGCGCCTGGGCGACCGCGTGTCGAGCGCGCTCGAGCTGGCCGTTGCATACCCCGCGGCGGCAGGACCCGGTGAGATCGTCGAAGCCGTCGCGGCCGACAATGACGACGTCGAGCAGTTCGTGCGTCGCCAGCGGCGCGATGCGCTCGGTGCGCTGCGCGTCGTCCGGCCAGGCCTCTTCGGGCCACGGTTTTCGCTGAATCCGGCGGTGATCGCGGTGGTCGCCGCGCTGGCGCTCGCGCCGGTGCTGCTCATCGCGAATCCGCAGAACGACGTGATCGCCACGAACCAGCGCGTTCGCGAGGAAGCGAATCGCCAGGCCGAGCGGATCGAGGAGATCGCCCGCGATCTCGAGGCGAAGGGCGACACGACCGACGACCCGCGCAACCAGCTGGCCGAGGAACTCCGGGAGCTGGCGCGCCAGCTGCGCGAGCGGCCGGCCGATCTCAACGACAACCTGGCCCGGGTGGCCGCGACCGAGACACGCACGCGTGCCCAGCTCGACCCGGCGAACGAGCAGCGCGCGTCCGCGCTGACATCGCTCTCGCGGTCGCTGTCCCGGACCGCCACCGGCCAGTCCGAAGCGAACCCGAATGGCGACCCGGAGGAGACGCGAGGGGACCTCGACGAGCTGGCCGACCAGCTCGATGGCATGACCGACCAGGAGCGGCGTGAGCTCGCCCGGCAGCTAGCCGAGCTGGGCGCGACGGCGTCGCAGGCGGACGGAGGTGCCGCGACGGCGCTCGGTAACGCGGCGCAGAGCCTCGCGCAGGGCGACACGCCCGGCGCGCGTGACGCGCTGGCCCGCCTCGGTGATGCGCTCGGTGGGGCTGGACAGCGCGTGAC
>DASTYU010000008.1:0-24885 GCA_035764655.1 Candidatus Limnocylindrales bacterium
CTCGTCGACCTCGAGAAGCGGTTCCGGGACGTCGTCGCGGTGGACCGGATCTCGCTCCGGATCGAGACCGGCGAGTTCTTCTCGCTCCTCGGTCCATCGGGCTGCGGCAAGACGACCACCTTGCGGATGATCGGCGGCTTCGAGCAGCCCACCCGCGGCGAGATCGAGCTGCGCGGCCAGGACGTGACGCGCGATCCACCGGACAAGCGCCCCGTGAACATGGTCTTCCAGAACTACGCGCTGTTCCCCCATCTCGACGTCGGGGACAACGTGGCGTTTGGCCTGCGCCGCAAGGGCGTGGCCAGGGCCGAGACGAAGGCGCGCGTCGGTGAAGCGCTCGAGCTGGTCAAGCTGACCGGCTACGAACGGCGCAAGCCGAACCAGCTGTCGGGCGGTCAGCAGCAGCGCGTCGCCCTGGCACGGGCGCTGGTGAACCGTCCCAACGTGCTCCTCCTCGACGAACCACTCGGCGCCCTCGATCTCAAGCTCCGTCGCCAGCTCCAGCTCGAGCTGAAGCGGATCCAGGTCGAGGTCGGGATCACCTTCGTGTACGTGACCCACGACCAGGAAGAGGCGCTCACGATGAGCGACCGGATCGCGGTGATGAACGGCGGCCGGATCGAGCAGCTCGGGACGCCCGAGGACCTCTACGACCGTCCCGCGACGCGCTTCGTGGCCGGGTTCATCGGGACGACCAACCTGCTCAGCGGCACCGTCCTCGGTCGCGAGGCCGGGGTCACCTCGGTCAGGCTCGCAACCGGCGAGCTCACCGCGACCACGATGAACGGACTCGCCGCAGGTCAGCCGGTCGAGCTGTGTATCCGGCCGGAGGCCATCACGCTGCGTCCCGCCGAGACCGAAGCGGGTGACGCGATCACGGGCACCGTCGAACAGGCGGCATTCCTCGGAACCACCATCCAGTACCTGGTGCGCACGGCCGGCGGGGAGCCGCTGACCGTGCTCGCCCCCAAGGCCGGCGGGCGGCTTCCCGTCGGCGCCGACGTTTCAGTCAGCTGGTCGCCGGACGAGGCACGGGTCCTCGGCGGGGACGCGTCCGGCACGCAGGAGGAGGCACCCGGATGACGCATCGATACGACGGCTCGAGCCTCGACCTCGAGAAGCGGCTCGTTTACTACATGGTCCGCAACCGGGTCAGCCGCCGCACGCTCCTCGAGCGGATGGCGAAATACGGATCGGCCGTGGCGCTTGCCCCGGTCGTCGCGGCGTGCGCGGGAAGCGCCGCCAGCCCATCAGCCCGGCCATCGGTTGCCGCCCCTTCGACCGCTCCCCAGTCGGTCGCACCCAGCCAATCGGCCGCCCCGACGCCGGTGCCGAGCCCGGAGGCGGAGCTCAACGTCTACAACTGGCTGGACTACATCGGCGAGGGCGTGATCGAGTCGTTCGAGGAGAAGTACGGGGTCAAGGTCAATTACGACCTCTTCGACGACATCTACGCGGCCTACGAGGTCCTCGGCGACGACGGCGCCGGATATGACGTTTCCTTCCCGATCGGCGTCGACCTGCCGGACTTCATCGCACGCGGCGTCGTCCGGCCCCTCGACCATTCGCTGATCCCCAACCTGGTCAACCTCGGAGCAGAGTGGGCCGACCCGGGCTACGACCCGGGCAACGCCCATTCCATGCCGTACGTGTGGTGGACGACGGGCATCGGGTACGACACGACCAAGATCACCGAGGCGCCAACCAGCTCGAACGCCCTGTGGGACCCGCGTTGGTCGGGCCACATCTCGATGATGGACGACTATCAGGAGACGTTCGGGCTGACCCTGATCCAACAGGGCCACTCCGCGAACACGACGAACACGACCGAGCTCGATCAGGCCCTGGCGCGACTGCAGGAGCAGAAGCCACTCGTCCGCACCTATACGAACGACACGGTGACAACGATGGCCGCCGGCGACGTCTGGATCGGGATGATCTGGGGTTCGGACGTCTACCAGATCTCGCTGGAGCGGGAGGACGAGAACGTCGCCTACTACATCCCCGAGGAGGGCGGCGTCCGCGGATCGGACACGATGGCGATCTACTCGGGCGCCCAACACCCCATCGCCGCGCACCTCTTCATCAATCACATGCTCGACGCGGAAGTCAGCGCCGCCAACACCAATTACATCGGCTACATGGGCCCGAACGCCGCGGCGATGGAGTTCATCAGCCCGGACATCCTGGCCGACCCGGCGGTCAACCCGGCGGAGGCGGTCCTGGAGAATCTCGAGGAGCTGCTGGACCTGCCGAACGCCGTCGACGACGAGTACCTGAGCCGCTGGGAGACCCTGCGCGCCAGCTGATCCCTGGCGAGCCGAACGACTGCGCAATGACCAGCCCATGAGCGCCGCGTGACGACGGTCACCGCCTCCGATCGCGCTCCTGCGCGCGGCCGCCGATTTGGCCTGCCGACCATTGCCGGATCTGCCTTCGTGCTGCCGGGGGTCGTCTGGCTGGCCCTGTTCTTCATCGTGCCGCTGGCCTTCATCTTCGTGGTCAGCCTCGGATCCCGGAACGAGCTGAACCAGATCGTGCTGGACAACCCGTCCGTCGCGAACTACGAGAAGGCATTCAACCCGGTCTTCCTGCCGGTGCTCTTCCAGTCGCTGTTTTACGCGGCGACGACCACCGTCCTTTCCTTGCTGATCGGACTCCCGGTCGCCTACTGGATCTCGCGCTACGGCGGTCGCCACAAGGCGCTGCTGCTCATCCTCGTCATGCTGCCGTTCTGGACGAGCTACCTCATCCGAACCTACGCCTGGATGATCATCCTGCGCGACCAGGGGGTGGTGAACTCCGTGCTCCAGGCGGCGGGCCTGACGACCGAGCCGATCATCCTGCTCAACACGGACTTCTCGGTGATCCTCGGCATGACGTACGGCTTCCTGCCGTTCGCGATCCTGCCCTTGTTCGTGTCGATCGACCGTCTCGACGCGAACCTGGTGATGGCGGCGCGCGACCTGTACGCGTCGGGCCGCTCGGCCTTCCTCCACGTGACCCTGCCGCTGATCATGCCCGGGATCGTCGCGGCCGGGTTGCTGACGTTCATCCCGGCGATCGGCGACTTCGTGACGCCCGACATCCTGGGCGGCGCCCAGACCACGACGATCGCCAAGGTCATCCAGGATCGGTTCCTCGACGGTCGCGACTGGCCGTACGGTGCGGCCCTGGGCTTTGTGCTCATGGTGATCACCCTGGTCGGAACGCTGCTGGCGCTGCGGACCCTGCGCCGCGAGGTGGTTGGGTCGACGACATGAGGCAGACGCGATGAGGCGCGAGCGAAACCCCCTGTTGACCGCGTACGCGGTGCTGGTCTACATCGTGCTGTTCGCCCCGATCGCGATCCTGATCCTGTTCAGCTTCAACGACTCCAGGCGAACCCTGCGCTGGCACGGCTTCACGGTCGACTGGTACGGCAGCCTCCTCCAGAACGACGACCTGCTCGACGCGGTCGTCGTCACGGTCCAGGTGGCCGGAGTCGCCGTCCTCATCTCGACCGTCCTGGGCACGCTCTTCGGGCTTGGGCTCGCGCGCTACCGGTTCCGCGCACGCGGCGCCACCGAGACGCTGTTGCTCCTGCCCATGGTCACGCCCGAGATCGTGATGGGCCTCTCGCTGCTGCTGTTCTTCCTCCAGCTGTTCGACGCGCGGGGGTCCTTGGCGCAGCTGTCGATCGCGCACATCACGTTCTGCATCTCGTTCGTGGCCGTCGTCGTGCGTGCGCGGGCGGCGAGCCTCGACCCGGCGCTCGAGGAGGCCGCACGCGACCTCGGCGCATCGGCGTGGGGGGCGTTCCGCCACGTCACGCTGCCGCTGATCCTGCCTGCCGTCCTGGCGGGCGGACTGCTTGCCCTGTCGTTGTCGATCGACGACTACGTCGTCACGACGTTCAACGCGGGGGTCGGCAACACGACGCTCCCGCTGTACATCTACAGCGCGATCAAGTTCGGCGTCTCGCCGGCCATCAACGCGATCTCCACGATCATCGTGGCCGTCACAGCGATCGCCATCTTCCTGGCGTGGCGCTTCGGCAAGCTCGGCGGCGTCGAACCGCAGGCGTTCCCCGAGCCGGCGGCCGGCACGGGCCGGTAGGCGCCTCAGGAATCGCCGGGCGTTTCCAGCGTGGAGGCTTCGACCCAGCCGCGCAGGCCGTCTGGGGCCTTGACCAGGGCGAAGCCGTTCTCGAGCCGCAGCAGGTCGACGTGGTCGCCGCGGTCCAGCCGGCCGACCTCGACCGCCTCGTTGTCCGAAGGCCGGTCCGACACGAACACGAGCCGGTAGCCGACGACCCGCAGCGCACCGACGTCGACACCGGCCTTGAAGCGGAGCGGCGGCCGGCCCGAGCCGGCTTCCGCGTACGAAGACTGACGAGCGGCCTGCAGGGACGGTCGCCGCCAACGCGGGATCAGCGCCTCGGGATCAAGCGCGGGAGCGGTCGCTTCGGCCTTCCCCGCGGCGACCTCGTCCGGCGTCGGCGGCAGCCCGCGACCGGCCATCGCCGCGGCGAAGGCGAGCGCCGCCCCGTCGTCGCGATCCGCCCGACGGCGAAGCGCGAGAGCGAACAGCCCGGACCCTGTCGAGGCCGAGACCAGCCAGACGAGAAGCAGGAACGCGAGATCGAACCCGGCACCGCCGGACGGCAGCGGTGCCGCGGCCAGCGGAACGTCCGGCGGCGGCCCGGGCGGGTCGTCGGGTCCACGGGGGAGCAGTATCCCTCCCGCCGTCCGCGGGACGGGGGTCTCCGCCGACGCCTGCTCCGTCGGGACCGGCGCGGACGGGAATGACGGCGGAGGCTCGCTCGCGGCTGGTGCCGTGGGTTCGGAGGATTCGGGCGGCGGAGCCGTGGGCGTGGCCGGCGTCGGCTGGACGGCCGGCTCTCCCACCGGCTCGCGCGTCGGAGTCGGCTTCGGCTTCGCCGTGGACTTCGGGGTCGGCGTCGGGGTCGGCTTGGGCTTGGGCTTCGGCTTGGGCGTCGGGGTCGGTGTCGGCTTCGGCTTGGGCTTCGGGGTTGGGGGCGCTGTCGACGGCACGGCCGCGATGACGATCTGGGCCGGGTCGCTGCCGGCCAGCGTCACCCATGGCTCGGATGGGCTCGCGCGGGCGGCGAATTCGTAGCCCCACGATCCCGGCGTCCCGATGGTGAATTGGCCGGAGTAGGTGGCCGACGTCGTCCCAGCCGAGGTCGAGGGCGATCCCTGGGCCAGCGTGATGGTGCCGGACAGGCCCTGGATCCTGACGGTCACCGCCTCCGGGTCATCGCAGTTGGCCTTCCACGATACGCGGACGGAGAACGCCGTTTTCGTTTCCGTGGTCCCCGCTGCGGGCGATGCCTGGCCGGACTCAAGGGACAGCTTGCAGTTCGCCGCAGCGCCGTGGACGCCGACCGGCACGCCGAGCAGGCCGGCGGCCAGTACGAGGCCGACGGCGAGACCGATGGTGCGGCGGGAAACAGCGTCCAACGTCGGCAAAGGCTCTCCACCGTGGAGTTGCCGTCACCCTATGGACCAGGTGCGGGCCCGTCTCTGACCAGATGGTCGAGCGTGCTGGTACTTCCGTCAGGTGTGCGAATGGCCCGTGACGGTCTACACAAGACCCCACATCCAGAGAGGAGATCCTGGAGGCCGCGGGTGGCCGCACCCATGACCATCGAACCGTCCGAGCTGCCCCGGGGGCCGTTTCCCGTGCGCCAGCGCATCGTCGCGCTGGTTGTCACGCAGTTCGTCGTGTTCGTCGGCCTGCTCACGGTCCTCGGCCTGTGGCCGGCCAATGTTGGTGGCCGGGGCGTCGTGCTCGTCCTGCTCATCCTCATGACGATGGCCCTGCCGGTCGTGCTGGCGGTGATCGCCGCGCCGATCGTGCGCCACGTCGAGTCCCTCGAGCGCCAGCTGGACGACACCCTGCAGCTCTACGGCCGCGCCCGCTCCGATGCCCTGCTCGATGGCCTGACCGAGCTCGGGAACCACCGTGCGTTCCAGGAGGAGCTGGCCCGCCAGCTGGTCCACGCCGAGCGTCATGGCACGCCACTGTGCCTGCTCGTGATCGATGTCGACGACCTGAAGCGCGTCAACGACGAACGTGGCCACGCCGGTGGCGATGCGCTGCTCATTGCCGTCGGCCGGCTGGCGATGACCCACGTCCGCCGTTCCGACCGCGCGTTCCGCGTCGGCGGCGACGAGTTCGCGATTCTGCTCCCGCAGGCCACGGTTGAGGACGGCCTCGTGATTGCCCGCCGGATGCTCGCCGGCGCAGTCGGTGGCGGCGTCCCCGGTCAGCCGATCGCGCCCTTCTCGCTGTCGATCGGCGTGTCGGCATACCCGGCGCCAACGACCGAAAAGCACCTCCTCTACCGCCACGCCGATGCAGCCCTGTACTGGGGCAAGCGTCATGGCCGCACGACCGTCGTGAGCTACGACCCGGGCAAGCACGGCACGGCCGTGGACGAGCGCTCGGTGCCCGAGATCGCGGCCGCCGTCACGCAGATCATCGCCGAGCGTGGCCTGCGTCCCACGTACCAGCCGATCTTCTCGCTCAACAGCGGCGACGTCGTCGGCTTCGAAGGCCTGGTGGCCCCGGTCGACGCGTCGCTGTTCCCGAATGCATCCGCGCTGTTTGCCGGCGCCGAAAGCGCCGACCGGACGGTGGAGCTGGACATGGCCTGCCTGGCAACCGTCGCACGCGGCGTGGGCGCGCTGCCCGAGCAGACGTACCTCAGCGTCAACATCTCGCCGCGCACGCTCGAATCGGAACACTTCCAGCCGAGCGAGCTGCGGACCATCTTCGGCCGCCACGGAATCGCCCCCGACCAGCTGGTCCTCGAGCTGACCGAGCGCCAGGAGGTCAAGGACCTCGAGCAGCTCCGCCGCAACGTCGCTGCCTGTCGCAAAGCCGGGATGCGCATCGCCGCCGACGACGTCGGCGCGGGCAACGCCGGGTTGCGCCTGCTCAGCGAGGTCCAGTTCGACGTCGTCAAGATCGACCTGTCGCTCGTGCAGGGCGGGATCCTGCACGATCCCGACCACGCCGTCCTGCGCGCACTCCAGGAGCTCGCCGCGCGCTGGAACGCGTCGGTCGTCGCCGAGGGCGTCGAGACGCCGACACAGTTGGCCGTCGTGCGCGATCTCGGGATCAAGGCCGGCCAGGGCTACCTGCTCAGCCGGCCGGCGCGCGACGTCCGGGCCATCCGGATCGATCCCGACGCGCTCATCGCCTCCGGAACCGACATCGTGATCCTCGAGGACGACGAGGACCGCAGCGCCGCCTAGCCCTTCGAGGCGGTCGCCTTGGCACGAGCGCCCGTTCGTGCCGCGCCATCCTTGCGGGCGGTCCCGTTGGAGCCGTTCGTGCCGTACTCGCCGTCGGCCTCGTCGGGCCTGGGCGGCGGCTGGTCATAGCGGGTACGCACGAGGCGCTGGCTGACGAATCCCTCGCCGGCATAGCGGTCGGCAACCATCAGGTCGAACGCGTGGACCGACGGCTCCTCGGTCGAGTAGCGCCCCGCGACCCAGGTGCTCGAACGCGTCCCGCGCTGCTGCAGCTCGCACACGTGCCAGTCCTGGCGGTTCGTGAGGTCCCAGAACGCGATCGCGTCGGACGGGTCGAAGTCGGGTGCGGCCATCGTCGACGGCTCGAACAGCCACTGGCAGCGGATGGTCGTCGAGTCGACGCGGTTCGGTGTCAGCCAGTGGACGAGAACGTAGTCGGGGTGGACCGATACGAACATCGTCGGCCAGACCATGTAGTAGTAGATGCGCCGCTCATCGACCGGGGTCATGCCCGCGATCGCCGGGCGGCCGTTGCGGTGGCCGCCCTCCAGGGCCATCGTCTCGGCGTCGCCGGCAAGCTCCATGTAGCCGCCCTGCCAGCCGCCGTTGGTCATGAAATCCGAACCGAGGTCGTACGGCGTCAGCTTGTTGAGCTGCGGGTGCAGGCCCGGGCAGTGGTAGCACTCCTGGTAGTTCTCGGCGACGAACTTCCAGTTCGCGCTGACGTCGTAGTCGACGCGATGCGCTGAGCGGAGGGCACCGAAGTCGAACCGCTCGAGGTGCTCGACCAGGTCGCCGAGTTGGCTGGCCAGTGGTTGGGCATCGGGATCGAGGTTCAGGAACACGAAGCCCTGCCAGACCTCGCAGCGGACGCCGACGAGCGAGAACGTCTCGAAGCTGAAGTCCCCGAGGCCGTCGGTGTGCTTGGCCCGGATCAGGCGGCCGTCGAGGTCGTAGATCCAGGCGTGATACGGGCATTGCAGGCGGACGACCTTGCCGCACTGCTCTTCCGCGACGGCGGTTCCGCGGTGACGGCACACGTTGTGGAAGGCGCGCAGCTCGTTGTCGCGGCCGCGGATGACGATCAGCTGGTCGTCGTCGATCTCGGTCAGGAAGTAGCTGCCCGGCTCGGGCGCCTCATCGGCCCGGCCGACCGGGATCCAGTCGCGGCGCAGGATCTCGCGGCGCTCCCAGTCGTGGATGCCGCGGTCCTGGTAGGCGCGCTTCGGGAGCAGGGTTGCCGAGCGGTAATCGCGACGGATCGCGGCCAGCTCCTCGGCCGTGAGCATCGCGCTGTCGGGTGCCATGCCCACGATTGTCTTGCCGTCCGGTTCTATTGCCTCTCGTGTTCCACCAGACGGCTCCGGCGAGGAATCAGCGCAGGTCGACCCGTTCGTGCCAACGCGGGACGTGGGTCTCGAAGCCAAGCTCGCGGACCTTCGGCTCCAGGGCGATCTGCGCCTCGGGATCGCCGTGAACGAGGAACACGACCTTGGGGAAGCCCTCGTCGCCCTGCTTCCGGCCGTGCGCGAAGTTCGACAACCAGGCCAGGAGCTCGGTTTCGTCGGCGTGGGCCGAGAAGCCGCCGATCGAGCGCACCTGGCAGCGCACCTCGCGTTCCTGGCCGTCGACCCGGACGCGTTTGGCACCGGCCTGCAGGTGAGCGCCGAGCGTGCCCTCGCCCTGGTAGCCGACGAACAGCAGCGTCGCGCTTGGATCGTCGATGAGGTTGCGCAGGTGGGCCACGACCCGGCCGCCGGTCAGCATCCCGTTCGAGGCCACGATCATGTACGGGCGCGGCGCCTCGGCGATCGCCTTCGAATCGTCGACCTTCCGGGTGATGATCTGGTTCGGGTAGTCGAGCGGCGTGTCGCCGCTGCGCAGCAGCTGGGCGGTCTCGGCATCGAAATATTCAGCGTGCTTGCGGTAGATCGACGACGCCGCGCTGGCCATCGGCGAATCGAGGTAGAGCGGCAGCAGCGGGATGGCACCCTTTTCGATCAGCCGGTCCAGCTGCCACACGATCTCCTGGGTGCGCCCGATCGCGAACGACGGGATGAGCAGGACGCCGTCGGCCTCGTCGACGAGACGCACCGTCTCGGCAAGGATGCGCACGGCCTCGTCCGTCGGTTCGTGTTCCCGGCCGCCGTACGTGGACTCGACCAGGACGTAGTCCGCTGCGCTGACGTCGGTCGGATCGCGGATGATCGGCGTCCCCGGCCGGCCCAGGTCGCCCGAGACGACGACGACGCGCTCGGGTCGATCGCCGTCGGCGTCGACGCGCAACCGGATGATGGCTGAGCCCAGGATGTGGCCCGCGTCGAGGAACGTGGCGTGGACGCCCGGCGCGACGTCGAGCTCGCGGTCATAGGGCGTGGTCCTGAACAGCGGCAGCACGGCCTCGGCGTCGTCGCGGGTGTAGAGCGGAAGGTCGAGATCGACCTCGACCGCGGGCGGCTGGGCGCGAAGGGCGACCTCCGGGTCGGCGTCGTCGTTGGCGGTCGCCTGGGCCGTCGCTTCGCTCGTCATCGCGTCACCCTCGCTCGCCATGGCGACGGCTTCCCGATACGCATCGGCCTCCGCGCGATCGTCGGCTTCGACCCGGTCGGGGTTGCGCCGCTCCCAGCGCTCCTCGCGCTTGGCGAACTGCTCGTGGAGCTTGCCGGAGTCGAGGATCACGAGCTCCGCGAGCTCGGCGGTTCCGGCTGTGCAGTGGATCGGGCCCGAGAAGCCTTCGCGCACCAGCACCGGCAACAGGCCGCAGTGGTCGAGGTGGGCGTGGGTCAGGACGACCGCGTCGAGCTCGGACGGCTCGAAGCCGAACGGCACGCGGTTGCGCACGGCCTCGTTGGGGCTGCCCTGGAACATGCCGCAGTCGATCAGGACCTTGGCGCGACCGGTGTCGAGCAGGAACTGCGAGCCGGTGACGGTGGTCGCGCCGCCGAGGAAGGTGAGATGCATGCGCGGATGGTGCCATCGCGGGCACTCCGAACGTGCGGGTGGCCCGTATGCTCGGCGCGTGTCGGCTTTGTCGCAGATCGAAGAATTGGAGCGCACGTTCCTCGCGCTGCGCGACGCGTGGGGCGCGTTGGTCGTAGCGCGACACCGGGGCGATGACGTGCGCACGGCTGAGCATGCCTATGGCGAGCATCGGCGGGCGTTCGCCGCGATGCTGGCCTCCGGAGGGCCTGCCTCCCGGGACGAGGCTCCAATGATCGAGTCGATCGAGTCCGCCCTCGAATGGATGGACGAGTTCGAGGCGGTCGACGGGCTTGCCGCGGTGGGCGGCCCGGAGGTCGAGCCCCCCGACGTGGCCGATCTCAGGCGACAGACCTTCCGCGCATTCGGCGAGGCCGGGGACGCAATCCGGGTCGGGACCGATACGATCGATCGGCTCACCGCACTCAGCCGGCTGGCCACCGAACCGGACGGCGAGCGACGCAGGGCGGTCTTCGAGGCCCTCGAGCCGGTCTGGCAGTCGGTCGATGGAGACGGTGGTCCGTCGAGTCCATACCGGACCCTGCTCCGCTCCAGCGCAGCGCGATGGGCCCGCGACGGCTCCCCGGTCGAGGCGGCCGCGATGGGGCTCGGGCTGGCGCAGGGATCCATCGAGGGCACGCTTCGCGAGGTCCTCGCCGCCTGGCGGGACGTGCTGGGCCCGGAACTCGTCGAGCCGTGGGACTACCCGTTCCGGGTGGGCGGGAACGAGCGGCTGGTCCGCGAGCACCTGCCGCGCGAACGCCTGCAGCCGATCAACGATGCGCACCTGCGCAGCCTCGGGGCCGATCCGGCAGGCCTGCAGATCACGTACGACGTCACGCCCCGGCCGGGCCGCCCGCCGATCCCGACCGCCTTCACGGTCGGGCGCGACATTGGCCGGCTCCGTGAGGACGGCTCATGGCAGCCGGCGGATACGTGGATCTTTGCCACGTACGCGGAGGGAGGCCTGGGCAACCTCGAGGAGCTGCTCCACGAGAGCGGTCACGCCCTGCACGAGGCTGCCATCCGGGCCCGGCCTGCCCTGTTCGAGACGCTCGTCGCGGACGGCGGTCTGGCCGAAGGGGTCGCAGACCTGGTCGGCTGGGACGCGCACGAGCCGGCCTTCCAGATGCGCCACCTGGGCGTTGCCGCTGACCTCCAGGAGAGCCGGCTTGGCCGCTATGGGGCGGTGATGCTCGATGTCTGCTGGGCGCTCTTCGAGGTGGTGCTGCACCGCGCGCCCGACCGCGCGCCGAACGACGTCTGGGCGGAGCTCACCGAGACCGGGCTCGGGATCGTCCCCCACCCCGAATGGTCATGGTGGGCGATGCGCGGCCAGCTGATCGACGGACCCGGGTACATGGCGAACTACTCGCTTTCGGCGATGGTCGCGGCGGCGGTCCGGGCGCGGATCCGCGAGGTCCGCGGCGACTGGCTGGGAGCGGGTGGCGACCCGGGCTGGTACGGGTTCGTATCCCAAGGCCTCCTTCGGTTCGGTGCCACCCGGCCGGCGCGGGACGTGCTGACCGAGTTCCTCGGTGGCCCGTTGACCGCGGAGCCGCTCCTCGATGATCTCGCCTTGGCGGCGGGCTAGGCTGCGTCCATGCAGGCGCTGATCCTCACCAACGAGTACCCGCCGAACGTCTACGGCGGGGCCGGCGTCCACGTGGAGTACCTCACGCGGGAGCTGGCGAAGCTCATCGACGTCGACGTGCGGACCTTCGGGGAGCAGGACATTCGGGACGGCACGCTCCGGGTCCGCGGATTCCCGGTCGCTCACGACCTGTCGGCGGCCCCGCCGCAGCTGCGCCCCGTGCTGGCGGCGTTCAGCCGTGGGATCGGGTTCGTGGCGGAGCCGGTCAACGCAGACGTCGTCCACTGCCACACGTGGTACGCGCACCTCGGAGGGATCCTGGCCAAGCTGGCCTACGGCATCCCGCTCGTGATCACCGTGCATTCGCTCGAACCGCTGCGGCCGTGGAAGCGCGAGCAGCTCGGCGGGGGCTACGACGCATCGTCCTGGGTCGAGCGGACCGCGCTCGAGATGGCCGACGCGGTGATCGCCGTCTCGCAGGGGACGAAGGACGACGTCCTCGCCCACTTCGATGTGCCCGATGAGCGGATCGCGATCATCCACAACGGGATCGACACCGAGGAGTACCGGCCGCAGGACGCAACCGACGCGCTCGAACGGTTCGGGATCGATCCGGCGGTTCCGTACGTGCTGTTCGTCGGTCGGATCACGCGCCAGAAGGGCATCGTCCACCTCGTGCGGGCAATCCGTCACCTCGCTCCGTTGACGGCGGTCGTGCTCTGCGCCGGCGCTCCCGACACGCCCGAGATCGCGGCCCAGATGGAGGCCGCGGTCCGCGAGGCGCAAGCGGTCAATCCGAACGTGCGCTGGATCGCGGAGATGGTCGACAAGCCGACGGTCCGCCAGCTGTACTCGCACGCGGCGGTATTCGCGTGCCCTTCGGTCTACGAACCGTTCGGGATCATCAACCTCGAGGCGATGGCGTGCGAGACGGCCGTCGTCGCCAGCGCGGTCGGCGGCATCCCCGAGGTCGTCGTCGACGGCGAGACCGGGCTGCTCGTCCCGTTCGACGCCGCCGGCGGCGGGTCGTTCGAACCGCGCGATCCCGATCGCTTCGAACGCGACCTCGCCGCCCGGATCGACGAGCTGATGCAGGACGAGGCACGCCGGCGCTCGATGGGGATTGCCGGGCGGCAACGGGCCGTGGACCACTTCGGCTGGGCGTCGATCGCCCGGAAGACCGTGGAGCTGTACGAGTCGCTGGTTCACCGCTGATCAGCGGGCGCCGTGAGTCACCACCGACACACTGCGACAACAAGGAGCGTGACCGCTGGTCGACTTCGACGGGTCTCGGCGGAATGGCGGTTCGGCCGCCCGGTCCGTTCCCGCACTGGGTCCACTGTGACTCAGCGCGGATGCGGCGCCATCAGATCGCGGAGAGCACCAGTGCGTCGACCGCGACCGCGGCGAACAGCAGCGTCAGGTACGAGATCGAGTAGCGGTACAGGCGGATCGCCCCGGCGGTGGACGCCTCTTCGGACGTGCCGTGCTGCCACAGCCGCCAGGCCTGCCACAGGAACATCGCGCCCAGGACGGCCGCGGCGACCAGGTAGACCGGGCCCATTCGGGCAACCGCCCAGAGCACGAACGAGATCGCGACCATGAGGACCGTGTAGAGCGCGATCTGGCGGGTCGTTTCAGGGATGCCCTTGACGACGGGCAGCATCGGCACGCCGGCCGCGGCGTAGTCCTTGCGGATCCGCAGCGACAGTGCCCAGAAGTGCGGCGGCGTCCAGTAGAAGACGATCGCGAACAGGAGCAGCGCCGGGATCCCGACATTGCCCGTGACCGCCGCCCAGCCGATGACGGGCGGAAGCGCTCCCGCCGCGCCACCGATCACGATGTTCTGCGGCGTCGTCCGCTTGAGCATGATGGTGTACACGACGACGTAGAACGCGATCGCGAGCAGCGTCAGGAACGCCGCGACGAGGTTCACGAAGTACGCCATCACGGCGAACGAGATGACGCCGAGCACGATCCCGAACACCACTGCCCGCTCGGGCTCGACCTGGTGAGCGGGCAGCGGCCGGCGACGGGTGCGCGCCATCAACTCATCGATGTCCCGGTCGAGGTAGCAGTTGATCGCGTTTGCCGAGCCCGCGGCGAGCGTGCCGCCGATCAACGTCCATGCGACGAGCCAACCCCAGTTCGTCCAGTCGATGCCCGGCACCTCGCGGGTCGCGAGGACCATTGCCGGAACGGTCGTCACCAGCAGCAGCTCGATGATGCGCGGCTTCGTCAGGGCGATGTACGCGCGGACCGAGTCGCCCAGCGAACGCGGCTCGCCGTCGCGCGCGCCAACGCCGCCGCCCCACGGCGCCGTCGCTTCGCTGCGTGCCGTGTAGTAGCTGGCAATCGCCAGCGCGGCGAGCAAACCCCAGATCGCGGCGCCGAAGGCGACGTGGAGGGTCTGTGTCCACGGAGCGAGCCTGGTCATGACCTGGAGGCCGCCGATCAGGGCCTGGACCGGGTAGAGGATCCCGGCCGCCACGGCAAGCCGTACGAGAGTCGGGCGAGCGCGCTGCGTCCGCCACGCGACGAGCGCCGTGGCCGCCACGATCACGCCGACGACGATCGCCACCCAGCGGTGCAGGACGTGCGCGCTCGTGAGCTCGGTCAGCGACGGGATCAGCGTCCCGTCCATGAGCGGCCAGTCGCCGAAGACGAGCGCGGCGTTGACGCCGCCGGCTGTGACCTGCGAGCCGAAGAGCAAGAGGGCGAATGTCGACGCGGCCGCGAACGAGGCGAGCAGCGTGAACCGCTGGCTGCCGCCGCGACTCGGGAGCCGTGCCGGATACCCGGCACGGACGAGGATGAATACGAGCAGGCCGAGCAGGAGCATCGCCGCGGCCAGGTGCGCGGTGACGGACTCACCGCTGTTGCCGAGGCGGACGGTTTCACGGCCGAGCCAGGCCTGGAAGCCGACGAGAGCCACCGCCCCGAACGACGCGATCACGAGGGACCGCCGGTCGCGGTGGTCGATCAGCGAGAGCAGCGCCAGCCCGAGGATCTCGAATCCGATCACGACCGCGATCCCGCGGTGGATCCATTCGATCCACGCCTTCGGGTCGTCGAGCGGCGGCAGCAGCTGGCCATAGCAGAACGGCCAGTCCGGGCAGCCCAGACCGGAGTCGGTGGCACGCACGATGACGCCAACCGTGACGAGCAAGAGCGTCGTGACGACGGTCGCCGCGGCGAGCTTTTGGAAACGGGTCAAGCGAGCTCCTGGACGGCCCGGGGGTGACGGCCGTCGAACGAGATGGATGCGCCCGACATTCTAGCGCGATGGTGCTTACCGGCAGGTCCGGCCATCCGGCGCTAGGCTGTCCGGGTGATCCGTGATTCCCGCGTCGCGGCGGTTGCCGCGCTTACCCTGGTTCTCGTTGCCTGCAGCGGCAGCCCCACGTCTACTCCAAATCCGCCGGCGTCAGGCGGACCGGTGAGTTCGGGCAGCCCAGAGGCGCTGTGCTCGCGAACGGACCCGCCCGCATCGCTGCCCGACGCCTGGGACCCGGCCTCCCAGGCGCCGTCCGTGGTGCCGCTGATCGTGACGAACCGCATCGTCTGCGGGGAAGCGCGGATCGTGTTCCTGTTCCTCGACGACCAGCAGCGCGTGGTCTCGTCGCCGGATCGGACGGCGTCCGTCGCGTTCTACAACCTCGCGCAGGACGCGGAGCAGCCGGCGGTCGCAGCACAGGACGCCGAATTCGTCTGGGCGATCCCCGACGAGCGGGGCATGTACGTCGTCAACGCCGAGCTGCCCGAGGCGGGCATCTGGGGTGCCGAGATCACCACCGCGGCGCCGCAGGCGGAGAGTGAGACGATCCGCATGACGTTCGAGGTGGCCGACTCGACGCCGACGGTCCAGATCGGCCAGCAGGCCCCCGCCTCCGACACCCCGACGGCCGCCGATGTCGACGGCGACCTGGCCCGGCTGTCGACGGACGAGAACCCGGTCCCCGCCTTCTACGAGACGTCGGTGGCCGACGCACTCGCTGCGAACCAGCCGTTCGTGCTCGTGTTCGCGACGCCGAAATTCTGCACGAGCCAGCAGTGCGGGCCGACGCTCGATTCGATCAAGCCGATCGCCGAGGCGCACCCCGATGTGACGTTCATCAACGTCGAGCCGTACCAGCTCGAGGAGCAGGATGGCCAGCTGCAGCCGGTGCTCGACGCGAACGGCCAGCTCCAAGCCGCCCCTGCAACCGACGAGTGGGGCCTGCTGTCGGAGCCGTGGGTCTTCGTCGTGGACCGCGACGGCATCGTGCGCGGGTCCTTCGAGGGCGTGGTCGGCCAGCCGGAGCTGGAGCAGGCGCTGGCCGAGGTCGAAGCCGGGAGCTGAGCGCCCGGGCTACTCGGCGTCCTCGAGCCGAAAGGCGACGCGCTCGCCGTCCTCCGTTCGGTACCAGACGCGGATCGGGGTTGCCAGGGCCTGGTGCTCGGCGAGGTGGCCCGGCGGAAACTCGTCGCCGTTCTCGAGCCGGCCGATCAGGTAGACGTGCTCAGTCCCGTCCTGGTTTCGCAAGCTGAAGCTGCGGACCGCGGTGAGCCCCTCCGAATCGATCGACGACACGATGCCGACGGCCTGGTCGCCCTGCGGTGCCTCGGGATCCCGGGCGGTGCCGCCGAAGATGGTGGCGGCGAGGGCAACGGCGACGGCAACGACGGCCAGCACCGCGACGAACAGCCGGAACGTGCTGCGATCCACGCCGCCGTCTAGCTCGGGCCGGTCGGGCCGGTCCCGGTTCCGGTGCTGCCCGGGGCGAGCAAGGGCGTCCCGTCGGCGCAGCGCGGGCAGGTCTTCGGGCCGGGCTCATATGTCGGCAGGTCGAGCTGCCAGAGCGAGCGAAGCGCGTACGACCGGCCCGTCGCGGGCGATTCGAGCGCCGCCCGTCCGCCGCTGCGGTCGACCAGGACGTCGCACTCGACGATCTCGCCGCCCTGCGCCTCGACGGCCGGGATCATGGCCAGGAGCGAGCCGCCGGTCGTGAGAATGTCGTCGACGAGCAGCACGCGATCGCCCGGTTCGATGCGGAACCCGCGCCGGAAGGCGCGGTGTGTCGTGCCGTCCGCGTCGCGCACCTCCTCGGCGAAGATCGAGCGAAGGCCGAGCTGCCGGGCGGTCTCGAAGGCGAGGATGATGCCGCCGGTCGTCGGGCCGGCGACAACGTCGACGATCGGGTCACCTTCGCGGCTTCTCACGCGGGCCGCCCACAGGGCGCACAACTCGCTGGTCGCGGCAGGGTCCTGGAGGACCTGGAACTTCTCGACGTACGCGTCCCCGTGGCGGCCGCTCTTCAGCTGGAAGTGGCCCTCGCGGAACGCGCCGGCCTCGCGGAAGATGCGTTCGGTCCGCAGGGCGATGGCACGCCGGGCTGCCTCGTCGATCGCAGGTCGAACGGTGGTCACACCCGAAAGTCTAGAGGACGATCACGGAATTCCCGCCTGGGTCGATCCCGGCGGCTAACAGTTCCAGTGCTCGGCCGCCCGGAATCGGGAACGATGGCATGAACACATCCATAACAGCTGCGAGGAACAGGCGAATGTGGCGCGTGTCGGGGAAAACGAGCAGGACGCCGTCGACCTGGCCGTCCCGCTGCTTTAAGTCGGTGCGCCGGGCAACTGCCTGCGCATCGGTCGGGTGGATTTCGGCTTCGGTTCCGTACCGCCAGGTTGGGCCGCGGACCATGCCATCCCATGCTCTGAGGTCGCCTGCCGCCGGCAGTGGCACCTCGGTCGCCCAGACGAGCGATGGGTGCAGATGAGCCCGAAATCGGGACAGCAGGCGGGCGTGGCCCGCGTCACGCAGCGGCTGCCCGCCGGGATACGCGCGGGCGGATAGCTCCAGGCCCACGACTGACAGGATCTGCGCCATCCGGATGATTCCCACATCCTCAATGAGCCTGTGCTCGAAGCGCGTCATGCTGGGTTGTGAGATTCCTACCGCCCTTCCGACGTCTCTCAGGCTCAGTCCGCGGTCCAGGCGTGCAGTCCGCGACTCAGCGACGAGGTCCCCGAGGATCCTCCGGCCGCGTGCGGCGCCCATCGCGGCCGGACGTTGCTTTGTTGCCATCGTCGAAGAATGACGGGCGGCCCTTGGCTGGGGCTTATTCCGGCAGCGGATGTATCAGCGCTTCGGCCTCACTTTGGCGCCCGATCTATTCATCGGGCGGATCAGCTGCACGCTGACCGCCGCTTCTTGGGTCGGTTCATTCGGAGCGTGCATGAAGCTGACGCGGATTTGCCCGTCCTCGGTCGATACATTCATCTGGCGATCAGGGCGGCGGGTTACGGGCGGTATTCGGCGCCCTTGGCTGACGATGGGGCCTGCTTGCGCGGGAGGGCCGTGCCGATGAGCGGGCCGTACGAATCGAGGCCGCGCCGGCCGCATTCCTCGGCGAGCTGATCAACGAGGCGGATTGGCAGCGTCGGGTCCGCGAAGATCGCCGTCCCGACCTGGACGGCGACCGCGCCGACGGCCAGGTAGTCCAGGACGTCCGCCAGCTCCGTTACGCCGCCGATGGCGACGATCGGGATCTTCACCGCCTGGGCCACTTCGTACACGATCCGCAGCGCGACCGGTTTGATGGCCGGCCCCGACAAGCCCCCGAAGACGTTGCCCAGGAGCGGCCGCTCCCGGGACGGCGAGACGGCAATCCCCGACAGCGTGTTGATCGCGCTGAGCGCGTCGGCGCCTGCCTCCTGGATCGCCTTCGCGATCGGGCGGACGTCGGCGACGTTCGGCGAGAGCTTGACGAGGAGCGGCAGGTCCGTGGCGCGGCGCACGGCGGCCGTGACCTCCCCGGCCGCCGACGCGTCGATCGCGAACTGGAGCCCGCCGCGGCCGACGTTCGGGCAGCTGATGTTGAGCTCGATCCCGGCCACACCCGGCACGCCGTCCAGTCGCCTCGCGACCTCCACGTAGTCGGACACGGACTCGCCCGCCACGTTGACGAGCACGGGCACCTTCCAGCCCGTCCAGGTCTCCGCGTACTTCTCGACGACCGCGTCGACCCCGGGGTTCTGGAGCCCGATCGAGTTGAGCATGCCGCCCGGCGTCTCGGTGACGCGGGGCGTCGGATTGCCGATCCGTGGCTTGAGCGTCGTGCCCTTGCAGCAGATCGCCCCGAGTCGATCCACGTCCACGACGTCGCCGTATTCGACGCCATAGCCGAAGGTCCCGGATGCGACGAGGATGGGATTCGGCAGAATGAGACCGCGTCCCAGGTCGACCGACAGGTCCACGTCCGGCGGCGCCACCGGTTGGGACCGCGTCGCCGGCGTTGGGGCGGCCCGGGTCGCGGCCACGGGCATGATCGCAGGGCGGGCCCGGCGCGCGGTGGGAGTACGTCGGCCGTTCGACGGTCGGCCTGACCCGGTCACCACGCGCCGTTTGGCCTTCATCGGGCGATCGTCACGCGGCTTCGGCGACCCACAGCCGGGGATCGCCCGCGCCCAGGTCGTCGATCCCGGCATCGATCAGGGCGCCGCAGACGAGGGTCCGGCGGTGGGCCGCGAACGTCAGCACGTGGGCGATCATCCCGCCATGCGTGAACACCTCGGCGGGCTGGCAGAGCGCGTCGACGAACGTCTCGTCGAGCCGCCCGTCCTCGGACACCGTGCGCACGTGCCGGAGGAAGGTCGGGCCTTCCAGGGCAAGGCGGCGCCGCATCGAGTCGACCGTCTCGAGCTGCTCCACGGACCAATCGTAGTCGCGCATCGCGAGCACGGCGTTCCACATCGCAAGCTGACCGACCAACCGCGAAAGCAGCTTGCGCAGCGTCGGGTCGTCGTCCACGCCCTCGACGGAGAGCATGATCGGCTTGTCGAGCACGTCGTCCGGCAGGCGTGCCGCGCGTTCGACCATCTCGCCCGTCAACCAGACGTGGTGCTCGACTATCTTCACGAGCAGGTTCATCGGAGCCTCCTTCGACCGCGCAGGGAGACGTAGACCTCCGGGCGGTGAGAAATGCACGTCGCTGGGCGCTGCGATCTGCGTCTGCGTCGGCCGGCGCCGCCACTGCGTCGGGCGCGTGCCATAGGCACGCGCGAACGCGCGCGTGAAGGCCTCGTGTGAGCCGTAGCCGGCCTCGACTGCCACGTCGAGGACGGTCCGGTCCGTGGTCACCAGTCGATACGCGGCTCGTTCGAGCATGATCCGCCGCCGGAATGTAGCCGGCGGTTCACCGGCGACGGATGCGATCACCCGGTCGAAGTGGAAGCGCGACAGGCACAGGCGGGCCGCGAGGGCATCACCGGTCGTTTCGTGGTCGTCGAGCGCGTCCGTCAGGACGTCCACGAAGGCGACGAACGTGTCAGTCGCAGCGCTCATGACCTGATGGTGGCCAGCCGCCCTCGCGTCGCGCTTGATCGCCGTTGCGGTTTCGCCCAGTTGGCTGGCTCACCAGCCAGCCTCCCAGGCGAGCTCGTTCGAGGCAAAGACAGGTCCCTCCCGGCAGACGCGCTGCGGCGTCCCGCTGGTCGTCATCACCACGCAGCCGAGGCACGCGCCGACGGCACAGCCCATGTTCTGCTCCATCGAGACCTGCAGGAAGGCCTTGCGTCGTGCGGCCGGCGAACCGACGGGGTCGCTGCGCCCCCCGCCACGCTTTCGGCCGAGCGTCGCCACGCCCAGCCGCCCGCGGCGACCTTCGGCGAGGCGCGCCAGCGCCGCCAACATCGGCCATGGGCCGCAGGCGAACGCCTGGTCCGCCCACGCCTCGTACTCGGGCACGAGGTCGGTGACGAACCCGTGGTGGCCGAGAGACCCGTCGTCAGTGGCCACGACGTATTCGACCTCGTCGGGGAGGAGCGTCGATGGGTACACCTCGCGCGCCGAGGCGGCGCCGAACAGGAGCGTCACCTGCCGCCCGTCACGGATCGCCTCGTCGGCCAGCATCCGCACGCCGGCCATGCCCAGGCCACCTGCCACCAGCAGCAGATGCCGGCTGCGCGGGTCCACCTCGAACGGCCGTCCGAGCGGCCCGAGCATGTCGATCCGGTCGCCGGGGCGAAGACGCGTGAACCAGTCCGTGCCTCGGCCGATGACGCGGAAGTGGATGGTGATGATCCCGGTCACCGCGTCCGCGGTGTTGATCGAGAAGGGCCGGCGCAGCACCAGTCCCGACCAGTCGCCCGGCCGGACGTGCACGAACTGGCCGGCCCGCGACCCGTTGGCGAGCTCCGGCGCGTGGAACGCCTGGATCCACTGGCCCGGCAGGATCTCGCGGCTCTCGACGAGCTCCGCGGCAGCCAGGCGCATCGTCACGCGCTGGGGCGGCCCTCGGCCGGGTCCTCGTTGCCGTCGTCCGATTCGGCGACGGCTTCGGTCGCCTCGACCTCGTCGTCCGCGCCCTCCTCGTCCGCGCCCTCCTCGTCCGAACCCTCCTCGTCGCCTGCCAGCAGCTGCTCCTCGGGCGCCACCGCGGGGAACGCATCTGCCAGCGCGTCGGCGAGGTCGCCGAAGATGTCGGTCGGGTCGTAGAACTCGACGATCTCCTCGGCTCTCGACAGCGTCCGCCACTCCCCGTCGGCGTCCTCGGGGATCACTTCGGCCCGGAAGTTGCCGTTCGACTCGAGCACGAGCCGCTCGTCCTCGTCGTCGACCACGATCAGATCGCCGACCTTGCCGGTCAGCCGCTCGGCAGCCGTTTCGAACTGCTCGATGAGACGCGCCTCGCTGTGCTGGCTGCGCCCCTGGAAATCGAGCGCGAGGTCGTACAGCCGGCGGGCGGCAGTTTCCTCGTCATCGGCTTCCAGATCGGTCGGTTGCGCGGCGGCCCAGTCGTCGGCCGCGGCGGCATACGGATCCTCTCCGACCGGTCCGGTCTCGTCGACGCTGATCCCGGCGACCTCGAACAGCTCCTCGGCGGCGGTCGGCTCGACCTTGCCGGCCGCCTCGCGAGCGGCCTCGGCGAACGATGCGAACACGTCGGCCAGGTTGTACAGCTCGACGACCTCGGCGGCCGATTCGAGCACCTCCGTGTCACTGACCCACTCACCCGTAGCCTCGTCGAGGTACCGGCTGCGGCTGCGGAACGTCATGTCCGGCGCGATCGACAGGTAATCCGGATCCTCATCGATCAGCGTCAGCCCGCCGAGGGTCGAGATCCGGCTGCGATTGGCCTCCAGGAACCGGCGCAGCTGCTCGGTCGCCTGGACGATGAAGTCCGATCGTTCGAGCTCGGCGTCGCGGGCGAGCTCCCCGAGCAGGTCGTTGCGGCCAGTTTCCATGGTGCGCCTCCCGTTCGGTTCGTCGCCTTGCTCGCGCGGGTCGCGGACGTCTCGTCGATAGCCCATCTAGGGGTGGTACTCGAGGTCGGGTCCCATGCGCTCGCGCAGGAACATCGAATGATGCCGTTCGAAGATCCACTCGCCGGCCCGGTGACCCAGTGCGCGGGTCGCCTCGTCGGCCTCGAGCTTGTCGAGTGTGGCGTAGTCGGGCAGGTCGAGCAGGATCACGTTGTCGAAGTCCCAGCCATGGGCCACGTTGTACCAGCCCAGGAAGCGGATGCCGAAGCGCTCCTCATACTCCTTCACCTGCCTCGGGAAGAGGGTGCGCATGAAGAACTTGAAGAACGGGTCGCGACCGCGGCGGACCGAGAAGTAGGTCGCAAGGACGGGCACGGGGCGATTGGATCCTCCAGGGCAGGCGCCGGACGGCGGGAAGCGGCGCCTATTGTCGCACGGGGTCTTCGGGCTCGGCGGTGTGCTGGGTGGCGTCGGTCGTGTCCTGGTCCTCGAGCTCCCCGACGGTCTTTGTTTCGCTTGCCAGCGGTCGGCGGCGGCCACGCCGATCGGCGGCCACGAGGCGCAGCAGGAAGATGATCGTCTGGCCCGCAAAGAGCAGGAGCACGATGACCGCGAACAGGAGCACGGCACTGAGCCACTCGGGCCAGTGCCAGGCCACGCTCAGCGGCGTGAGCACGACCAGGAAGACCAGCAGCGCCACCTGGAAGCGGAAGCAGCCGAGCCCCGGGCCTCGCTCGGCGTCGAGGTCCTCGCCCTTGTACTGGACGGGACCGCTTGACGGTCGTTCGGTCACGAGCCGGAATGCTACGGGAGCTGGCGGATTCGGGGCGGCGAGGCTGCCTATGGGTCAGCTATCAGCCCACGTAGTCAAGCCAGGAAGTTGGGCCTCGTTACCGGCCAAATATCAGCCGGGATGCTGGTTGCCCATTCGAATCGGCGGATCCGAGCCTCGCTCGACCTCAGATCCTGACGTTGACTACTCGGGCTGATGGTTGGCTACTACCTCGTCACGGTAGGTCCCAACTATTCGCCCGGGGACTGAAAGGCAGAACCACCGCGTTTCAAGCGCCCGGCTTCTCTGCCACCGATACGTGCGGGCGCGGGTTTGGCCGGTAAGTCGGGCGCGAAAGGCCCCATTCGAGCACGACGTTCAGACCTTCATTCACGAGGGCTCGGATCTGGCCGCTACCTTGGTCGCCGATCGAAGCTTCCGGTCCGATACGGCGTTCGCGTCGATCTGTCGGGCCGCGAGGAAGGTTGCCAGCCGCCGCAAGCCTCCCGACCAGGCGTGCGCGAACGCGTCGTCGCGGGCAAGGCCAGCGTCCTCCAACCATAGGCCGTTGATCACGAGGGTGCTCGTGGACCGGTCCATCCGCGCGTCGAAGCGCCCAACCAGTCGATCGCCCCAGAGGATCGGCAACGTGTACGGGCCGAACCGCCGCTGTTCCACCGGCTTGTAGATCTCCCAGACATACTCGAAGCCGAACAGCTGCTTCGAACGCCCGCGGGCGCTGACCGGATCGAGCGGGGCAAGGAGCGTCACCTCCTCGTCCGTCGTCGTGTCGAGCGGCGCCCACGCTGCCGGCGTCCGGCCGTCGAGCAGCTCCCGGATCAGCGGCTCGTCGATGGCCAGTGCGACCTGCGCGGTGCGCCAGCCCTCGACGCGGACGTCGATGAGCTCCCCGGCGTCGAGCTTCGACTGACGCCACGCGGCGAGCTCCGCCGGGCTGACCTTCCGACGCATGAAGTTGCCGACCGTTCGCATCGGGGCGAGACCGTCAGCGCCGACCAGCTTCCGCATGAGGTAATCGTCCGCGACCTCGGGATCCGTCTCGTAGACGAGCTCGAGCGGCGCGATCGACTCGGTGAGCGCGTAGACCCGCTCGAAGCCGTCGCGGTGGTGGATCATCGCGTCGCCGATCCGCCACAGGAAGTGCAGCGCGAGCGCGCTGTCCTTGCGACCTCGGTAGTTGTCCACGCGCACCCGCGTCCCCGCCGCGAACTCGCGGTTGCTGACCGTCCCTCGTTCGGCGAGCACTGCGCGCATCTCCGCGATCGCCGGTCCGTGCTGCGCCTGGAACGCGATCCAGTTCGGCTGGTCGAGCTCGCGGCGCATGAGCACGCGCCAGTGCGGCAGCTCGTCCATCGGCCGGACCGCCAGCCAGCCGCCCCAGTCGAAGAACCTGCGTTGTTCGTAGGTGAGGTTCGCCCAGTCGTCCTGGTGGTAGTCGAGCACACGAGCGTGGAGGATCAGGTCGTGGGCGCGGGCCAGGAGCACCAGCGGGTCGAGCTGGAGTTGCTCGATCGCCCGCATCGCCGCTTCGGTGCCTTCGAGGCCGCGCCAACGGCGGCCCGGCCACAGACCCTGCTTGCCGAGGATGAACCGGCGCGCGACTTCGAGCGGGATCTCCAGCGTCACGCGGCGGCTTCGGGCATCTTTGCCAGGTCTTCGACAACCTCGACGTTCGGGAGTCGCTCGAGAATCGTCGGCGGCCCGATCACCTTCCAGCTGCGGCTGCCGCCGCCGAGCACGATCCGCTCGCGCTGCATGACCCGTGCGTCCACCCAGATCGGCATCCCGTCCGGCAGTCCGAACACGGTCACCCCGCCGATCTCGTGGCCGGTGATGTCGCGGGTGATTTCGGGCGGCGCGAACGACGCCTTGCGCGTGCCGAGCTTGTCGCGAACCGCCCGGTTGACGTCGAGGCGCGTGGTCGCGAGGACGACACACGCGGCGTAGCGTGGCGGGTCCGATTTGCCGATGACGAGGATGGTATTCGCCGACTGGTCGGG
>DASTYU010000009.1:0-11812 GCA_035764655.1 Candidatus Limnocylindrales bacterium
CCGACGGTGTCCATCCACGGGTCCGGCCCGCTCATCAACCGCCCGCTTCCGCACGGCTCACGCTCGCTGTCCACGCGGCCCACACCATGATGACGGTGATGACGGGGTAAGAAGAAAGAGAGAAGATATGCACCCACGAGAGAACGTCCTCCGGCCACGGGCTGCGGGTAGCGCAGCGGGAGCGCCGCCGGGCCAGCGGAGGGGTCCGTCGCCTGAGTTGGAGTCGCCCACGTGAAGTTGTCTGTGATGCAGGAGAACCTCGCTCGCGGCCTGTCCGTCGTCAGCCGGGCCGTCAGCAGCCGGAGCACCCTGCCCGTCCTGGCCAACGTCCTGCTCAAGACCGAGGATGCCGGGCTCAAGCTCACGGCAACGAATCTCGAGATCGGGATCACCTACTGGGTGCCCGGCAAGATCGAGTCTGATGGCGCGACCACCGTGCCCGCCCGGCTGCTCACGGACCTGGTCTCCTCCCTGCCCGCCGGCGACCGGGTTGATCTCGAGCTCCAGCCCGGGGACACGCTGCACCTGAAGTCGGGACGGTTCGAGACCAACATCAAGGGCATCGACGCGGACGAGTTCCCGGCAATTCAGGCAGCCGGCGAGCGGCCCACGACGCGGATCGCGCAGAACGTGCTGCGGCGGGCCCTGGCCGAGGTGACGTTTGCCGCCGCCAGCGACGAGGCACGGCCCATCCTGACCGGCGTGCTGGCACGGTTCGAGGGCGACCAGCTCACGCTCGCCGCGGCTGACAACTATCGGATCGCCGTGCGCACGATCCCGGTGCTCGACGCCGTGCCCGAGACGAGCGTGGTCATCCCGGCCCGGGCGCTCAACGAGCTGATGCGCGTGCTCGCCGACGTGGACGACCCGGTCGAGGTCGTCCTCGCGGGTGCCCGCAACCAGGTGCTGTTCCACCTCGAGGGCGTCGATCTGGTGAGCCGGCTGATCGACGGCCAGTTCCCGAACTATCAGCAGGTCCTCCCGCAAAGCCACAACACGCGCGCCGTGCTCGACCGGGAGGAGCTCCTGCGGGCGGTCCGTCCGGCGGCCCTCATCGCTCACGAGTCGGCCAACATCGTGAAGCTGCAGATCGGCGGCAACGGCGATCCGGGCGTGACCGTGAGCGCGAACGCCGAAGTGGGCGATCACGTCGGCGCCGTCGAGGCGGCCGTGGAGGGCGATGGAACGACGATCGCCTTCAACGCGCGCTACCTGGCGGACGTCCTGACCAACGTCGATGCGGATCAGTTCGCGCTCGAGCTGAACGGGCCGCTGTCGCCGGGCGTGTTCAAGCCGGTGGGCGACGACCAGTACGTGCACGTGGTGATGCCCGTCCGCACAACGTCCTAGAGGCGGCCCGGCCATCGCTCAGCTCGATCGCCTCGCCCTCGCCGATTTCCGGGGGTACCGGGAGCTCGAAGCTGCCTTCGAGCCCGGACCGCAGCTCGTCTGGGGCCCCAACGCGGCGGGCAAGACCAGCCTCCTCGAGGCGATCGTGCTGCTCGCCTGGGGACGCTCGCACCGCACGACCTCGGACGGCGAGCTGATCCGCTGGGCGACCGACGTCGCCCGCGTGGAGGGCACGATCGGCCACGAGGTCGTCGAGGTGGGTGTCGTGCGCACCGGGGCCAGTGGATCCGGCGGCCGAAAGCGCATCCGTGTGAATGGCGTCGGCCGCCGGGCATCGACCCTGGCGTCGCTGCTGCGGGTTGTCGTCTTCGCGCCCGAAGAGATGCTGCTCATCGCCGGGGCCCCGGGACTGCGCCGCGCCGCCATCGACCAGCTCGCCGCCAGCCGCTCCGCGATCTACGCGGATGCGCTTGCGACCTACGGGCGGGTTCTCCAGCAGCGCAACGGCCTCCTGCGGGCGATCCGTGAGGAGTCCGCCTCGCGGGACGAGCTGCGCTTCTGGGACGGCGCGTTCCTCGACGCAGGTGGACAAATCGTGGCGGAGCGCCTGCGTCTGCTGGACGAGCTCGCCTCGCCGCTGGCAGCCGCCCATGCCGAGATCGCTCCGGAGGAAGGCGCCGAGGCGGCACTGACGGTCCGCGCGGTGACGAATGCACCGGCACTCCCGGGTGAAACACCGCGGGAGGCGCTGGCACGTCGTCTGGTCGAGACCGCCGAGAAGGAGATCTGGAACGGCTCGACGCTCGTCGGCCCGCATCGGGACGACATCGTGTTCGAGCTGGCCGGCCGCGATCTGGCCGCGTTCGCGTCGCGGGGGCAGCAGCGCACGGCCATCCTCGCCTTCAAGCTCGCCGAGCTCGACTTGCTGACGGCGTTCGACGGCCGTCCGCCCCTGCTCCTGCTCGACGACGTGTTCTCCGAGCTCGATCCGGAGCGACGGTCCCACCTCGTCCGCCGGATTGCGGCACTCCCGCAGGCCTTCGTCACGACGACCACGCTCGACGACCTCGACCCCGCCCTGCGCGCAATCGCCCACCACTGGGAGGTCCGGGCGGACGCCGCGGGAGCCAGGCTGGTTGGCGGAGCGGGAGTCAGAGGATGACCAGTCGCCGCCGTCCGATGACCCGGATCGGCGAGCTGATGCCGGCCACGGCTCGCGCCCTCGGGCTCGAGGACGAGCTTCGCCTGTCGCGCGCGATCGCCACGTTCGAGGCGATCGTCGCCGAACGCGTGCCCGCGGCCGCCGGCGCATGCCGCGTGATCCAGCTCGAGGGATACGCGCTCGACGTCGAGGCGGACGCTCCGATCGTCGCACAGGAGCTGCGCCTGCGGGCGCCGGAGTTGCTGTCGGCGTTCAGCGCAGCGCCCGGCGGCGTGGGCGTCCGTGACCTTCGGGTCCGAGTCCGTCGTGACACGCCCCGGCTATAATGCCCGTCGCCTGCCAGCCATCTCGGAACGAGCGTTGCTGATCGAACCGGGATCAGCATCGACCGTCCACCATTGGCCGTCCCGTCCCGGGTAAGCCGTCAACGAGAGGCCCATGGCCGTCCGCCTGCACATGAAGCTCGGCGTCGTTGCCGAGCACGATCGCCTCCCCGACTCGCCGGACACGGTCGTGGTCGTCGAGCCGTCCGTCGGCTCCGTCGCGCGCTCCAAGGGCCACCTGTACCTGCTGGTCACGGCGCAGGTCAGCTCGCGCCATGCGCTCGAGGCGACACGGCTCACGGCCGAGACGATCCGCAACGAGTACTACTACGACGAGTCGGCCGGGATCCGCGTCTGTATCCAGAAGGCCATCGCGACGGCCAACAAGCGCCTCGTCCACCAGGCCGACCGGCTGGGGCTCAGGAGCCAGGGCGGCAACGGGCCGATCGGCGTCGGCGTGGCGGTGGTCCGCGGCAACGAGATGTATGTCGCGACCGTAGGCCCGGCCGAGGCCTACCTGATCCGCCAGGCGCGCCTGTCGACCTTGCCCGACCCGCACCGCGAGCGCGGTCTTCCGTCAGGGGAGATCGAACCGGACGTGTGGCGCGGCGAGATCTCGGTCGGTGACTCGCTGGTGCTCGTCAGCCCGAACGTCGTGGCCAAGCTCGGTCCGGAGGAGCTCAAGGACGCGATGCTGACGCTCCATCCGCAGTCGGCGATGGAGCACCTCCACCACCGTTTCGTGGCGGCCGACGGGTCGGGCAGCGACGGCGCGATCGCGTTCGAGGCGACCGAGGTCAGCGCCACGGCACACCAGCGCACCCTGGTCCCGGTCCGTCCCGCCGAGCCACTTGCCGGCGCGCCCGACCGCTCGCCGATCCCGCTCGCCGATAACGTCCAGGCAGCCAACAACGCGGTGCGGGCCGCCTCGGCCAATGCCAAGACGGCGGCCGGCGGCGCGCTGGAGCGAGTCGTGGTCCGGGCACAGGACCTCCTGCCCCGCCGGCGGCCGGCGTATCGCCGGGTGACACCGCTTGCGTCGCGTCGAGAGACGCAGCGCCGGGCCGCCGTGGCCCTGCTCGCCTTCCTGGTGGTGTTCGCGGGTCTCGGGCTCGGCGTGTGGGCATTCGCGCCCGGCGGTACCGGGACGCAGGCGATCAGCTCGATCGACACGGGCCAGCACGCGCTCGAAGTCATCCGGGCGAACCTTGACGAGGTCACCGGTCCCGGGGTGGACCTGATCGAGGCCGAGCCGGGACGCGCCGAGGAGTTGCTCACCGAGGCCTACGAGCAGCTGTCGGTGGCGAGCCGCAACGGCATCCGTTCGACGACGCTCGAACCGCTCCGCCTTCGGACGGTCGCCAACCTGGACCGCCTGTACGGGGTTGTTACGGTGGGCTCGCGTCCGGTGTACACCTTCGAGCCCAAGGAGGACAAGCCGCCGACCGACCTGAAAGCGGTCGTGCGCGGCCCGGATGGTGCGACGTTCGTGCTCGACGCATCGACGAAGACCGTCTGGCGGGTCGACTTCAAGGACAAGAAGGCGACGGCCGCCGTAAAAGCGGGCCAGAAGGCGCGCGGCGGCACCGTGGAGACGCCGAGGCTGATCGCCGTGGGGCTGCGCGATCTGCTCGTCCTCGACTCGAAGAATCAGCTTTGGCGCTGGCGAGCCGCGAACAAGAGCGGCAAGGGGACGGTGACCGAGATCCGCGTCAACGGCGCCAGCTCGTGGGGCGACGACATCATGGCCCTCGGTACGTTCGAGCGGATCGCGAGCGAAGGCCTCTACAACTTGTACGTGGTCGACCCGTCCGAGGAGCAGATCCTGGCGTACTCGCCGGCGCGCGACGGCAGCGGCTTCCCGGGCGCACCGACGCAATGGTTGTCGACGACGCGGGCCACCAACACCATGTCGGCCCTGCACATTGACGGTGACCTGTTCACGCTCGAGAACGGCGCGATCACGCGCTTCGTGTCGGGCAAGAACGACGGCTGGGAGGGGGCCGCGCCACGCGACACGCTTCTCCGGTCGGCGCCGAACTACACGCTGATGGCCGGCGCCGGCGAACGGCGCAACGGTGTCGTCTACGGCTTCGACCGTCGGAACGCCCGGCTGATCGCCGTGGACAAGGCCGACGGCCACTACGTCGCCCAGTACCGCCTCGCCGGTGGGGCCGACGGCTGGGAGGACATGCGCGGGTTCTACGTCGCGCCCTCTGGTGACGACCCCGAGGCCCCGCCGATGATCGTCTGGATCTCCGGCGACGCGGTGCATCAGGCGACGCTCGAGCAAATCTCCAAGGGACCGACCGCCTCGCCCGGGCCGTCGGGCGCTCCCTCCGCAGCTCCGTCCGCCGCGCCCTGACGGGGGCGCGGCGAGCATGATCCCGCTCCGCGACGCCAACCCGACGCGGCGCACCCCCGTCGTCACCCTCGGGCTGATCGTCGCGTGCTTCGTCGTGTTCGCCTGGGAGCTCGGGCTCCAGGCGACGTCCGAGGCCTCGCTGAACGCGTTCGTGACCGAGTGGGGCGTGGTGCCCTCCGAGCTTCTCGCCGCGTGGGGCTCGGGCCAGGTCGTGTCGCAGGAGACGGCCACGCTGGTGACGAGCCAGTTCCTGCACGGCGGCTGGCTGCACCTGGTGGGCAACATGCTCTACCTGTGGATCTTCGGGAACAACATCGAGGATCGCCTCGGGCGGATCGCGTTCCTGCTGTTCTACCTGGCCGGCGGAGTGATCGCCGCGCTTGCACAGGTGGCCGTCGACCCGGATTCGACCGTGCCGCTGATCGGCGCGTCGGGCGCGATCGCAGCGACGCTCGGGGCGTATCTCGTGCTGTTCCCCGGCGCGCGGATCACGACGCTCGTGTTCCTGGGCTTCTTCTACCAGCTCATCAACGTGCCGGCGATCGTCGTCCTGGGCTTCTGGTTCTTCCTGCAGCTGCTCGACGGGATCGGCTCGCTCGGCATGGAGACCGGTGCAGGCATTGCGTTCTTCGCCCATATCGGCGGGTTCGTGGCCGGCGCGGCCGTGGGCTGGTTGCTGCGGGTTGGCGGGCGCACCCCGGCGCCGCGGGGCCGCGTGGGATAATTCCGCCATGGCCGCGGACGGACTCATCGAGATGGTCGTCGAGAGCGTTCGCGTCCACATGCTGTCCAACCGCCACGTCGTGATCCTCAAGGAGAAGGAGCGGGAGCGCTACCTGCCCATCTGGATCGGCCCGTGGGAGGCAAGCTCGATCGCGATGCGGCTGCAGGGACTCACGCCGGAGCGGCCGCTGACCCACGACCTGTTCGCGACCACGCTCGAGCAGCTCGGGGCGAACGTGGAGCGGGTGGTGATCTCGGACCTCGCCGAGGAGACGTACCACGCCCGGATCTACGTTGAGCTCGGCGGGCGGATCGTCGAGGTCGACTCGCGTCCCTCGGATGCGCTCGCACTCGCGGTTCGCGTCAGTGTGCCCGTGTTCGCCGCCGAGGACGTGCTCGACCAGGCTGGCCTTGGTGCCGACGGCGGTCTGGGCGAGGAAGGCGAACCGGGGGCGGCGCTCGAATCGACCGGCGAGCAGATCGTGGACCCGCGCCTGGACGTCTTCCGCGACTTCGTGAACTCGCTGGACGTGGAGCCCGGCGAGACAGAGGGTCCGCGCGACAGCTAAGGGTCCCGTGGCACGCCACGGATCACGGGGCGTGATCGCGCAGGATCGGGGCGCCCCGCCGCAGCGCGCGGCCTCGGTTCGACCACATCCTGAGCCGCAGGAGCCAGAAGTCCTTGACCGCCCGGAACACCACCGATGGCCTCGCCCCGGTCGGCGAACCGGCCGTGCGTGGGTAGTGCGGGACGCCGACCTCGACGACGGACCGTCCGGCGGCGCGGAGCTTGATGAGCAGTTCGGCCGAGAAGAACGCCCCACCGGATTCGACGCGGAGCCCATCGAGTGCCTCGCGCCGGAAGAGCTTGCACGCGCAGTCGACGTCCGTGACGGTCAGCCCGAAGAAGATCCGGTTGGCCAGGCGGTACAGGCGGGCATAGATCGTGCGGATCAGGGGATCGGCCCGCTTGATCCGGAAACCGACCACGACGTCGGGGTCGCCGTCGCCGCGGAGTCGCTCGGTGAGGCGGCCGAGGTCCTTGACCTGGAACTGGCGATCGCCGTCCGTGAAGGCGACCAGCTCGTAGCGCGCTGCGGCCAGGCCGGATCGGAGCGCAGCGCCGTAGCCGAGGTTGGTCGGGTGGTGGACGGCGCGGACCAGGTCCGGATGCGCCGCGGTCAGCTCGTCAGCGATGGCCGCCGTGCGGTCTCGCGAGCCGTCGTTGACGGCGATGATCTCGAACGTGTCCGCCAGCGACGGCAGCGTCGCCAGCGCCTCTTCGACGAGCCCGGCGAGGTTCGCTTCCTCGTTGTGGGCCGGGAAGAAGTACGACAGCCGGGCGACGCGCTCGGTCACGATGCGCCGTCACGGCGTGCGACGACCCGCGCGAGACTGTCGGGCATGGACATCGGCAGGTGGTCGATGACGAATTCCTCCTCCAGCTGGGCCCAGTCGTCGAGCCGGATGACATACACGGGCCGCTGCCCAAGGTAGCGGTTGACGACATCGGCCGGGCTCCCGAGATCCTCGTCAAGGCGGGTCCGATCGTCGATGATGTCCACGCCCGGGAGCCGCCCCTCGATGTGCTTTCCATACCATAGCGGGGTGGAGTAGCTCCACCAGCTCACCACCACGGCGTTCGGCTCGACGGTCGCGACGACCTCATCCAGCCAGCGCTGGGCGATCGTCTCGCGGCTCCGGTCGGCGGCCCGGGCGCGGTCGGAGAAATCGAGCACGGCCGGCGTCAGCAGGACGCCGGCGGCGATCACGCCCACCACGACCGGGCGCAGCCATGCTTCGATCGATCCCGGAGCGGGAGCCCGGCGCCACCGTGTCAGCAGGGCCACGGCGCCGCCGATCGCCATCCCCAGCCACGTCCAGGCGATCAGGATGGGCCCCAGGTCGTAGCGCTCGATCGCGGCGTTGTCGTACGAGGCCGCGAAGAACACGGTGAGCGCGAGCGCGATGCCCGTCAGCATTGCGTAGCGCGGGCGGCGGATCGCCGTCGCAAGAAACCCGATCGGCACCAGCAGCCACAGGATGCCGAACTCCCGCCCGCCACGGGTGATGAGGTCGCCGAACTTGACGTCGAGGCTCCCGAGGGGATCGACGACGCTCCCGCGAAACTGCTCCGCGAGCACGATGTAGCGGAAGCCGTCCCACGTGTCCGGGGTCCCATACACGAGCGGGGCGCGGAACGGACCGGCGCGGAGCGGCAGCTCGAGATAGACGACGACCAGCGTGATCGACAGCGCCGCGACGCAGCCCGCCACGAGCCGCCAGCGGCGGATGATTCCCGGCTCGACCGCGATCACGTAGGCGGCGACAGCCGGCGCGAGCAGCAGCGTCAGCGAGTGATTGCCGACCGCGAGCCCGAAGACCACGGTCGCCGCCACGAGCCAGCGGTCCGCGTTGGCGCGGCGCGGCTCGCCGTCGGGGTCGCGCCGCCGGTCTTCCCAGCCGACGAGCAGGCGGAGCAGGATCGCCAGCAGGGCGAGGTGCAGCGAGTGCGCCTCGGCGTGCGTGCCGATTGCCCAGACGAGGGGCGTGAGCGCCAACCCGATGCCCACCACGACGCCGATCCAGCGCGACCCGGTCAGCACCCGGACGAGGTCAACGGTGACGCCGACGGCCACGGCCACACAGATTGCCGAGAAGAGGTTCATCCGGAAGGCCGGTTCGCCGAACGGCTGGAGCACGACGGACGCGAGCCATCCGAGGATCACGTAGGTCGGGAAACCGGTCGGGTGTGCCGTGCCCATCAGCGGCGCGACGACCTGCAGCTCGGCCGTGTCCCAGAACGCGAGGCCCGGCTGCAGGCCGCGCACGACGAGCAGGAACGAGAACAGGCCGACCCCGACCGGCGGACCGATCGTCGCGAGCCTTACCAGTGCAGCAGATTGCCCCACGCGACTCCCCAGGCGTTGATCAGGATGGAGGCGACGACGAGGCCGCCAACGAGCACGGCACCCGACGACCTGCGGACGACGGCTTCGGCGCCGAGCGCCACGAGGATGACGGCCCACGGGACGAAATCGTTGCTGAAGCGGTAGCCGAACTGGACCCAGCCCTGGCTGAAGTGCATCAGGTTGACGATCGCGATCAGCAGGATGGCGATCGTCGAACCGGCCACCACGCGGCTTGTCCGGAACCGAATGAGGGCGGCCAGCGCGAGCAGGTAGGCCGGGCTGGTGAGGATGACGCTCATGCCGATGTCGTTGGGGACAGCCAGTGGGCAGTCGACGTCGAACAGGCCGCGGGTGGCGCCCGGCAGGGTGCAGAAGGGCTCGCCCACCACCCGCAGGGAATCGGGCCACTGGTCCGGCAGGAGGAGCGGCGTGCTGAACAGCATGATCGCCAGGTTCTGCGGGATGTACCGCGGATCCTCGATCGCCCAGTCCAGGTTGTAGCCGAGGGTCGGATAGTAGGTCGCCTCTGCCCGGTAGAGGAACTCGTATGCCGGGTGGAGGAGGTCGCCCGCGGTCGCCAGGTTGTAGGCGAACAGGCCAGCCACGGGCAGTGCCGCGCCAAGACCCGCCGACCAGCCCCGTCGCCACCAACTGCCGCCGCTGCCGACGAAGACGAAGAACGGGGCCGCGAAGAGGACGGTCAGCCGGGCGGTGCACGCCAGCCCGAACAGCAGCCCGATGAGGAACTGGCGGCCGTCGACGGCGAACCCGTCCCGCCGGATGACCCCGAGCAGGTCACGCGGTGCCCCGCGCCTCGGTTCTGCGCTCTCGACTGCCCCGCGGTCCGCGCCCAGGGCAAAGCCGACGGCGAGCATCGCCAGCCCGATTGCCGCGACGTGCGCCTGGTACCACGTCGTGTTCAACTGGGCCGCATACCAGAAGACCGTGCCGAAGGCGAAGAAGGCGGTCGTGGCGATCCGGATCCCGAAGCGCACCGGTAGCCGGCCGAGCATCCACCAGCAGATGCCGACGTCGAGGGCGGCGAGCCCGACGAACACGACCTGGCCGCTCGTCGTGAGGCCGCCGATCGCCACGAACGGCATGAGGATGATCGCGGGAAGCGGCGGAAAGGGGATGAGGCCGCGGGGCACGCCGTCGATCGGCGCGACGGGGAGCACGTCCTGGTAGTACTCGTTGCCCGGGACGGGGTAGCGGATTGCCGGCTGGCCCTCGAGGAACGCCGAGGCCTGCCACACGAAGTGGTCGTACGGGCGGTCGATCAGGGTCCGCGTGTAGACCGCCAGCGCCAGGACGACGAATCCGATGCCGACCGCGGCGACGAGCCACGGCACCGACTGCATCTGCGACCAACTACCCGCCCGGGGGTCCACCGGGCGACCCTGTGCTACGCTCCGATCCACCTTCACGCTCGTGCAGGAGCCGATCCCCCGTTGACTGGCCCCGCCAGAGGTGGGACCGAGCGAGGCACGCGCCCGCCGCTGCGGTCGACCGGGATTCCAGGTGCCGTCGGCGCGATCGCGCTCGTGCTCGTGCTCGGGCTCGCCCTCCGTTTCATCATCGCATACGTCATCCTGCCGGGCTCCGGCTTCCGCACCGACGTCATCTCGTTCCAGGCGTGGGCGGGTCGCCTGGCGTCGGAAGGCCCGGGCACGCTCTACACGACCGGGTTCATCGACTACACGCCGGGCTACATGTACGTCCTGTGGCTCGTCGGCGTGGTCGGCCGGGCCATCGGTGGAATCGGCGACCTGATCAAGCTGCCACCGATCCTCGCCGATGCCGCCGTGGGGTACCTGGCATGGTCGATGACCCGCGAGCTGGGCGCCCGCCAGGGTGTAGCGCTGCTCGCCGCACTGCTGTTCATCCTCAACCCGATCAGCTGGTTCGACAGCGCCATCTGGGGACAGGTCGACTCGTTCGGTGTCGTGTTCATGCTGCTCGCCCTGCGCGAGCTGTGGCGCGACCGCCCCGAACGGGCCGCGATCTTCACCGTCGTCGCGGCGGTCATCAAGCCCCAGCTTGGGATCCTCATCCCGCTCGTGGCGGTGATCACGATCCGGCGCGCACTGTGGCCGTCCAGTGGGTTCGGCGACGACACGCCGCCCGAACCCGTGGAGCTCCGGCCCGGTCTCCTCGGTCGGTTCCTCGAGTGGGAGCGGGACACCGGCCGCCCCGTGCGCATCCTGACCACCGCCCTGGTCGGTTTCATCTTTGCCGTCGTGCTGTGTGCGCCGTTCGGGCTGTCCGTGCTCGAACCCTCTGCGCAGGCCCCCTTCGTGAAATCAGGGCTGCTCCAGCAGATCGGGCGAGCAGCCGGTGGATACCCGTACGTGACGGTCAACGCCTACAACCCGTGGGCACTCGTTCCCGGGGACACGGGGCTGTCGCTCGCGAAGCACGGGGTGTGGATGTGCGACATGGCAGGTATCGGGCCGAACCTCAGCGGCGGCGACCGATGCAGCACCGGGACGGCGTTCATCGGCCCCATTCCTGCGATCGCCGTCGGCACTGCGTTGCTGCTGGCAACGATCGCGGTAGTGCTGATCTTCGCGGCCCGTCACCCCGAACGGCGAACCCTGCTCGTTGCCCTTGCGGTCCTGGCGCTTGCCTTCTTCGTGGTACCGACGCGCGTCCATGAGCGGTACCTGTTCCCGCTCTACGCGGTGGGGGCGATCCTCGCCGCGGTGTCGGTGCGCTGGCGGGTGGCGTACGTGCTCCTGTCGGTGGCGACGTTCGCCAACATGTATGTCGTCATCACGACGATCTACGACAACAGCAGCCACAAGGTTCGCGACTGGCTCGGGATCGGCGGCTCCATCAACGACGAGCTGTGGGTTGCGGTGATTGCCATGGTCCACCTGCTCGGCTTCGTGTGGGCGCTGGCGCAGCTGCGCGCCAACGGGCGCGAGCAGCTTGCCGACGAGATCGCCGAGGCCGGCGCCATCGACGAGTCAGC
>DASTYU010000010.1:0-11627 GCA_035764655.1 Candidatus Limnocylindrales bacterium
ACCACAGCCGGTCGGGGCCGGGGAAGTCCGGCGCGCCCTCGTAGAGCACGAGCCGGGCGCCGAGCAGCAGCGCGCCGGAGATCGCCCACGGGCCCATCATCCAGCCGAGGTCGGTGAACCAGAACAACGCGTCGCCGGCGCCCAGGTCGAACTGGTGGGCGAGGTCCTGGGCGCCCTTGATCGGGAAGCCTCCGTGGACGTGGACGGCGCCCTTCGGCCGACCGGTCGTGCCCGAGGTGTAGATCAGGAGGTACGGCGTCTCGGGGTCGGTGGGGGAGTCGGCCGGGGTGGGCTCATCATTGCCGGCCGGCTCCTCGTCCCACCACGCGTCGCGCTCCGCGTTCCAGGGCGTGGCGAGGCCATCCCCGGCGCGCCGGACGACCAGCACCTGTCGAACCGACGGAGCCAGGGCAACCGCCTCGTCGGCGACCTGCTTGAGTGGCACCCAGGATCCACGGCGCAGGAAGCCATCGGCGGTGACGAGCACCGACGCCTCGCAGTCGGATAGCCGCGTCGCGACGGCGGGTGCTGCGTACCCCGAGAAGATCGGCGTGTAGATCGCCCCGATCCGGCCCAGTGCCAGGACCGTGATCGCGGTTTCGGGCAGCAGCGGCAGCAGGATCCCCACCCGGTCGCCGGCACGAATGCCGTGCGCCCGGAAGCGACGCACCGCTGCGTCCACCTCGGCCAGCAACTCGGCGTTCGTCAATCGGCGAACGGCACCGTCCTCGCCCTCCCAGTCGACCGCAATGCCCTCCGGATCCCGTGCTGCTCGCGGTTCCGTCGCGGCCTTTGCGTAATCGAATGCGCCGCCGCCCCACCAGCGCGCCCACGCCGGTCCGCGGCTGAGGTCGAGCACCTCGCCTGGCCGGCGCTGCCACGCGATCCCGATATCGTCCGCAGCCGCGCCCCAGAACCATCCGGGGTCTGCCACGGCGCGCGCCTGCAGCGCTTCGAGCGACGGCTCGCCCGTCGCCCGCAGGAAGCGGGCGAGGCGAGTGTCCTGCAGCTGCTCGGCACTCGGTCGCCACGCAACGTCGGCGGCATCCCGGCCGAAGATCGGTCCGGCGGGTTCGCTGGCCATGCCCGAAGACTAGCGCGCGCGGCTCGGCACGCGCGGTATCGTGCGGCGGTCCGGGAGAGAGGGAGGTTCGATGGCCGAGGAGCGCGTTCGACGGCGGCCTCGTCGCGGCGCTGAGGGCGTGCCGCAGGTGCCGTGGCGCACGCTTCGCAACCCATATCGGCCCGTCGAGATCATGTCCGCCGACGAGGTCGAGGCGATCCACCGTGCGTCGCTGCAGATCCTCGACGAGATCGGCGTCGAGGTGCTTGGCGATCGCGCCATCGACCTCTTTCGCGCCGACAGGGCGCGCGTGGACCCCGAGACACGCCGCGTTCGGCTCGACCCAGCTCGCGTCGAGGAGCTCGTCGCGAAGGCACCACCCGAATTCGACCTTCACGCCCGCAATCCCGAGCGGAACCTTCGGCTGGGCGGTGACCATCTCGTGTTCTGCGCTGTGGGCGGACCGGCGTTCGTCACGGATCTCGACCGGGGAAGGCGGGCGGGCACCCACGCGGACTTCGTCGACTACGTCAGGCTGATCGGCGCGCTCGAGGTGATCCACCAGGAGGGCGGCGGCCCGCTCGAGCCAACCGACCTTCCGGTCGCCACCCGCCATCTCGACATGTACCACGCGCTCGCCACGAACCTCGACAAGACGTGGCACTGCCTCGGCTTCGGTGCGACCGTCGTTCAGGACGCGCTCGAGATCGCCGCGATCACCCGCGGCGTCGACCGCGAACAGCTGGGTGCTGAACCCAGCCTCATCACGATCATCAACACGAACTCGCCGCTCCGCCTCGACGGTCCGATGTCCGACGGGCTCATCGAGATGGCGACCTGGGGCCAGCCGGTCGTCGCAACGCCGTTTACCCTCGCGGGCGCGATGACGCCCGCCACGCTCGCCGGCGCGGTCGCCCAACAGAACGCCGAGGCGCTGTTCTGCATCGCGCTCGCCCAGCTCGTCCGACCGGGAACACCGATGGTCTACGGCGCGTTCACGTCGAACGTGGACATGCGCACGGGCTCGCCGGCGTTCGGAACGCCGGAGTACGTGAAGGGGGCGTTCGCCAGCGGCCAGATGGCGCGTCGCTACGGGCTGCCGTGGCGCTCGTCGAACGCGACCGCTTCGAACGTCGTCGATGCCCAGGCCGCGTACGAATCGGAGATGGCGATCTGGGGCGCCGTGATGGGCGGGGTCAACCTGCTGTACCAGGGCGCCGGCTGGCTGGAGGGCGGCCTGACGGCCAGCTACGAGAAGCTGATCGTGGACGCGGAGATGCTCCAGATGATGGCCGAGGTGCTCACCCCGTTCCGTGTCGACGAGGCCGAAATCGGCGTGGACGCGATCGCGGACGTAGGCCCGGGCGGCCATTTCTTCGGCTCGCCGCACACCCTCGAACGCTACGAGACCGCGTTCTACCGCCCGCTCGTCAGCGACTGGCGCAACTTCGAGACGTGGCAGGAGGACGGCGCCCGGACCGCCACCGAACGCGCCAACACGATCTGGAAGCGACTCCTTGCCGAGTTCGAGCCGCCGCCGATGGACGCGGGCACCGCCGAGGCGCTCGACGACTTCGTCGCCCGCCGGAAGCGCGAGATCGAGACGAGCGACTGATGGTACCCAGCGTTCGCGTTGTCGATAGCGCGTCCACTCGTGCTGCGCGCAGGAGCCACGAGCACAAGCGATCCGTGCGCTTCGCTAACGCCGCACATAGCGCGTCCATTCGTGCCAGGCATCAACGATGGGCATAAGGAACCCGTCTCGGCGGCGCCAGGGGCGCTTGGGACGACGCGTCATGCATGCACCAAACATGGGTGCGATATGGCCGCCCATAGGGACGCGGGGCCGAGCCGTTACTCCAGCAGTTCGTCCTCCGGGTCCGACTCCTCGAGGACCGGCAGCGCAAACCCGAACTCCGAGCCCGGTCCCTCGCGCGGTTTGGCCCAGATCCGGCCGCCCATCGATTCGATGAGCTGGCGGCACACGAACAGACCGATCCCGGCCCCGGACGCCTGCCGCGTCGCATCGGGGGAGCGGTAGAACAGCTCGAACAGGCGATCGGTGGCCTCGTCGGTCAGGCCGATGCCTTCGTCGAGGACCCGGACCCGGATCTCGGCGCCCTGCTGCTCGACGACGACGCGGACCGTCGACCCGGGCGGGCTGTACTTCGCGGCGTTGCTGAGCAGGTTCTGGACGACCTGCTCGACGTACATCTCCTCGCCAAGCACGAGTCCGAGGCCCGGCGGGATCTCCGCCTCGAATTCGTGGTCCGGCCAGCGCGATCGCTCCTCCGCAATCCGACGCCGGATGACGTGACTCATGAGCAACGGATCGAGGGTTACCTGCAGCCGTCCCGATTCGGTCCGGCTCAGGACGAGCAGGTCCTCGGCCAGCCGCCGCAGCCGGTCCGCCTCCCCTTCGATGTCCTCGATCATCTGGCCCAGGTCCGCTTCGTCCATCGCACCCTGTCGCTGGCGCAGGACCTGGCTCATGCCGTAGATCGTCGTGATCGGCGTGCGTAGCTCGTGGCTGATCACCCCGGTGAACGCCTCGCGAAGCTCCTGGGCACGCTGGGCGGCCTTGTACCGCTCGGCAACGTCGACCGGCCCGGCAAGGGCGCGCGCGACGGTCGCGACGATCCGCTCGTCGTCGTCGGAGAACGCCGCCGGCGTCCGTGACTCGAGTTCCACGAGCCCCAGCGCCTCGTCGCCGCGGACGATCGGTGCGCCCAGCCAGGCGCGTGGCGCTCGGGAGCCAATCGCAGCGGGCCGCCTCAGGTCATCGACCCTGATCGGCCGAAGCTCGTCGAGGACCTTCCAGCGTGGGCTCGCGCCGGGTGCGATCCGCGGACCGCTTTGCCCGCGTCGTCGCTGACCGGCCACCGCGCGGACCATGAGCGTGTCGCCCTCGACCAGCGCGACAGCGGCGCTGCTGAATTCGACGATCTCACCGAGCCGCTCGAGTGCCATGCGCAGGACGCCCTCGAGGCCCGGGTCAGCGGAGGCGGCCGTGGCGATGTCGAGGACGAGTTCGGCGGTCGCCAGGGTACGCCGGTTCCGCGTCTTCGTGACATCCGCCACGAGACGGTCGACGGCTGGCGTCCTCGCCCGCTCGCTGGCTTGCCCCATGCGCGAAAGCGTAGCAGCGGGCCGCATCGCAACCCCATGGCGCGCAGGGGTCCGAATGACGCTGGTAGGATCACAGCCTGCTCGAAAGGGGGGTTTCCGGCACGCCGAGGGTGAGGGTGGAGTGACCCCCAGGCTGTACGACCACATCATCATCGGTGGTGGCTCCGCGGGCTCCGCGCTGGCCAACCGCCTGACCGCCGACCCAGGCACGCGCGTCCTCGTCCTCGAGGCCGGCCGGCCCGATTCGCTGTGGGACATCTTCATCCACATGCCGTCGGCGCTTGCCTTCCCGATCGGCAGCCGCTTCTACGACTGGAAGTACGAGTCGGAGCCCGAGCCGTGCATGGGTGGCCGGCGGGTCTACCACGCGCGCGGCAAGGTCCTCGGCGGCAGCAGCAGCATCAACGGGATGATCTTCCAGCGCGGGAACCCGCTCGATTACGAGCGTTGGGCGGCCGACCCGGGCATGGAGACGTGGGATTACGCGCACTGCCTCCCGTACTTCAAGCGGATGGAGAACGCGCTCGCGGCTTCGCCCGAGGACCCGTACCGCGGCCACGATGGTCCGCTCGTGCTCGAGCGGGGGCCGGCCACGAATCCCCTGTTCGGCGCGTTCTTCGAAGCTGTGCAGCAGGCGGGCTACACGCTGACCGACGACGTCAACGGCTACCGCCAGGAGGGCTTCGCGCCGTTCGACCGCAACATCCACCGCGGCCGCCGGCTCAGCGCGGCCCGGGCGTACCTCCACCCGGTGATGCGGCGCTCGAACCTCAAGGTCCAGACCCGCGCGTTCGTCACCCGGATTCTGTTCGAGCGGACGCGAGCGGTGGGCGTCGAGTACGTAACGCGCGGGGGCGGGCGGGTCGAGGCGCGGGCCGGTGAGGTGATCCTGGCGGCCGGCGCGATCGCGACACCGCAGCTCCTCCAGCTGTCCGGGATCGGCGCTGCGGTGGACCTCGAGCCGCTCGAAATCGACGTGGTGGAGGACCTCCAGGGCGTCGGCGAGAACCTCCAGGACCACCTCGAGGTGTACATCCAGTACAGGAGCCGCCAACCGGTGTCGGTCGCTCCCGCGAAACGCTGGGTCAACCGCCCGTGGGTCGGCTTCCAATGGCTGTTCCTGCGCCGCGGGCCCGGCGCCACGAACCATTTCGAGGGCGGCGGCTTTGCGAGGAGCAACGACGACGTCGCCTACCCCAACCTGATGTTCCACTTCCTTCCGATCGCGATCCGCTACGACGGCTCGGCACCGATCAAGGGTCATGGCTACCAGGTCCACATTGGGCCGATGTATTCGGACGCCCGTGGCTCGGTGAAGGTAAAGAGCGCCGACCCGCGTGAACATCCGGCGATGCGCTTCAACTACCTGTCGACCGACCAGGACCGCCGCGAATGGGTCGAGGCGATCCACGTGGCAAGGAACATCCTCACCCAGCCGGCGTTCGAGCCCTTCCACGGCGGCGAGATCTCGCCGGGTCCGTCGGTCGCCACGGACGAGGAGATCCTGGAATGGGTTGCTCGTGACGCCGAGACCGCGCTCCATCCGTCGTGCACGGCCCGGATGGGGACGGACGCGCGGTCCGTGGTGGATCCGCTGACGATGCGTGTTCACGGCATCGACGGGCTGCGCGTGGTCGATGCATCGGTCTTCCCGTACGTCCCCAACGGGAACATCTACGCGCCGGTAATGATGGTCGCGGAGAAAGCGGCCGACCTCATCCGTGGCAACGAGCCGCTACCTCCCGAGCACGTGCCGTTCTACCGGCACGAGCCCGCCGTGGGGGCACGCGCATGAGCCCGCGCCGGCGCGCGGGAGCATACCCGGGCGAACTGGAGCGTCCAGTCGACATCCAGCTCCGGACGTTCCCGTCCGCCGATCCGACCTTCCATGCCTACGCCTGCGAGGCACTCGACGCCATGAAGCGGCCGTCGACGCGGGGGCTGCAGGACACGATCCGCAGCCGCTACCCGCTGGCCGTGGTGCGCTCGCAGGAAGTCCTGGCGAGGCGCGGCGCAGGTCCGCTGGTCTGGTACGCGTTCCGCTATGGCAGCGTGGCGCACGGCCCGCCAGGCATGCCGCTGATCGACTGGGACGGTCGCGACATCGCCTGGGCGATCCTCGACGAGGAGCGGCGGTTCGTGGACCTGAACGACGCCCTCGTCGCGATCGTCGAGCAGCCGCGGGACGTGATCGTGGGGCGTGCGATCGAGGAGTTCACGAACCCCGAGGATCCGACGATCCGGGAGGACATCGCCGTGCTGTGGCAGCAGTTCGTCGACACGCGCTGGGCCGAGTCGACGATCCGCTTCAACCGGCGGGACGGGCGTCGCCGGCAGTTCGCATACCGCATCGTGGCCGACGACCCGGAACCCGGTCGCCATAGACTGCGGGTCGCGGAAATCGACGCGAACGCAGGGGAGGGACGGCAATGACGAGAGGCAGCGGCACGCGGGAAGATCCGTGGCAGCTCACGACGGCGCCCGGGACGTCCGATTACACGATGTACCGCGACGAGACGGCCGATCCACCGGCCCTCGTCTGCCAGGTTGGCTCGACCCAGCTCAAGTACCACCTCCGCGCGATCGACGATCTGCACGCGATGCTCAAGGCGCACGGAGACTGGATGGACCTCGGTGCCGCGGACGAGCAGAAGGACGCGAAGCCGGGCACGGTCGAGGCGTGGGGGCGCGACCCCTCCAACCCGGTCGGTGGCTGGTACGGGTTGCGCAAGGGCTACCGCGGGCGGTTCGGGATGTACCTGCCGCCGCTGCTCGAGGCGCTCGGGCTGGCCGAGCTGACGCACGACGCCAAGAACAACCGGATGCGGGCCACCTGAGGCACTCGCCCACTCGGCCTCGACCCGCGCGTATTGGTCCGAGCGCTACGTCACGGGTTACGGGAACGACAAGAGGAGCCGCGCGGCGCCGTATGGCGGCGGCCGCCCACCGGTAGCGGTGGGACAGATATTCGGGGTGAAAGGGATCGGCTCCGGAGGCTGACGGCCGGCCGTGCGCTGCACGTAACGCTCGGAGCAATATCGACCGGCACAGGGCGGGCCACACGCGGTTCGCCCGCGGTCGCCCAGGCACCGACCGTCAGGACTTCGGCGTGTCCTTCTTCGGGTCGAGGAACGGGATCGCAGCGGTCCGAGCCGGCCACAGGCCGCCGTCGGGCGCCTCGATCTGGAGCTCGTTGCCCGGATCGGCCAACTCGATCGGGACCCACACGTACCCGATGTTCTTCTCCAGCCGCGGCGACCAGATGAGGTCGGTCACGATCCCGACGGCCTTCCCGTCACGAAGCGCCGCGCACGTGCGCGACAGCTCGAACGGCAGCGCGTCGCCCTCGACCTCGATGCCGACGAGCTTGCGCGACACCCCACGACGGCGGATCTGCTCGAGCGCCGCCTTGCCGATGTAGTCGGCCTCCTGTTCCTCGACGAGCCGCTCGAGGCCCATGAGCTCGAACGGGTTGTTCTCGATCGTCATGTCCGAGCCGTAGTTGAAGATGCCGGCCTCAATCCGGCGCGCCTCGCACGGCGCGATCGCGCGGATGTTGTGCGGCCGGCCCGCTTCGAACACGCGGTCCCACAGCTCGCCACCCCGTGACGCGTCGCGCAGGTAGATCTCGTAGCCGACCTCGCCGGTCCAGCCCGTCCGGCTGATGACGACCGGGATGCCGTCGAGATCGGTCGTCATCGTCCAGTAGTACTTGACGTCGAGGACGGCATCGCCGAAGAGCGCGCGCATGACGTCCTTCGACTTCGGGCCCTGGATCTGGATCGGGTAGACCTCGGGCTCGCGGACCTTGACGTCCAGGCCGCTGCGGACCGCCACGCCGCGCGCCCACAGGCCCGCGTCGGAGTCGGCCAGGGCGAGCCACCAGCGGTTCTCCTCGACGCGGAGCAGCACCGGGTCGTTGACGATGCCGCCGTCCTCGGCGGTGATCAGCACGTACTTGCCCTGGCCCACGGCGCACTTCGTGAGGTCGCGACAGGTCAGCGAATTCGTGAACGTCGACGCGTCCGGGCCGGTGATCTCGACGATCCGCTCGACCGACACGTCCCACACGGTCACGTCGTTCAGCAGCGCCCAGTACTCCTCGACGGGGTCCGCGTAGTAGCCCGGCAGGTACATGTGGTTGTAGATGTCATAGGCGCTGCAGCCGGCCTCGAGCGTCTTCTCGAAGAACGGCGACCGTCGGTACCACGGGCCGAAGTAGAGCGTCGACGAATCGGATGTGGCCGGTGTCGCGAGCGGCGTGGTCATGCGTGGGGTCCCTCCTGCTGGCGCTGGCGCCGGGGATTGACCCGACGGGTTGGACCCGCCGCGACCGGCTCCGAGGCGTCGGGCGGTGGCGGGATGACGGGGAGTTGCGTCTGCTCGGTCAGGCCGGATCGGATGATCCGCTCCAGCTCGGTGACGATCCGCGGGTCGGTCTCGACCTGCCGGTAGGCCGCGAGCCGGCGGTTCGTCTCGGCCACGGCGCGCTCATAGGTGTCGTGCGCCCCGGCCTTCATCCAGTTCTCGCGGTTGTCACGCTCGACGATCGGGCTCGGCAGGTACAGGGCATCCGGCCAGTGGGCCGTCGTGTGTGGCGCCATGATCAGGTGCTGGTCGGTCATGAGCTGGTCGAGCAGTTCCTGGGTGGGGAGGTCCTCCTCGGGTTCGACGTCGCGTACGAACCGCAGCGCCTGGCCGCACATCTCGTCGTCGAAGACGAGCTTCGGGAGGCTGAACACCAGCAGGAAGTCGAGCATGCCCGGTCCGCTCACGCTGTTGACACCGGCGAGCGCGGCGAGCAAGGCGCTACCGAAGGTTTCCGCGCCTGCCTGCGCGTCGAGGATCTTCGCGTCGGACAGGGCCATGTACGACTGGCACGGGAGCCCGAGTCGCTTGGCGACCTCGACGTAGGCGACGTCGAGCTGAAGCGCTTCGATGGCGGCCATCGGCGAGGACGCGATCTTCATGTGGAAGGTCGCGGGCGCGCCGCCGAAGAGGACCGGCGCGCCGGGCCGGATGACCTGGGCCATCGTGATGCCCGCGAGCACGTCGACCGTGTGGAAGACCGTGGCGCCGACCGGGGTGACCGGCGCGATGAGGCCCATCAGCGTGACAGGCACGATCTCGACCGCGATGCCCGCCTCCACGCAGTCGATCAGGTTCTGGCACGAGTCCTCGCTGTACCGGAAGTTGCCGGTCGCCGTGATCGTGAAGATGGACATCGGCCGAGCGATGAGGTCGTTCCGGTCGCGGCGGAACAGCTCCATCATCTCGGCCATCCGCGGCACGCCGTGCTCCGTAAAGGCGCCCGACACGACCGGCCGCTTCGAATTGGTAAGGCACAGGAAGAGGCGCCACGCGTCGGACACCTGCGCCTCGATGTCCTTGTTCGTGGAGAAGGCCGTGGCCAGGTAGGCGATGTGCTGCAGGCCATCGGCCAGGCGGACGTACTCGACGAAGTCCGTTGAGTTTGCGAGGCGGCTCTCGCCGGTCCGATGGTCGAGTACGCGCAGGCCGCTCGAGCCAGGGACGAAATGGACGCGGTCGCCACCGAGATCGGCGAACGGGTTGCCGTCGCGGTCGAACAGCTGGAACGAGGAGGGGGCCGTCTCGATCGCGCGCTCGACGACGTCGCGCGGGAACAGGATCCGATCCCCGGCCGCATTCGTGGGCAAGCCGGCCTCGAGCAGCCGGCGGCGCATCTCGGGGCCGCGGATCTCCATGCCGGTCTCGCCGAGGATCCGCATGGCCTCGTCGAGGATCCGTTCGATGAGGTCGTCCGAGAGAACGGTCAGGCGGGGACGCATCGCGGTCGAGCGTAGCGCACGATTCGGGTCAGGCCGGGTTGCCGGTCCGCCTGATGGGCGTTCGAGTCCGCGCCGCCGTCGACGCTGCGGCTGTCGAACGCGCTCCCTCGGGCGATGCAACTTCCCGGAATATTCGATGCCGGGAAGTCGCATCACGGGCGAGGGTGCATTTCGCCGCGGGTCAGACGAGCGACGCGGCGAGGCGATCGCGGTCCTCCACGGTTTCGAATTCGAGGATGATGTCCGAGCCGGCAGCGTGGACCTCCAGGCCCGCCCGACAGCCGCCGACGCGGCACGCCCGGCCCGACACCTTGGGCGTCAGCCGGCGAACCGGCACGTTGCGGGTCGCAGCCGCATCCGAAACCGACAGCAGCGCGACGTCGCGATCTCCGGTGACGCGCACCGTGCAGACCCGAGCCTCGGCTTTCGGCACTTCCTCGCCGCCGATGCTTCCGTTCCAATGGGCGGCAATCGCCTCGCCGGCGGCGAGCGGCGTTGCGGCCGCCGGCCGCTTGGCGGTTTCGGCGCGCATCACCGGGTAGCCGACGCGCTCCCCGAGTCCGAGGACCAGGCCGGCAAGGGCGGGCAATGCGACCAGCGGCCATGGGTCCTGGCGCGCGGGCTCGGCCGGAACGTCGGCATAGACCGCCTCGAATGTCCCGGGCGCCCGTACGCCGCCAAGTGGTTGGCCCGTGACATCGGTGTGGCCCGTCGGCAATGGCGATGGTGCCAGGATGGTGACGGCCTGTGTCGGGTCGGTGCTGTCGCGCAGGACGTAGCCGATGTAGCCCTGCGTGGTGACCTCCGACGGTTCGAGCTCACCTTCGAGCCGCAGCCATGACTCGCGCGACTGGTAGTGCCCGTCACGCAGGTCGGCGAACGAAATGTCCATCGGGGTCGGCGTCAGGCCGATGATGAGCACCCAGATCAGGGTCACGGCGAACAGCCCGATGATGATCAGCCGAGCTCGGCGGGAGGCGTGCCCGTCGCGGCTGACTGCCGCGTACGCGCGCCCTGCCGCGGCCAGGCCGAGATCGACGGGAGTCACGGTCGTGTCCTCATGGCGGGCGGAGCCTAGCGCAGGCCGCGGCGTGGGGCGGCGCTTGCCTCGTATTCTCTGGGGACACACTGTCAGCGAGGGAACGCCAATCATGCAGGCTCGTTCGATCACCATGCTCGGGACCGGGCTCATCGGCGACTTCTACACGATGACCCTCCACGGGCAACGCGGCCGCGACGCGGTCCGGGTCGTGTACTCGCGCAGCCCCGAACGCGGCGCGGCGTTCCGCGAGCGGTGGGGCGTGCCCGAGTCGACGACCGACCTCGAAGCGGCGATCCGCCACCCGGACACGGACGTGGTGGTCATCGGCGTGCCGAACTTCATGCACGAAGAGGCCGTTTCGATCGCGGCCGATGCGGGCAAGGCGATCCTGTGCACGAAGCCGCTCGGGAGGAACGCCGGCGAGGCGAAGCGGATGCTCGACACAGTCGAACGGGCGGGCGTCTTCGCCGGCTACCTCGAGGACCTGTGCTACACGCCGAAGACGCTCAAGGCGATCCGGTCCGTGCAGGACGGCGCGCTCGGGGACGTGACCTGGGTCCGCTCGCGCGAGACGCACCCCGGG
>DASTYU010000011.1:0-4356 GCA_035764655.1 Candidatus Limnocylindrales bacterium
CGGTACCCGCCTCACCGTCGCCACGGAGGACCTTGCCGACTGACCTCGCCTTGGCGAGTCCGACCTCCAGGTAGCTGATCGGCACGAGCGAACTGACCGGGCCGATCAGCTTCTCCAGGCCGCCCCGATCGGCCGGCCCGCGCCACGACGCGGGGGGTGGACCCTCGAGCACGGGCGCCGTCGCACGGTCGGCGTTCCAGAGCTGCAGGGCCTGGTTTGTCGGGTACTCCTTGAGGGCTTCGCCAACGATGGCGTCGATCATGCCGTCGCGCTTCTTGGCCTCGTCGAGGATCTTGAACCAGTTCGTGCGCGCGTTCGAGTCGAAGCCGATGTCGATCGTGTCCAAGCCGGCTTGCTCGACGATCCGCATGGATCGGTCGATGGTCGGATAGAGCCGGGCGAGGCCCTCGCGCAACCCGGTTAGCGCCTGGACGTCAACCGCCACGTCATCCTCCTCGTCAGCTCGTTGGGCCTCGTGATCCGATCGGCTCGCTCAAGCGGATGCTGGACAACTCGTTTACGGCCTTGCGGACCATCGCCTCTTCGTCTGGCTGCGGCTGGAATGACTCCCTGTCCTCAGCGAGCTTCAGTTCCTCCCGCCGCTCTGCGAAGCGGGCGGCGAGGTGTTCCCGTGCGCGTTTGCGATCGTCTCGGGTGAGGTCGTCCGACGCAGAGATCAGCGCACGGCATTCGCGTTCGATATCGTCGAGGTCCTGGATCGAGCGGACACCCGCAGCTCGCGCGTAGGTCGGAATGAGCCCAGGCACCGAGGACCACCAGTCAGGGATCTCCGTGCTGGCCGTCACGCCGAACACGAACCACGGGGCGACGATCGGTTTGCCGGCACCATCGACGAGTTGCCGATCCGCCAGTCTGCACGTCGAGACATCGATTCCGTTCGCTCCGACCACCGCGAAGTAGCCCGTGCGGGCCTCCAGGGCGCCGACCGCGTAGCCGACCTCCATCGTCTCGCGGCCCGCCCCGGTCACCGCGTAAATGCCCAGCCTCAGCGATTCGGCGATCGGTGCCGCGGCGGCCAGCGCACCCATGCCGACTTTCGAGCTGACGTCGGTCAGGAGGGCGAGATACGGCGCGGCGAGGTCCGCCGCGGGGATTGCGTGCAGCGCAATCGAAAGGCGCAGTGGTCCCCAGTAGACCAGCGGACCGAGGAGTGGTTGCTCGCCGAAGATGACTCGTCCGAGGTCCTGCTTGCTGATGGCTTCGAGTTCGGTCGGCGTCGTGATCGTGGAGAACTGGGCAGGGTCGGCGAGCAGGCGCTTGGCCGTCGCGAAGCAACGAACGGCGGGATAGTAGGTGGTCGTGACCTTGCGACCGTGCGCAACCCGCTGCGCGTGGAGCGTGATGGTGACGTACCGCTCGCCGGCCGGGATGTCCTCGCCGGTCAACTCTGGGAGATCTGGGGTGTCCGAGAGCCGTCCGAAGGACCAGAGGTTCTGCTCATCGAAGAGCACATCACGAACCACGTCGGCCCCAATACCGAGTGCTTTCAGCAGATCGGGCATTCTGCCACCCCTCTACCTCGCCAGCGACCGTCGGGACAGACGTCGAACGATAGTCCGAGACGGCAGCATGGACAAGCGTCCTCCCCGTGCGATCGAACGTTAGCGAGCGGGCGTCACCCCGGTGTCTCGGAGTTCAAACCACGCCACACGTGGTTCACCGTACGAGGAGCTGGGCCGTTTCGATGAAGTCTGGCGTCTCGAAGCCTTCGGTGAAGGTGGAATGAACGGCTCGGAGTGCGTCTGCGCGCCGCGGCCGATCGGACTCGGGAGCCGCCTGCGCGAGACGCGTCGCGGCGCGCAGCTGGGTCATTCGCGAGCCGAGACGCGCCGAGACGTCGTAGGCCCGCTGGTATGACTCGATCGCGGCGGTTGCCGACCCGTCCGGGCCGAGCAACGACAGATCGCCGCGGACGAGGTGGAACAGCGGCGAGAGCAGGCTATCCGTTCCGGCAAGCGCGAGCGCCTCATCGACGAGCGGGAACCCGGCCGCCGGTAGTCCGGCTTCCGCGTGCGCGCCGGCCTGCATCCACCGGAGAAGCGGCCAGAAGACCGGCGGCGTGCGCAAGCCCTGGTACTGGTCGAGGCCCTCGGCGATCAGGCGGATTCCCTCCTCCGGCGCGCCCAGGCCGCTCCTCGCGGCGCCCGTGAGGCACGTCGCGAGCGCCCGCCACAGCGGCAGGTCACTCGACTCGGCAACCTGCAGCGCGCTTTCCGCCCGCTGGAGCACGATCTCGGGCTCGCGACGCCAGAGGTGGAGGAACCCCGCGTGGTAGTAGGCGTACGCCAGCGAGTAGGGATGCTCGAGCTCAGTTGCCAGCGCGACGGCTCGCTCGGCCCGCATGACAGCCCTATCCGGATAGCCCTGGAACCACAGGAAGAAGCCCGTCGTGGTGAGGCACGACACCCGCGGATCAAGACCAAGTCGAAGACGCCGCGATTCGTAGCCGCTGCTTTCGAACGTCTCGATCGCCTTCTCGAGATAGCCGAGCCCGCCCTCGACGTCTCCGGCGAAGCCGGAGTTCGCGCCCAGGTACACGTAGCCGGTGACCCGCATGCTCGCGTCGTTCTCCGCGTCGGCGAGCCGCAGGATCTCGTTCGCGTATTCGATCGCCTTGTCGAGCTCGCCGCGGTAGCCGTAGAAGCTGCCGAGGTTTCGCAACACGGGGAACAGCTGGGGCACCTCGCCGTGCTCCTTGACGAGCGCGAGCGCCTCGCCATAGGCGTCCTCGGCCTCGGCCGCGTAGCCGCGCAGCAGCGTGATGGCCTTCGCCCGGCTGGTCATGAGTGACAGCCGGGCCTGCCATCGCTCGGCCGCGTCCGGTGACGACGCCAGCACCGCGAGCATGTCGTCGGCGAGCGCGATGGTCGCGTGGTACCAGCCGCGCGCCTCGTAGATCGGCCACAGGGCGTCGCGCAACGTCTCCAACCGTTCGAGGTCCCCCTGGGCGACGGCGTGCGCCCACGCGATCCGCAGGTTGTCGAGCTCGGCGACGACGATCTCAGGGGCCGCTTCGGTCGCGAGCTCAACGAAGTAGCGAGCGTGGCCCTCGCGCGCGGCGGCCGCGAACGCCGGCCACGCGTCCAGCTGGGCCGCGGCGTAGGCCTTGATCGTCTCGAGCATGACCACGCTCGGCATGCCGTCGTCCCCATCGTCGAGTTGGCGGACGAGGCTCTTGTCGATCAGCGAGCCGAGATCGTCGATGGCGTTCAGTTCGGCTCCGGCGACGTCGTCCAGGCCGACCGCCACCGCCTCGACCGCGTCGAGCGATGCGCCGGCGAAGACGGACAGCAGCTCGAACAGGCGCTGCTCGGAAGGCGTCAGCAGCTCGTAGCTCCACTCGATCGTCGCCCGCAGCGTTTGCTGGCGCTCGGGCAGGTCGCGGGCACCGCTGCCGAGCGCCTTCAGGCTGCCGGCCAGCCGATCGCGGAGCGCCTCCGGCGAGAACAGGTTGAGCCGCGCGGTCGCGAGTTCGATCGCGAGCGGCAGGCCGTCGAGCCGCCGGCAGATCTCGGCAACGGCGGCGGCGTTGTCGTCGGTCAGCCGGAAGTCCGACCGTACGCCACGGGCCCGCTCGACGAACAGTTGGATCGCCTCGAACTGGCTCAGCTCATCGGCCGACGTCACAGCGGATGCGGCCGCGGGCAGCGACAGCGGCGGCACGGCGACGACGTGCTCGCCGCGAACACGCAACGCCTGGCGGCTCGTGACGAGCACCTTGAGTCCCGGGCAATCGGCCAGCAGACCCACGAGCGTCGGAGCGGCGACGGTGACCTGCTCGAAGTTGTCGAGGACGAGGAGCACGCGCTGATCCCGAAGCTGCCGCCGCAGCTCGTCGAGCGGTGAGCGCTCGGCGGCGTCCCCGAGGCCGAGCGCCGTCGCGATGAGGGCGAGCACCGCGTCGCTGTCGGTCGCCGTGACGAGGTCGACGAAGTAGACGCCATGCGTGAACCGGTCGACCCGGTCCGCGGCGGCTCGGATGGCGAGCCGCGTCTTGCCGCTGCCGCCCGCCCCGGTCAGCGTGACGAGCCGGATGTCGGCATCGTCCAATCGCTCACGGATCGCGCGAAGCTCGGCCTCGCGACCCACGAACGCGGACGTTTCGGTCGGCAGGTTGTTCGGCCGGAGGTCCAGCGTCGCGAGCGGAGCGAATTCGGCCGGCAGGGCCGGATGGGCAACCTGGAACAGGTGCTGCGGCCGCCCGAGGTCTTTGAGGCGGTGTTCGCCGAGGTCGCGCAGCGACGTCTGGTCCGGCAGCGCGCTCTCCACGATGCCGGCGGTCGCCTCCGACAGGAGGACCTGCCCGCCGTGGCCGGCCGACATGATCCGCGCCGT
>DASTYU010000012.1:0-7183 GCA_035764655.1 Candidatus Limnocylindrales bacterium
CCGGCTGCCACGCACCTGCAAGCCCGCACCCCGTCCGGGCACGGCGCCCTCGGCCCGGCGTTCTCTACGGTCAGTCCCATGCCGGCGGACTGGACCGAGCGCGACGAGCGCCAGTTCGAGCGGGCGAAGGCCTCGTACCTCGCCCGCGGCCGACCGCTGCGCAAGGCCGCGGAGCTCGCGGCACGCCTCGTGAACAAGCAGCGCCGCCAATGCGGCGAGACCGGGAAGGACGGGTGACGAAGATGGTTCGGATCGGATACGCGCTCTCGAGCGAGGAGCATGCGCCGCGACGGCTGGTCGAGCTGGCGCGGGCGGCGGAGGAGACGGGCTTCGAGTTCGCGCTGATCTCCGACCACTACCACCCGTGGATCGACGCGCAGGGCCACAGCCCGTTCGTTTGGTCGGTGCTCGGCGGCATCGCAAATGCCACGACGAAGATCGAAGTCGGCACCGGTGTGACGTGCCCGATGCTCCGGATCCACCCGGCGATCATCGCCCAGGCGGCGGCCACCGTCGGCTGCCTCATGCCCGGTCGGTTCTTCCTGGGCGTCGGCACGGGCGAGAACCTGAACGAGCACATCCTCGGCGACAAGTGGCCGGAGCACGAGGTGCGGTCCGAGATGCTCGCGGAATCGCTCGAGGTCATCCGTTTGTTGTGGGAAGGGGAACAGGTCAGCCACCAGGGCGCCTACTACACGGTGGAGAATGCCCGGATCTACGACGTGCCGGATCAGCTGCCGCCGATCCACGTCGCGGCGTCGGGACCTCGCGCCGCGGAGCTCGCCGGTCGCATCGGCGACGGCCTCATCACCACCGGGCCTGAGCAGGAGCTGGTTGACGCGTTCCGGGGCGAAGGCGGCGGCGGCAAGCCGCTGTACGGACAACTGACCGTGTGCTGGGCGGAATCGCGCGAAGCGGCGATGAAGACCGCCCACGAGATCTGGCCGACCGCCGCCATTCGGGGCGAGGCCAGCCAGGAGCTGCCGGCTCCCGCACACTTCGAGCAGCTGGCCCAGATGGTCACCCCCGAAGCGGTCGCCGAGTCAGTCATCTGCGGCTCCGATCCCGAGCCGATTCTGGCGAAGATCCGCGAGTTCGAGGAAGCCGGATTCGGCAATGTCTATCTGCACCAGGTGGGACCGGACCAGGACGGGTTCTTCCGCTTTGCGGAGCGCGAGCTGCTGCCGGTTGCAGGCAAGACGCCGGCAGGCGCCCGAGCGAGCTGACCGGCCGTCCGGAAGCAGCCGAAGCCCTCAGATAACAGCCCACGTAGTGTTGGGGCCGTTCGGACTGTCTTGTACGGCAGGCGTCGACGGCAATCCGAGCGTGAACGGAGCCCCGGACCCGGGCGCAAGGACTTGCATGCCGGCGCTAACACCACCCGGGTTGGTAAATGAGGGAAACGCTGACAACCGGGTTGACAGCGCGGTGCCGCGTTCGCTAGAGTTTTAGCACTCTCGACTTGAGAGTGCCAGCGACGCCATCGTCCGCTGACCCGCCGGTTCCCGGACCATCACCCGGGCGGCGCGTCGCGACGCAGCGCTCGTTCATCAACCGATGCCGGACGGCCGGCCAGTGCCGTCAAGGAGGAATGCACCGTTGGCGACTGCCACTGCTGCCTCGACCAAGCTTCGCCCGCTCGGCGATCGCGTGGTCATCAAGCCGACCCCGCGTGAGGAGATGACGAAGAGCGGCATCGTTCTGCCCGATACCGCCAAGGAAAAGCCCCAGGAGGGCGAGATCCTCGCCGTCGGTCCCGGCGCCTTCGACAACGAAGGCAAGCGCCAGCCGATCGACGTCGAAGTCGGCCAGAAGGTGCTCTACGCGAAGTACGCGGGAACCGAGTTCAAGGTCGACGACGAGGAGCTGCTCATCGTCAGCCAGAAGGACATCCTCGCCGTCGTCACCGCCTAGGTCGACAGCGATCCAACCCGACTCACCCCTGACCCTCTGGAGGACACACCCAATTGGCTAAGCAGCTTGTCTTCGACGAGACCGCTCGTCGATCGCTCAAGCGGGGCATCGATCGCCTCGCGGACGCGGTACGCGTCACCATCGGCCCGAAGGGCCGCAACGTCGTTCTCGACAAGAAGTTCGGATCGCCGACGATCACCAACGACGGCGTGACGATCGCCCGCGACATCGAGCTCGAGGACCCCTTCGAGAACATGGGCGCGCAGCTCCTGAAGGAGGTTGCGACCAAGACCGACGACGTCGCCGGTGACGGCACCACGACCGCGGTCGTGCTCGGCCAGGCGATGGTTTCGGAAGGGCTCCGCGTCGTGACCGCCGGGGCCAACCCGATGGTCGTCAAGCGCGGTATCGAAAAGGCCGTCGAGGCCATCGTCGACGAGATCGCCAAGCAGGCGCGCCCGGTCGACAACCGCGAGCAGATCGCGGCCGTCGCGGCGATCAGCGCCGCCGACCCCGAGGTCGGCGAGGTCATCGCCGAGGTGATGGACAAGGTCGGCAAGGACGGCGTCATCACCGTCGAAGAGGGCCAGAGCCTCGGCCTCGAGAAGGAATACACCGAGGGCATGCAGTTTGACCGGGGCTACATCTCGGCGTACTTCGTGACCAACCCCGATCGGATGGAGACGGTCCTCGAGAACCCGCTCCTGCTGATCACCGACAAGAAGATCTCGAGCGTTCCGGACATGCTCCCGGCCCTCGAGAAGGGTGTCCAGCTCGGCAAGCCGATCCTCATCATCGCCGAGGACGTCGACGGTGAAGCCCTCGCGACACTCGTCGTCAACAAGCTCCGTGGCACGATCCAGGTCCTCGCCGTCAAGGCGCCGGGCTTCGGCGACCGCCGCAAGGAGATGCTGCGCGACATCGCCGTCCTGACCGGCGGCACCGTCATCAGCGAGGAGATCGGTCGCAAGCTCGACTCGGTCACGGCCGAGGACTTCGGCTCGGCGCGCCGCGTCGTCTCGACCAAGGACGACACGACGATCGTCGACGGCGGCGGGTCGCAGGACGCGATCAAGGGCCGCATGGGCCAGATCAAGGCCCAGATCGAGGAGACGACCTCGGACTACGACCGCGAGAAGCTCCAGGAGCGCCTCGCCAAGCTGTCCGGTGGCGTCGCGGTGATCAAGGTCGGCGCGGCCACCGAGGTCGAGCTGAAGGAGAAGAAGCACCGCATCGAGGACGCCCTGTCGACGACCCGCGCGGCCGTCGAGGAGGGCCTCGTCGCCGGCGGCGGCACGACCCTGCTCCAGGCGATCCCGGTTCTCGACAAGCTCAAGTTCGACGGTGACCAGGCGGTCGGCGTCGACATCGTCCGCAAGGCGCTCGAGGCGCCGGCCCGTCAGATCGCCGACAACGCCGGCGCTCGCGGCGAGGTCGTCGTGGACCAGGTGCGCGGTCTCAAGGCCGGGCACGGTTATGACGCCCTGAAGGACGAGTACGGCGACCTCTTCGAGAAGGGGATCGTCGACGCGGCCAAGGTCACCCGCTCCGCGCTGCAGAATGCCGCCTCCATCGCCGCGATGGTCCTGACCACCGAGACGGTCGTCACGGACATCCCGGAGAAGGAGAAGGCGGTCGCCGGCGGCGGCCACGACCACGGCGGAGGCATGGACTTCTAGTCCGTCCCACCCCATTTTCACCGCAGAGCCCCGGTCTTCGACCGGGGCTCTTTGTTGTTCGAATTCGTGACGGTGGCCGCCTTGCTCGGCACGTCGAGCGGGGCGACGACGACAACAACGCGAATGGCGTCATCTGCTGGATCGCCCATCCGGCCGTCAGCCGGGGACGTCTGCCGATGCTCGCGACGTTGGCGCTAAAGGTTTGAACCCTTGAGCGAGGACGTCATTCGTGGGCGCTGCGGGTCGTTCAGCAGGCACTGGACGGCGTGGTCGCCGGAATTCCAGGCGTCCGCGGTTGGCCCAACCCAGGTCAGCTCCAGCCGCGATGCTTGGTAGCTCCTGCCGACATACGTCGCGAAGGCGGGTTCGCACGCGCTGGTGACGTACGAGTCGATGGCGTTGTCGCTGGGATACGTTTCGGCCGGCATCGGGCCTACGAAGAAAAGCTCGTAACCGTGCTCCTCGCTACAAGGCCGCGCCGTGACCTGGTCGAACTCCTCGGCGTCCGGATCCTTGAAATCGAAGCAGTCGCCGACGCGGAGGTCGTTGACGTCGATGTCGCCGGATCGGCTGATCTCCCCGGTATCCGAGCGGCTCGCGGAGAAGAGAAACGAGGAGACGGCGCCGACCGCGATGAGGCCCGCGAACACGACGAGACCCACCGGGATCCGGCGCCACAGCGGCCGTGGAGCGGACGCCACGGCATCGCCCGGTTCACCGGGGGGCTCCGACGCGCGCGGCTGCCATTCGTACCGGTTGCCCGCCTCGGGCAACGACTCGGATGTGCTCTCCTCTGCGATGGATCCGGGGATGGGCGCGCCGTCATCCGCGGCCGCCGGGCCCGGAAGGACCACCGCACCGCGGCTCGCCCCACAGCGCGAGCAGGTGACGACAACGTCGTCGTTCGAGCTACCGCACCGGAGACATCTCCAGCCTGGCATTGCATGCCCCTCCGCTCCGGCTGGCTCGTTGAGTCCTGCCGAGCCATCTCGCCGGAACGCCGGCGAGCGCCGGGAGTCTTCAAGATCATGCCATTTGTCGACAAGCGAGCGTTCGAATATGCGGGGCGTTGATCCCTGTAGGATCGGCTCGTGCCGTTCGATACCGAGGTGCTCCACCTGCTTGCGCATACGAAGGAAGTCCGCATCGAGACATCGCGGCCGGACGGGCCGGTGCACAGCGCGATCATCTGGATCGTCGTCGACGGAGACGCCGTGTTCGTCCGATCGTGGCTCGGCGAGCGCGGGCGCTGGTACCGGGAAGCGAAGTCGAACGCGAACGTCGCGATTCTCGCGGGCGAGCGCCAGATCCGCGCGATCGCCGTCTCGGCGAGGGACCCGGACTCCGTCCGGCGCTGTTCGGAGGGATTCCAGGCGAAGTATCCGAAGTCGAAGTCGACGCCGATGATGCTTGCGAACGACATCCTCGACACCACCTTGCGCCTGGTTCCGGCCTGATCGCTTGGGCGCGCAGGGGCGTTTGACAGGTCAGGCCGCTGCCGCCACCCTTGCCCGCGGCCCGTCACCGTCAGGTCGGCGGACGGGGGATCGCAGCGCAACCACTCGAGGAGTCTTCATGTTCCGTCACTCCATCCGCCTGACGCTCGGTGCGTCGGTGCTCGCCGTTGTTGCGGCGTGCGGCGGTGGCACCCCGGCCGCGCCGGCCCTGACCGACCCGGTTGACATCCTGGTCCAGTCGGTCCAGACGCTCAACGACGTCAAGAGCTTCCGCGCCGACGTCGCCGTCAGCGGCTCGGTCAATGTCGACGCGATGGGCACCGGCCAGGCCCAGGCCTTCGCGCTGGACAATACGACCGCCCAGCTCGACGTCGACGTCGAGAACACGAACGCCAAGGCGACATTCAGCGCCCCGTCGCTGCTCGGCGCGAGCGGCGAGCTGATCCAGATCGGCAACACGTCATATGTAAAGACCTCGTTCACCGGGCCGCTCTACCAGAAGTCCGAGTCGGCGGAGGCAGGTGCGGTTGAAGGTGCGACCGACATGAGCGATGAGGACATCGCTCAGCTGCGCGAGCAGCTGGCGAAGCCCGAAGTCGCTCCGACCAAGGGCGAGGACGTCGCCTGCGGGGACAAGCAGTGCTACCAGGTCTCGATCGAGCTCACCGCCGACGAGATGCAGGCGCTGGGAGGCGACCTGCCGACCGACGAGGTCCCGGCCGAGATCACCAACGGCACGTTCACCGTCAACTTCCAGGTCGAAAAGGACACGCTCCGCCCGGCCGCGATCGACATCACGGCCGATCTCGGCGCGCAGGGCAACGTCACGATCAACGTCGACTTCTCGAACTGGGACGAGGCGGTCTCGATCGAAGCGCCGCCGGCGGATCAGGTCCAGTCCTAGCCTTTTCCGAGCGCACCAAGGCCCGCCGCGGGATCTGCCGCGGCGGGCCTTCTGCTGCCCGGAGGCCAACACGGCTGTGGCCGGTCAGGGCGCCTTTCCGGCCAGGCCTTGGGCGTTCAGTCAGCTCGGCTGGTATTTGGCCACCACCTCGCGTTCCTGGGGCCTGCTACGTCCCGGGTGAGGGCCGCCGCCTACAATGACCGGGTGAGTCCCACCTCCCGCCGGCGAACGTCCGCGCGCGTCACCGAAGAGTCCCCAGCGACCGTCGGAACGCAGTTCAGCGAGGCTCCCGAGGGTGTTTCCGCAACGCCTGAGGAGCCCGACTGGCTGCGCGAGGCACCGGGTCCCGCCGACGAGCCGGCCCCGCCCGCCAATCCCGCCGCGAAGGCGGCCCAGGAAGCCGCCCGCGCCGCTGCCCGCGAGCAGCGCGCCGAGGAGATCGTTCGCCGGCTCAATCCCGAACAGGCCCGTGCGGTCACCACCACCGAAGGTCCGCTGCTGATCCTCGCCGGTGCCGGTTCGGGCAAGACGCGCGTGCTGGCGCACCGGATCGCCTACCTCGTCGGCGTCAAGGACGTCGCCCCCTGGAAGATCCTCGCGGTGACCTTCACCAACCGGGCCGCCGGCGAGCTCCGCGAGCGAATCATCAGCCTCGTCGGCGAGCCGGGCCGCGACGTTCAGGCCGGAACCTTCCATTCGCTGTGTGCCCGCGTGTTGCGACAGAACGGCGAGGCGATCGGCATCGACCGGCGGTTCGTCATCTACGACACCGACGACCAGCAGTCCCTGATGAAGCAGATCCTTCGCGAGGAGGACATGCCGCTCACCGGGGAGTTCCGGCCGTCGGTCGTGCTCGGGGCGATCAGCCGGGCCAAGAACGAGATGCTCGACCCCACGTTCCTCGCCGACAACGCGGTCAACCATCGGGAGCGCACGATCGCCCGCCTCGCGACGCGCTACCACGAGCGCCTGCGCAAGGCGAAGGCGCTCGACTTCGACGACCTGCTCCTCGAGGCGGTGCGGTTGTTCGACGAGGCGCCCGACGTGCTCAAGCAGTACCAGCAGCGCTGGCGCTACCTGCACGTCGACGAATACCAGGACACGAACCGGGCGCAATACCTGTGGGTCAGGGCCCTCGCCGCGCGCCACCACTACCTCTGCGTGGTCGGCGACGACGACCAATCCATCTACTCGTGGCGCGGTGCGGACCTGCGCAACATCCTCGACTT
>DASTYU010000013.1:0-4802 GCA_035764655.1 Candidatus Limnocylindrales bacterium
AGCGCGCCCCACTGATTGGCGGCGTCGAGGCTGACGAGGTGCTTGAGGAAGTCGACGGTCTCGGGCGGCGCGTCCTTGCCGACGGCGAACCCGTTGCCACCGCCGACGCCGTCGAAGGCATCACCGGGGGCGCCCGTCACGGCCGGGAAGGGGAACCAGCCGAGGCCCTCGCCCATGGCCCGCGCGTCGCCCGAGTTGGCCTGCACGGTGCCCGGGAGCCACTGGCCCATGAGCTGCATGGCGCCGTTGTAGGTCGCCTGGGCGGCCGCGGAGCTGCCGGCGCCGTCCCACGGAGCGGCCAGGAAGCCTTCCTGGAACGGCTCCATGGCGATCAGCTTCTGGAAGTCCTCGCCGGCCTTGACGAAGCACGGGTCGGACCAGTCGCCGCTGACGACGGCCTTGTCCATGCCGGCCTGGCCGCAGTTGCGCACCGCGAGGTACGCCCAGTAGAAGGCGCCCGTCCAGGTGTCCTTGCCGGCCAGCGCGATCGGCACCTCGCCCTTGTCCTTGAGCGTCTGGACCGTGGCCATGAAGTCATCCCACGTCGCCGGAAGCGTCGTGATGCCCGCATCCTCGAAGGTCTTGGTGTTGTACCAGAAGCCCACGAGGCCGAGGTCGAACGGCATGCCGTAGTTCTTGCCGTCGACCTCGTACATGCCGAGGGCGCCGGCGTTGATCTCATCCTTCCAGTCCGCGATGTCGGCCGTGATGTCCTTGACGAAGCCGGCCTCGACCTGCTGCCGCAGACCGCCGCCGCCCCACGTCTGGAAGAGATCGGGCACGTCGCCCTGCTGGAGCAGGGTGGTCAGCTTGGTCTTGAACGCTTCGTTCTCATTGACCTGGATGTCGATGGTGACGTTCGGGTGGGCCGCCATGTACTCGTCGGCGAGATCCTTCCACAGGCTGAGGCCCGGGTCGTTGTTCTGGATGTGGTACCAGGTGATGGTGACCGGCTCGCCCGCAGCTTCGGAAGCGGGGGGCGCGGAGGCAGCCGGTGCCTCCGATCCTGGAGCGGTCGTCGGTGCGCTGGTTGCGGCACCGCCACCGCTACACGCGGCCAGCACGATGGCGAAGACCGCCAACAGCGCCGCCAAACGGCGATGGGTCATGACAACGTCCTCCTCTTGGGTGAACTTCGGTGACTGCGTGGAACGCCGTTTCTCCTCGCGTTCTTCCTTCTGGTTGCCTCCCACACTCCCCTTTCAGCGGTGACCGGCCGCCTCGTCCCGCGCGGCGGAGGAGCTGCCGCGCGGGACGGGGGCGCGCCGGGTGAGGGATCGAGGCGTCGGGACGGCCGCCATGGCGCTGCCCGCGCTCACGCCGTCCCAGCCACTGCGGTGTTGCCTGCCGCTGCGGCAGCCCACGTCAATGGATCGTCGAGAAGTCGCTCGAAAGCCAGCTCCGCCGCCCCGAGCAGCGGAGCGTCGAGACCGAGCATGGCCGGCCTGATATCGACCAGCTCGCTGGATGCATCGAGTGCGAGCCGATCGAGTTCCGACCGGATCGAGCCGGACACGAACGGCAGCATCCGACCGAACTGGCCGCCCAGCACGATGACCTGCGGATTGAGGATGTTCACCAGGCCGGCCAGGCCGATGCCGAGCCAGCGGCCGACGTTGTCGATCGCATTGAGCGCCTCCGGCGCTCCGCCGGCCGCCTCACGGAGGACCGCGTCCACCTCTCCCCGACCACCGTTTGGCGGGTGACCAGCCAGGAGCAGGAGCCTGCGCTCGCCAACCTCGGTCTCCCAGCAGCCCACGGAGCCGCACCGACAGACGGCTCCGGCGGGGTTGACGGGCAGGTGGCCCACCTCGCCGCCATAACCGGCCAGCCCGACGAGCGGGCGGCCGTCGACGATGAGTCCGCCTCCCACGCCGACCTCGCCGGAGATGAACAGCAGGTGGTCGACCCCGACCGCGGCTCCGCGGCGGTGCTCGGCGAGGGCACCGAGATCGGCTTCGTTCGCGACCGAGACCGGCACGTCGAGGTCGAGCGCATCGGTGAGTGTCCGGCCGAGTGGGGCGTCGATCCAGCCGACGTTCGGCGCAAGGCGCACAAGCCCGTCGCTCCTGCGAACCACGCCCACCACGGCCACACCGACCCCGACGAGCGCATCGCTGGCCGGACGCCGGGCGCGAACCAGGCGAGCCAGTTCGAGGAGGTCGTCAAGCGTCTCGTCCAGGGAGAAGCGGGTGCGCGGTCGGTCGACGCGGACCAGGTCGTGGACGTGCCCGCCAAGCCCAACGGTTGCGACAGCGAGCGAGTCGACGGCGATCTCGAGGGCAAGGACGACGGCGCCATCGGGGTTCGGTCGGACGTATGGCGACGGGCGTCCGGGAGTCCCCTGTGGCTCGCCGCGCTCTTCGTGGACGAGGCCGGCGGCCACCAGTTCGCCGATGACGGCGCGGATGCCGCTGCGGGTCAGGCCGGTTCGTGCGACGAGGTCGGTGCGCGAAAGCGTCGGGTCGAGATGGACCTCGCGAAGAATCGCGCTGAGGTTCGCCCGTCGCACGGTCTCGCTGCGGTAGCCGGTTCGCTCGCGCAAGCTCACGGGTTTTGTAGCAACCTCGCACAAACGTTTGTGCTAGGGTCGTACAAACCGCATCGCATGTCAACCCGCAACCCGGCGGACATGGGAGACTTTGCTTGTGGGGAAGCTGATCGCCGGCGTCGACGCCTCGACCCAGGCCACGAAGGTGCTCGTCGTCGATGCCGATACCGGCACGCTGGTCGCGCAGGGACGCGCCGGCCATACCGTCACGGGCGAGCGCGGGGCACGCGAAACGGATCCGCGAGAGTGGTGGGCGGCGCTCAGGGCTGCGCTCGCCGAGACCGGACGCGCCGCGGAGGTCGAGGCGATCGCGGTCGGCGGACAGCAGCACGGCCTGGTGGCGCTCGACGGGAACGGCGAACCGCTGCGGCCGTCGATGCTCTGGAACGACACGCGATCCGCGCCGCAGGCGCTGGCACTCATCGAGGCGATCGGTGCGGAGCGGCTTGCCGACCGGGTCGGTTCGCGACCGGTCGCGTCCTTCACGGCGACGAAGTGGGCATGGCTCCGCGAGCACGAACCGGCGGTCGCCGAAGCGACGCGGGCCATCCGGCTTCCCCACGACTACCTGACCGAGCGCCTCACCGGCAACGGCGTGACGGATCGCGGCGACGCATCCGGGACGGCCTGGTGGTCGACGGGGGACGAGACGTACGCGCGGGACATCCTCGCCCACCCGCTGCTGCGGATCGACGAGGCGATGCTGCCCCGCGTCCTCGGTCCGCGTGAACCCGCGGGCGAGGTGACGGACGCGGCAGCCGCGGCGACCGGACTCCGGCCGGGCGCGGTCGTCGGCCCGGGGACCGGCGACAACATGGGCGCCGCCGTTGGTCTTGGCCTTCGCGCGGGGCAGGTCGCGGTGAGCCTGGGCACCTCGGGGACCACGTACGCGGTGTCCGAGCGGCGCACGGCTGATCCGTCGGGGATCGTGGCCGGGTTCGCTGACGCGACGGGTCGCTTCCTGCCGCTGGCCGCGACGCTGAACTGCACGCTGGCGGTGGATCGCGTGGCGGGACTCTTCGGCCTGGACAGGGACGACGTGGCGTCCAGCGACGAAGTCGTCGCGTTGCCGTGGTTCGATGGCGAACGGACCCCCAACGTGCCCAACGCCTCGGGAACGTTCGCGGGGCTGCGCCATGACACGCGGCCGCAGCAGGTCCTGATGGCCGCCTACGAGGGCGCGAGCGCTTCGCTGCTCGACGCCGTCGACGCCATCGCCGCCCAGACCGGCGGGCTTGATCCGGCCGCACCACTCGTGCTGATCGGTGGCGGCGCCAAGGGCCGGACGTGGGTGGACGTGGTCCGCCGCCTGTCCGGCCGTCCGCTGCTGATCCCCGATGCGCAAGAGCTCGTGGCGATCGGCGCGGCGGTGCAGGCGGCGGCGATCCTCGATGACGAGGACCCGGGCGCCGTCGCTGCCCGCTGGGGAACCAACCGCGGGACGCTGCTCGACGCGGTGCCGCGCGATGACGAGCGGCTGACCCGCATCGCCGCCCTGCGGACCGCGGTCGTGGAGACGCCTGCGCTGGCCGGCACGGGCCGGTGATCCACCTCCGGGCCGGGTCGTCCAGCGCGACGATCGATCCGGAGCGGGGCGCGAGGCTGGCGGGGCTGGCGGCCGGCGGCCGTGAGTTGATCGTCGGCTCGCCCGATGACGACGACCGCTCCATCCTGTGGGGCTCGTTCCTTATGGCCCCGTGGTGCGGCCGGATCGCCGGGGCGGAGTTCGACTGGCGTGGCCGGCGCCACTCCCTGAACGCGAGCCTCGACGGCAACGCGATCCACGGCACGGTCTGGGAACGGGCCTGGACCGTGCAATCGGCGACGGACCGGGAGACGGTGCTCACCGCGCGCCTCGAGCCGGGCGGCTGGCCGTTCGCGGGCAGCGTCCGCCAGCGCTACGCCCTCGCTGACGCGGAGCTCGTGACGTCTGCGGAGATCGTGGCCGACGAGCCGATGCCCGCAGCGCTGGGCTGGCACCCGTGGTTCGTGCGCACTGCCGGTGACGCGCGACTGACCGTCGTCAGCGCCCACACCCTCGAAACCGAGGCGATGATCCCGACCGGTCGTCTGGTGCCGGTGGACGGCACGACGGATCTCCGCCACGGAGCGGCGATCGGGACACGGCTCCTCGATCACTGCTACACCGAGGCGCGATCTCCGGCCCTCGTCGAGTGGCCGGACCTCCGGCTCGAGATCGCGTTCGACGAGCCGCTCGGCTGCGTCGTCGTCCACAGCAGGGCAACCTCGT
>DASTYU010000014.1:0-15886 GCA_035764655.1 Candidatus Limnocylindrales bacterium
CCCGGGCTGCATTCGCTTTCACCGCATCCATGTCATGCACGAACTTGTAGTTCCCTCGGTGCCCGGGCGCCCATGACGTGGTGCCCCGGTGGCTCACGGCATTCAGCGAGAAGTCGGTGAGCGTCCCGACGGTGTGCACCCCCGGTGGCGCGAGGGCCATGTCGATGACCCGGGCGATCGACGAACGCTCACGGAACCGGTCGAAGCAATAGCGATGATCGGGGACCACCAGGCTGACGACACCACGGGGCGCGAGGAGACGCGCGCAGTCGTTCAGGAAGGCGATCAGCGAGGTGGTGTGTTCCAGGACGTGTGAGGCGAGCACGAGCTGGAAGCGCTCGTCGATCACGTCCGACATGGACGCGCCGGCAGGCAGCACGTAGTCCACGTCCTCGATGTCGGCCGGGGAGTACTGGCGGAATTCGCGGTACTTCTCCACGAGGCCCGCCCGGTCGAGATAGTCGACGACCTTCGTGTCGAAGCCGTCTCGCTTGGGGAGGATCGCGTTGTGTGCCGGACCGATCTCGAGGATTCGAGATCCAGGATCGGACGAGCGGAACACGAACTCGCGCCGTGTCTCGAGACGTGATGGCGCGGGCCCGGCGACGGCTGGGTCTGGTGGTTGCCACGAGTGTGCGGCGGCCTCGGCTGCGTCGATGCGGCCGGGAGCCTCGTGGGCCCCCGGCGGCGACCTCCGCCGGATCGCCCGCCGGAGCCGACCGAGCGGGCGTCGGATCGGTGTGGGCAGATGCCCGGCGAGCCACCGGACCGCTCCCGGTCGCGAGGTGTCGGGCATCGCCCTCAGCCCACCGGTTCCGACGCACGCGTTTCACGGCGGGGTGGTACCCCGCCGAGCTTGCTCCGGAGTTCCAGGGCTGCGTCGAGGAGCGCCTCGGCGCGGACCGCGAAGGAGTGCTCGGCATGGATGCGGGCGGCGACGGCGCGACGCTCGGCATTGTCCCCGAAGACCTCGTCGAGGTCGCTGAGCGCGGCGAACCATGCCAGATCGGCCTCATCGCGCGCGACCTGCACAGACCGACCGAACAACTCTCCCAGGCCTGCCACGTCGTCGGTGATCACGCGCGCCCCTGATCCGACGGCGTCGAACAGGCGGTTGGACAGGAAGCCCGCGATGCGCATGTCTTCCCAATGGTCGTTGAGCACAAGGCCGGCCGTGCGGTACGCGGCTCCGACCTCGTCGTGTGCCAGGTACTCCGCCTTGACATAGCGCTCCGGGACGAGGCCCTCCCATTCGCGGCCGAAGATCGCCACGGGCATCCCGGCGCTGATGGCGTCCCTGACGATGGGTCGGAGCGTGCGCCTCGAGCTGCCGACGAACAGCACCGGGTGGCCGGTGTCGGGACGGCCTCGATCGGGATTGAAGCGCACCGGATCCGTCGCCTGGAGCAGCGGATCCACCCGGATCCCCCACGCGCGTGACGCCTCGGCGGCCCAGACGACACTCGCCGCGAACAGGCGGTCGTAGGACGATGCCTCATGGCGGCTCATCATTTCGGGATGCGAGATCAGCCATCCGAGGTTGATCTGACCGTACTGCGGGCGGTACGGCGCCACGCCACGAAGCACGACGACGACGTCATCGAGCGTGCCGCTCGGTCGCTCGAACGCGGGCCGGTGGTCGATGACGACCTGCTGACCGAGCCCCTCGAGCGCAGCGGCGAGCAGGCGAGCGAAATGAGTGTCGCCCCAGAATTCCGCGGACGGGTCGTTCGGTGCCGGGTTCTTGATCGCCCACCGCAGCGAGGGCCGTTCGGCGTCGACTGGCGTGATGACGGGGAACCGGCGGAGGATAGGTACGGGCGGCGTGAGGCGGCGGTCCTCGGAAACGTGCGGCCCGAGATCGTGTCGAACGACCTCGTATCCGACCCGGCTCCAGAGGTCGACGTCGTCGCCGGGCATCTGGTCACGCCAGCGATCCAGCAGGATCCGGCGGTTCGCCAGCGAGGTTGCGAAGCGCCCGGGCGTTCTCGATTCATGGTGGACGACGATCGAGTCGGCACGGACCACGAAATGCCCATCCCGCTCGCGCGTCATCCTGAGCCCCAGATCGACGTCCTCCATCCCGTTGCGGAAGAGCGCATCGAACCCGCGCATCTCGAGGAAATCACGTCGGCGCATCGCCATCGCCGCCGCCGTGAGCGCCGAGAAGCGGGCCTGCGAAAGGCCTGCAGCGTCCAGACGTGCGAAGCCCTGCAGCAGGGCATGCGGGAGGCCGCCGCACGACGGAAAGGCCACGCCGGCAGACTGGATCGTGCCATCCGGGTAGAGCAACAGGGCCTGGGCGCCGAGAACGGCGGGCTCCGCGAGCGACTCGATGAGCGGCTCGAGCCAGCCCGGCGTGACCTCGGTGTCGTTGTTGAGAAACACGACGAACTCGCCATCCGCCGCCCGCATCGCCAGGTTGTTGCCCAGCGCAAAGCCGTGGTTGACCGCGCTGCTCAGGACCTCGACGTTCGGGAACCGAAGCGGGAGCGAGGCCAGCACGACAGAGGAAGTCACATCGCTCCCGTTGTCGAGAACGATCGTGCGCACGGTCCGCTCGTCATCGCGTGCGGCCGCGTGGACCGATCGGACGGCGTCGGTCGTCATGCGCCAGTCCCGGAACGTCGGGATCACGACGCTCACCACGCCCGGCTCGGACTGCCGTTCGATCAAGGCATCCCACGGGACCAGGTGCCGGCTCAGAACGACGTCGTGCCACGTCGCGACGGACGACAGCTCGAGTGATGGTCGCTCGCGAACCGGGCGAACGGCGATGTCCTGCTGCCGCCGGGCCCCATCGGCCTGGACGCCGATTGTCTCGATCAGGACGGGGGAGCTCCGCGCCGCCACCTTCAGGAAGAAATCGTGGCCGGCGGCGCGGTGGACCGTCCCATCGAAGCCGCCCACCTCCAACGCGAGCTCACGGCGCACGACGAGTGCCGCGAGCTCCGGGTACCAGCCCCGTGCGGTCCAGTCGGGAGACCAAGCGAGGGTCACGCCGGCGGGCGCAGCCGGCCCCGGCCAGGCCGGTGCGGGGCCGCGCCCGGGAGCGGTCTTGTCGTCGCTGTCCGAATGCAGCGCGACCAGGTCGACGACCGTATCGACGCCGGGGCGGGACAGCTCGGCAACGGCGCGTTCGAGGCGACGTTCGTCCCAGCGGTCGCCGCCCGAAAGCCACGCGATGAACTCGCCATTGGCCTCGGCCAATCCGCGCGCCAGCGCGGCCACGTGGTCGCCCGGCTCGCTGCGGACGAGCCGGATCCGCGCGTCCTCCGTGGCGCCGCCCAGCTCCGTCGAGGGCTCGCTATCGTCGGCCAGGACGACGAGCAGCTCCCAGTCTTCGATTGTCTGGCGCCGAACGGTCTCCACCATCGCCGGAACGAGCGACGGGTCGTCGCCCATGACGAGGACGACCGACACCCGCTGGGATCCTGCGCGGACGTCGCTGCCTGTTCCCGGTCGGGGCTCCCGGCGATCCCCGAGCACCAGCGCCGACGGTCGCTGCCGGCTAGCCCACTCGATCGCCCGGGCTTCGATCCAGCCGATGAGGCCACGAGGCTCGCGCTCAGGATCGGGGACGTACCAATCGTTCACCAGCAGACCGTTCGCCGCGCCACTCTCGATGTAATGGCCGAGTGGGCCGAGCTGGTGGCCCTCCGCGTGGGGTACGCGCGCGACGTAGCCCTCCAGGTCGAACAGCGGATGCGGGGACACTCTGCGGCTCGACCGCTTGGCGAGGTAGAGGACCAGCGGGTCGCGTGTGCCAATCGATGCCGCATGCTGCGCCGCAAAGTAGTCGGGATCGAATAGCGGATGGGGCGGCAGTCCGGCGGGGCGGCCTCGGGTCAGGTAGTGGAGAACCGCGGCCTTTCGCGGCCGATCCGCGCCCGACACCAGGGCGTACCACCTCTCGTCGAACAGCGACGACGCCGTGACGAGCCGGATGTCCTCAGAGGTCGGCTCAGGTTGGGTCGGGGTCCGACGCTTCGACAGTTCCCTTCGCGCCGCCACCCACTCCTCCGGGTGCAGGGCGGCTCGGACGCGCGTCCTGAGCGCCAGCTTGCGCCTGATGTCGGACAGTGCGGAACTCCGGATATCGCAGCACGTCCAGGCACACTTCGACCTGAACCTCTGGGAGGATAACGCCCGGGCGCGCCTGCCGCCGGAGCCCAGGCGTCGCCGCGCTAGGCTGACCGCAGCTGGAGGTAGGATGCCCGGCCCGATCACCCCGCAGCCCCAGTCGGAAGCTTCCGGCGACATGGCCGGTTTCTGCCCGGCGTGCCTGCGCTGGGCCGTTCCACTCGCGCCAGACGAGAGCTCCCGTGCCGACGGCAGCTCCCGAGACGACGACAGCTCCCGAGACATTGCCTGTGCCCGGTGCGGCGCAGGTGCCCAGGAGCGTTTCGTCGCTCTCCTTGCGCGAGCCGTGCATCGTGCCGGACAGGAGAGTGGCCGACACGTCGTCGCAATTCGTCTGTCCGACCAGTTGGTCGCGGCCCTGACCGTCGCCGGGATCGATGTGGTTCGCGCCGCCGACCACCGGGGGGCGAGCCCGAACCTGGACGGGGCGGCGAGCCTGGTCCTCTGGGTCCCGCCCCCTGACTCGTCGCAGGACATCAGCGCCGGCTTGAGCCAGGTCGCACGACTGCTCTCGCCGGAAGGCGCGGCGCTCGTTGTCACGGACACGACACCGGACAATGTCCAAGGAGCGTTTGCCGCAGCAAACCTGCAGGCCCAACGCGTCGCCGCCGGCCACCTGCTCCCCGGCCCGGCCCTGCGCCTGACGGGGATCGAGCGGGATACCGCTACCTGGTCGCTCAGCCTGTCGCCTGATGGAGGGGCAACAACGGCCGAGCTGTCCGAGCGTGTGGAGGCCCAGCTGTTTGCCGCCCTCGCGGTCGGCGGCATGCGCCTCGAACTTGACCTCGACCATCACGCTGCGGTCGCATCCGTGTGGGAACGCGCATACATCGTCACGCGGCGGCGTCGGGCGCTGCAGGCGGCGGACGCGGCACGATCGTTGGCGCGCCGCCTCGGCGGTCATCCGCCGCGGCTTTCCAGCGTTCGACTCCCATCCGAGTCCGTGCCGCCGACGATTGACGCCGACGGCGCTCGGTGGATCGGCGGCGGAGTGGCCGAGCCGAACCCGCGGCCCGCGGCCGTCGCGGCGAACCTGCGGAAGGCGGACGACATCCCCGCCGTATCAGCGGGTGCTGATGCGTTGCTGCGTTGCCGCCTCGGCGCCCGGGCGCCACAGCTTCGGCTGGTGCTGCACGAATTCAACGACGACCGTGTCTTCGCTGGAATCCGGACGGCCCTGAAGGCGGCGGTGTCCCTGGCGCGTACGGTCGACCTCCCGCTGACCGTCATGCTGCTCCGGGAGCCCGCTGAGCGACGGTCGATTGGCACCCTCATCGACTGGTTCCGGACCGATGTCGACGACCAGGAGTTCGTGGACCGCGTGCAGGTGACCAGCATTGAGCGTGAACCAGGCGTGGACGTCCACGTGGACGATGTGTGGATGCTCACCTACTGGACGACCGCGGTCGCGGCGAGCCGTGCCGCTCGCGCCGGAATCATCGACGCGCGGCGGGCCGTGTACCTCGTCCAGGACTACGAGCCGGGGTTCTTCGGCTGGTCGGACGAGTCGGCCATGGCGATAACGACCTATCAGCAGGGATTCCACCACCTGGTGAATTCAAGCCCGCTCGCCCGGTACCTCGAGGACCAGGAGGGCGTGTTGGTCCCTCCCGATCAGGTCTTCGCTCCGGTCGTGGAGGTCGATCGCTTCGAGCGAGCCGCCGAGGCGTGGCGGCCCGACCCGGCGGGCCGGCTCCGGGTCCTGTTCTATGGCCGACCACGCCATCCGCGGAACCTGTTCCGCATCGGGCTGGAGTCGCTGCGCCTGTGGATCGAGACACTCGACGGTGACGAGCGACCGCAGGTGCAGTCCGCGGGCGCGGACCACCCGCCGTACCGACTCGCTCCCGACGTCTTCCTGCAACCGCTCGGCAAGCTGTCGTTTGACGAGTACGTGGAACTGCTCTCGCGGACCGACCTGGCGCTGGCCCTGATGTTCAGCCCGCACCCGGGCCACCTCAGCCTCGAGCCGCCCGCCGCCGGGATCCCGACGGTGACCAACCGGTTTGGGACCTATCGCGAGGCATGGCTCAGCGGGCTCGCCGTTGCCGACCCGGATCCGCAGGCGCTCGCTCTTGCCCTGGGAGAGGCGGCACGGAGCGCCAGGGGGCTCGAGGTACATCGAACGGAACGGCTGCCCGCATCCCTCGGTGCGTCCCTCGACGACGCGATCCGCGCGGTCGCGTCGCGCCTCTGACGACCCGATACGGGTTTCCCGGCATCTGCGGGTCGACGGTGCGTCCGCTACCCTCCGCGGTGATGCCAGCATCACCACCTTCACGAGTCCTCGTGATGGGCGCCGGCTATGTCGGGCTCGTCACCGCGGTCGGGCTTGCCGAACTTGGCCACGCCGTCCACCTGGTGGAGATCCGCGAGGACCGGCTCGAGCTCCTGCGTCGCGGCGTCCCGCCGATCCACGAGCTGGGCCTGGCGGAAGCACTTGCCGCCGCCATCGCTTCGGGCCGCCTGTCGGTCTCGGCCGAGCCGCGGGGCGACGTTGACGTCGCGCTCGTGTGCGTTGGCACGCCGATCGGGCCCGATGGCCGGAGCGACCTGTCGCAGCTGCGGAGCGCCTTGAGCCAGCTCGACCCGGTGCTCGATGACGGGGCGGCGCTGGTCATCCGGTCGACGCTCCCGCCCGGATCGACGCGGCTCGCGGTCGAATGGTCCGGCGTCCCGACGTCGCGTGTGTTCACCAACCCGGAATTTCTGCGTCAGGGCACCGCACTGGCCGACTTCCGATCGCCGACACGCATCATCCTCGGCCGCTTCGCCGACGCAGACCCGGACCGTCAGGCACGCGTCGAGGCACTGTTGTCCGGCATCGACGCGCCGCGCATGGTCGTCGACGTCGCCGCCGCCGAGCTGATCAAGAACGGCGCGAATGCGTTCCTTGCACTGAAGCTCTCGTTCACCAACGAGATCGCCTCGCTGGCCGAGGAGTATGGGGCGGACGTCGATGACGTCCTCGCCGGGATATCCCTCGACCCGCGAATCGGATCGCAATACATGCGGCCATCGTTTGGGTTCGGTGGCAGCTGTCTGCCGAAGGAGCTTCAGGCACTCGCTGCGGCGGGAACCGCCCGCGGCCTCGACATGCACGTGACCATCGCCGCGGCCGACGCCAACGGAGCGCAGCAGGAGCGCTTTGCCAACCGGATCGCGGCGTTGGTGGGCGGGCTGGATGGCCGGACGGTCGCGATGCTCGGGCTCGCCTTCAAGGCAGGCACCGATGACATCCGCGACTCGCCTGCGCTGGGGGTCGCGCGGCGGCTGCTCGCAGGCGGTGCGAGCGTCCGCGGCCATGACCCCGTCGCGGGACTGAACGCGCGGCAGGCGCTACCCGAATTGCTCATCGCAGCAAGCCCTGAGGAGGCCATCACCGGGGCCGACGCGATCGTCATCGCGACGGAGTGGCCGGACTACGTCAGCCTCGACTGGGCTGCATTGCGCGCCACAGTGGCACGTCCACTGCTCATCGATGGACGACGGCTGCTCGATCCGGACAGCATGGCCGCGCTCGGCTATCACTACGAGGCCGTTGGGACGCGAGGCCTTGAGTCCGCCGTCGAGGCGGTCGCGCAAGGCACGCCGAGTCGGTCGCCCTAGCCCGCGCGCGGCGCTGCCCTCAGACGTCGTCGCGGCGTGGCCCGGAGACGCCGGCCGATTCGAAGGTGGCCATCTCCGCAAGGAGCAGTGTGCTCGCACGGAGGATCGGCAGGGCGAGCGCCGCGCCACTGCCCTCGCCCAGCCGAAGGTCGAGATCGAGCAACGGTTCGAGGTCAAGGTGCTCGAGGACCACGCGGTGGCCCGGCTCCGCGGAGCGATGGCTGGCAATCAGGCGCGGAGCGAGGTTCGGGGCGATTCCTGCCGCCACCAGGGCAGCCGCCCCCGTGATGAACCCGTCGAGGATGATCGGGATGCGTGACTCGGCCCCGGCAAGCATCGCCCCGACCAGGGCGGCAACCTCCAGCCCGCCGACGGCCGCCAGCGTGCCGAGCGGATCCTCCCGCCTCGGTTGGTGGAGCCGGAACGCCGCTTCGATGACGGCGACCTTGCGACGAACGGCCTCGTCATCAAGCCCCGTTCCCCGACCTGTGACCTCGGCTGGCGGGCGACCCGTCAAGGCGGCCACTAGTGCGCTCGCCGCGGTGGTGTTGCCGATGCCCATCTCGCCCAGCGCAATGGCGTCGCAGCCGTCGGCCACGAGTCCTCGGGCGACGTCACGTCCAATGCCGATCGCACGCAGCACCTCATCGCGGGTCATGGCCGGCTCGACCGTCATGTCACGCGTGCCAGCCCGGACCCTCGACGACACCGGGAGCTCGGGACCGACCACGCCGACGTCGACCACGACAAGCTTCGCCCCGGCGGCCCGGGCCAGGACGTTGATCGCCGCGCCCCCGGCGACGAAGTTGGAGACCATCTGAGCCGTGACGGCTCTCGGATAGGCCGACACGCCCTGGGCCGCTACGCCGTGATCTGCCGCGAAGACCGCGATGGCCGGCTGCTCGACCCGGGGCGCGTCGGACCCGGTGATCCCGGCGAGCTGCACGATGAGGCCCTCCAGGCGGCCGAGGCTGCCGGGCGGTTTGGTGAGCCGATCCATGTGTTCCTGGGCGGCCGCCATGGCCACCGAGTCGAGCGGGGCGAGCCCGGAAGACCAGCTCATCCCTCCGGACCCACCAACGCCAGCGGGCGCCCCGCGACCATGAACCATGCTTCATCGCTCTCGGCGACGAGCCGCTGGTGGGCGATCCCGAGGAGGTCACGAAAGGCCCGGCTGAGCGGTTCGAGGGGCACCATCCCGAGCCCGATCTCATCGCTGACGACGATGATCGGGCCGTCGTGCCCGGCGATCGCGGCGAGGGCGTCGGCGAATGGCCCGTCGAGCACGTCGTCGATGGGGCCCGGGTCGTCGCCGAAGACGATGCTCATCCAGAGGGTCAGCCCGTCGATCAGGATCGTCGTTCCGGGCTGGACCGATCGGACGGCGGCTGCGAGATCGTGGCCCACTTCGATCGTGGCCCACTCGGCCGGTCGGTCGAGCCGGTGCCGGCGGAGTCGGTCGTCGAGTTCGGCATCACCCTGCCCGGTCACGATCGTGCCCAGGTAGGCGACCGAGCCGCCCTCCCCGGCCAACGCGGCTGCACGATCCCGTCCGAAGCGGCTCTTGCCGCTTCGCGTGCCGCCCAGGACCACGACCAGCCGCGTGCTCACGCGAGCGAACCGGCAACCGCGATGCCGGTCAGGACGGCCAGGAAGGTCAGCTCGACGATGGCCCCGTACCCGTCCCCGTCGAGCTGGCCGCGGCGCATGACGATCCACGCACCCAGCGCCGCGCCGGCGAGCACGCCCCAGGCGGCACCGAGCGCAACCGCGGGTCCGGCCAGGACCGTCGCCAGCGCGGCAACGAGCAGGGTCGTCACGAGTGCCGCCGCGACCGACAGCGTGCCGACCCTCCGAACGAACCAGGCGCCGGCTCCGGTCGCTTCGCGGCCACCGGCACGCGCCCGCACGAAGGCTGCGACCGGCGCTGCCGAGCGGGACACGGTGACCGCCACGACCAGCGCGGCTGCAGCCAGGAGCGCGTCACGTGCTGCAGTCGTCGCCAGGCAGGCACCGGCGAGGGCCAGGTCCAGGGCGATGGCCGCGACGCCGCCCGACCCCAGCCGCGGGTCCCTACGCGCGCGCTCTGCCACATCCGGCGTGGGCGAAGCGAGGGCATCGGCCGTGTCGGCCAATCCGTCGAGGTGCATGCCGCCCGTGACCACCGCGACCACTGCGAGCGACAGCACGGCCGCCACGAGCGGCAGCGGCCCACCGAGCAGCGCAAGTGGCACGGCACCGGCAAGCCCGACGCCCGCGCCCACCAGCCCAAAGGCACCGGCCCCGGCGCGATCGCCGACCGCCCCGACCGGCAGCCTTGTCAGGAAGCCGGCCGCCGCACGAACCTCGGCGAGCGCCTCCGCCACGGGTGCCTCAGTACCCGTCCGAACCGGCGTCGAGGTCCGGGTGGATCGCCGACACCAGCTCGAGCAGGCCATCGGTCAGCCGGGGGCCCGGGCGGGTCACGACGATGTCGTCGACCGGGTAAATTGCGCCTTCGCGAACGGCGGTGATCCCCTGCCAGCCGGAACGCCCGGTCACCTCCTCCGCCGTCACGCCGTAGTTCGCGTCCGCCAGGAGGATGATCTCGGGGTCTTCCGCGACCAGGCGCTCCACCGACATCTCCCAGTTCGTCGCGCTGCCGGTCGTCACCGGCTGACCGCCGGCGAGCTTCACCATCTCGGCGTAGACCGAGCTGTCGGCGATCCCGTAGATCGCCGGCTGGTTGCCCGTCTCGACGAAGACGCGCGGCTTCTCGAGGTCGGCCGCCGCGGCCGCCACCTGGTCGAACTTCTGGCGCATCTGGGCGACCAGTGCCTCGCCCTGCGCGGGCCGGCCGACGGCCACGGCGGTCAGCTCGATGTCGGCCAACGCTTCGTCGACGGTCTCGGCGTACACGACCAGCACCGGAACGCCGAGCGAGCGCAGTCGCTCGATGGCGTCGGGTGGTGTGCCGCCACTGCCGCCGGCGATCACGAGGTCCGCCCGGGCAGCCACGATCTGCTCGACGTCGACGCCGTCGAAGCGGCCCATCACGGGAATGTCCTCGGCCTCCGGTGGGTAGTTCGCGATGTCCTCGACCTTGCCGACGACCCGATCACCCGCGCCCAGGGCGAACAGGATCTCCGTCGCCGCCGGGGTCAGCGACACGATCTTCTGCGGTTCGGCGGGGAGGGTCAGCTGCGTGCCGTCATCGTCGGTCAGCGTGACCGGGAAGGCGGCGGCCGCGGTGGCAGGCGCCGACGCGATCGCGCTCGGCGACGCGGCTGGAGACGCCGTCCCACCGGACGAGCACGCCGCGACGATGACGATCAGCAGGGAGAGCAGCGACGACCGCGCCACGCGCGCGGACGGAAAGGGGAACCTGGGCACGATGCGACTCCACGAGAGAAGCGGGGCGGGGTCCGGCACCTACGACCGTCCCCGGGACGACGTGGGACGGGGGTCAGCCGGTCGGTCGCATCGTTGCTTCCCCTTTCGCGCGAAGGTTGAGCATCGACCGCGGGACCGGCGACCGGACTTCAAGCGCAATGAGCGCTGGTCACCGTAGCGGGACTGTGCCGGACTCTCACCGGCTTCGCGGCCCCGCGGCATCGAAGAGCCCGAGGATCGTAGCACCGGCAGCGCCTCCGCAACGAACCTGCAAGACGCCCCGAGCCAAGTAGTTGCCGAAGCAACTAGATGGCCGGTAGACTGACAAGCAGCGTACACATCGGAAGCGGGACAACGATCCCGATTGGAGGCTCACGGGATCATGGAACCAATCGACGCCGCCCTGCTCGTCTTGCGGGTCGGTATTGGACTCGTCTTCGCCGCCCACGGCGCGCAGAAGCTGTTCGGCTGGTGGAACGGCCCGGGCATGGCCGGCTGGCAGGGCGCCATGGAGCGCATGGGCTACCGCCCGGCTCCCCTGTTCGCCACGGTGTCGGCGCTCGTCGAATTCGGCGGCGGCATGCTGCTGGCAGTTGGCTTCCTCACGCCGTTCGCGGCGGCGGTGCTCATCGCCCAGGCGGTCGTCATCGTCGGCGCGGCGCATTGGCGAAATGGGTTCTTCAGCACTGCGGGTGGCTTCGAATTCCCGCTGACCCTCGGCATCGGCGCCGCGGCCGTCCTGCTCGCCGGTCCGGGCGCGTATAGCGTGGACGCTTTCCTCGGCATCGACGTTGCGCCGGACCTGCGGCTCGGCCTCGGCATCCTGGGCATCGCCGCAGGGCTCGTGATGCTCGCCGTCCCCCGCCTGCAGGAGGACGACGCGTCCGCCGAATCCTGAGCGCAGCCAGCCGCCACGAATCCAAAGAGCCTGCCGTTTCCGGCAGGCTCTTTGGTTCCCCGCAGGCTCCGGAGCCGGAGCCCCGGGCCGGTCAGGCTGGGGTGGCGACCGGCTGCAGCGCGGGGACCTTGACCTTCTCCGGTCGAGCGGCCCAGACGAGGCCCAGGCCCGCGATGATGAAGCTGAGCCCGACTCCGGCGAAGAGGCCGGCCATTCCGAGGCCCATCTGGAGGGTGCTGGCGGTCACGGTGCCGACACCGAGTTCGCCGATCAGCGCGTGGGCGACGCCCGTCCAGGCCTGCGCCCGGACTGCCGCGTCGATCGGGTTGCTGCGATCGAAGGCTGCCCAGTAGCGGCCGTCGACCGGGACGGTGTACTCGACGCCGGCCTTGTACACGGTGCCGTCCTCAGCCGTGAAGTCCTCATCGAGGACGACCGTCTGCTCGCCGTGCAGCGTGTGGTAGGCGACCGTCGCCATCTGGTACATGTACTCGCTGGCCGTGTTGACGACCGGGTCGTTCGGGTTGAGCTCGCCGGCCTGGACCGGATAGCCCCATTCGTTGGTGAGCAGGGCCATGATGGCCTGCGCGCCCTCGACCTCGCCACGATCGACGAGCTGCCCGTCGTCGTTGTAGGAGAGCGTGACGTTCTGTGCCGCGCTGAACGCGTTCAGCGAGCGATATCCATCCTGGACCCGGAGGAACGCATAGGCGGATCCGAGCGCAAAGACGAGGCCCAGGACCGCAAGGACGATGCCGAGTCGGCGAAGTCGGGTGGCCACAGTGGTCTTCCTTTCCCTGTTGTGTGATGTTTGCCTGTGACCACCTTGCCCGTCGCATTCCCCGAAGGCGGGTGTCGGTCGGCCCGTTTGCCGATGGGCCCGACGGCACCCTTTCCTCGGGACCTTCCGTGACCTTCGGCCCGCTGCGTCAGTCGAGGCCGAACCACAGAGCCAGCACGAGCAGGGTCGCCGCACCGAAGGTCACCCACGCGCGTGCCACGGCCGGCTGCGCGCGCAGCCGCCGGAGCAGCACGACGCCGAGCAGGACGCCCAGGGCCACTGCCGAAAGGACTGCCGCGTCCATGACGAGCCAGCCCGCGTCGGCGTCGCGCAACACGGCCATCAGGCCGAACGCCGCGACCGTCGCAAGGCCAAGAAGCACCCCCGAGGCGACGCGCACCAGGGACCAGGTGGCACGTCCAGTCAGCCGCTCGCGCTGCGGATGCGTCGCGATGAGCGACGCCGCGATTGCGGTCCCGAGGATCAGAGCGATCACCCCGAGCGACACCGCGATCGGGATGTCGATGATCGACGAGGTCAGGATCTTCGCGCCGGCGAACACGAGCAGCGCCGCCAGGCCGATCTTGAGGTAGATGAACCGGTCGAGCAGCCCGGCCAGCAGGAAGTACAACGAGCGCAGGCCGAGAATCGCGAACAGGTTCGAGCTGAACACGATGAACGGATCGGTGGTGATGGCGAACACGGCCGGGATCGAGTCGAGGGCGAACATGATGTCGGTGGTTTCGACCGCGACGAGCGCGGCCAGCAACGGCGTCGCCAGCCGGCGGCCTCCTTCGATCACGACGAAGGCCGCGCCACGGTAGTCGTCCGTCATCGGGACGACCCGCCGGAAGAGCCGCAGGACCGGGTTCTTCTCGGGGTCGACCGCATGGCCCCGTGACCGCGCGAGGCGAATGCCGGTGACCACCAGCAGAAGGCCGAGCAGGTAGATCACCCAGTGGGCGGCCTCGAGGACGGCTGTGCCGGCAGCGATGAACGCCGCTCGGAAGACGATGGCGCCGAGGATCCCCCAGAACAGCAGGCGATGCTGGTAGGCGGCAGGGACGGCGAACGCCCCGAAGATCAGCGCGAAGACGAAGACGTTGTCGACAGACAGCGAGAGCTCGATGAGATAGCCGGCCAGGTACTCGCCGGCCGCCTCGCCGCCCTGCGTGGCGGCCACGAACAGCCCGAACCCGAGGGCGAGCGAGATCCACACCGCGCTCCACGCGGCGGCCTTGCCGAACGGGACGGGCTTCGGATCGCGGTTCACGACCAGCAGGTCGAGGGCCAGCATGCCGCCGACGATCAGGGCAAGCGCGATCCACGGCAGGACATCGGGTGACACGGGACACACCTCCGGCTCGAACAGACCGAAGGTCTCCCCGACCGCGATCGTTCGCAGTCGGCCGCAGCGGGCCACCACAGGCGGCCGGGATGACGCCGCGTCCCGAGAGGGGTACTCCCCTTCGAGGCCATACGGTCGCGGCTCGCGCGCGCGCCGTCAAGTCGGCCCCCGCGGAGGGGTTCAGCCCCGCGGGTTGGCGCGCTCCCGACCGTCCACGACCATCACCACCATCGTCCGCGGTGCCGACCCGGCCGCCGCGAACGACCCGTCGAGCGCGTCTGCGATGTCGAGGGTCAGGATCCAGCGACCGGGCGTCTTCGGTGCGTCGAGCGTCAGCGTCGCGCGGCTGACGCTGCCGGCCTTGAGCGGCACGTCGACCACGTCGACCGGGTCCGAGGCAGGCGCGCCGTCAGGTCCGTCCGGGCCATCGAGGAACCTCCACGTGGCGCGGATGACCGTGTCGCGCCGCTGCGCCAGCGTCGCCGCCGCGGACGTGGTGAGCCACTCCGGGTCGGACCAGTCCCGGCTGCCCGTGTTCATGATCGTCGCGACGAGCTCGAGTGGCTCGCCGGCCATCGCCGCGCCGGGGTCCTTCACGAGGATCGACCCGCGCCGCTCGCCGGGCACGTACACGATGGTCGACGACCTGGCCACGGTCCGCCCGAATCGCCGCTCGCCGAGCGACAGGGCGATCTCGTAGGCGCCAGGGGTGGCCGGCAGCTTCATGGTTGCCGTGATCGTCTTCTTCGCGTAGCGGGCCGAGGGCTTGCCCTTGTTGGCCGCAGGCCGGACGAGCGGCGCAGAGACCGCGTCCGTGATGCCAAGCGCGACCGGATCCTTCACGCGCTCGACTCGCGTCATGACCCTGACCCTGGGCAACTTCCAGCGCTTCGGGGCCTTGCGTACGTTCCACTCGACCTTGAGCCGCCCTTCTCGGACGGACGCCTCGGGTGCGCCGAGCTTGACCCCGGAGAATGGCGCGCGCTTGGCGGTCGGCGTGAGCATCGTCCACAGGCCGCCGCCACCGGTGCTCCAGGCAAAGGCGCGGAGATAGCGCGCCGGGATCCACTCGCCCTTCCAGCCGGCGGGTGCAAGCGGGTCCATCACCCAGAACCGATCGGTGCGACCGTCGTAGCGATCGAGGTAGATCGCGTGGTTGTCCTTCTTGCCCTTCTTCTTCCAGAACTTCGGCGCCCACCGTCCGTAGTAGCGCGGAAGGTCGTGGTAGTCGCCGAGGAGGATCGCGCCACCGCCCTTGCGGATCCGGTCGCGGAGGCCGCTCCACGTCACGTATTCGCCGCCTTCCGGCGACCATTTCGCCTTCAGGCCGAGCTTGCGCAGCACCGGGGTGAGGTCGTCGAAGTTCGAGCCCTTCTTCGTATCGCCGGACATCCGACGCAGGCGGTCCTTGGAGGCGGTGATCCGCCCGGCGCTCCACTTCTCCACGAGCATCGAGGCTGACGCCCAGAGGCAGTCCGCCGTGCTCCCGCCACCTTCGCGCTGCGTGATGAACTCGGGGTGGTAGTTCGGCAGCGGGCGATGCGGTTCCCGCGCCGCGACAGGCACCGCCGCAGGCAGCAGGAACGCGATGGCGAGAGCGAGCGCACCGAGGGTGCGCGCAGGGCGGCGGGGCAATCTGGGGTCCGTTCTCGTTCAGGCCCGGCCGCCGCCATGTCGCTCGATGGCGGCCGCGCATGAGGTGGTCTGGAAGCGAGCCCCACAACCGTGCCCGCCC
>DASTYU010000015.1:0-2668 GCA_035764655.1 Candidatus Limnocylindrales bacterium
ATGTGGGCAACCCGCACACCCATTTCGCGTTCGGGGTAGACGACGCGGTCGGCACCGACCCGTTCAAGGATCGCGCCGTGGAGCGATGAACCGGCCTTCGCCACGACGTTGCGAACCCCCAGCTGCTTGAGCGCCATCGTCGTGAAGATGCTCGGTTCGGCGTTGCCGCTGATCGCGACGATCGCGTGGTCGAACTCGGCCGCGCCGATGCCCGTCAGCGCGTCGACGTCCGTCGCGTCGAGCTGCAGGGCGTGCGTGACCTCAGGCGCAATCTCGTTGATCACTGCCTCATCGCGGTCGACAGCGAGCACGTCGTGACCGAGACGCATCAGCTCGCGGGCGGCCGCAGCGCCGAAGCGCCCGAGGCCGATGACGAGGACGGATTGCTTCATTGCAGGTCTCCTGTTCAACCGATGCGGACCGGCTCGACGGCCGGCCGGTTGGTCGTGGGTCGGGTTCGCTGGGCCAGGGCGAGGACCAGGGCGAGCGGACCGAGCCGCCCGACAAACATCGCAACCGTGAGCATCACCTGGCCCGCGGGCGAGAAGTCGCTCGTCAGACCGGTCGACACGCCGACCGTGCCGAGCGCCGAGACTCCTTCGAAAAGAACGTCGAGGAACGGCTGGCTACCCGTCAGCTGGAGTGCAAGGGCGAGCGCAAAAGCGCCGAGCACGGCGACGATCAGGATGGCCATCGCACGGTAGACGATGACCTCGGGGATTCGCCGACCGAATGCGGCCGGGCTTGCGCCGCTGCGCACGCCGGACCATGCAGCGACGATGGCAATTGCCACCGTGTTGACCTTCACGCCTCCGGCCGTCGAGCCGCTGGCACCGCCGACGAACATGAGGCCGATCGCAAGTAGCAGCGATTCGTCGAGCAGCTCGCCCACGTGCAGAGAGTCGAACCCGGCGCTGCGCAGGCTCACCGAATGGAAGAGGGCGTTGATGACCTTGTCGGTGGGTTGCATCGGACCCAGGGTTCCCGGGTTCCGCCATTCGAGACCGGCCGTGCCGAGCGCACCGACGGCAATGAGCAGGAGGGTTCCACTCACCACCAGCTTCGTCTCGAGCGCGAGGAGCGTCCAACGTCGCTTGACGATGACGTCGCCGACGATCGCGAACCCGAGGCCGCCAAGGACGATGAGCGAGCCTAGCGGCACGAGCACGCTCGGCGCATCGGCGTAGCCGGTCAGGCTGCGCAGGCCACCGAAGAGGTCGAAGCCGGCGTTGTTGAAAGCTGACACGGTGTGGAAGACGCCCCACCATGCCGCGGTCGGGATGTCGGTCCCGTCCAGCACGAAGGCGACGGCCAGCACCCCCGCGCCGACGGCCTCGCAGGCCAGGGTGAAGAGGGCCACCCGGCGAACGAGGTCGGTGACACTGCCGAGCTGGAGAACGCCGCCCGCGGCCTGCACTCGCAGCCGGTCGCGCAGGCTGGTGCGGCGCCCAACGAGGACGAGCAGGAAGAGCGTGGAGCCGGTCATGAACGCGAACCCGCCGAGCTGCATCAGTACGAGGATCACCACCTGCCCGAACCCGCTCCAGTGGGTCGCCGTGTCGAAGAGGACCAGGCCAGTCGTGGAGACGGCCGACGTCGAGGTGAACAGGGCGTCGAGCAGCGTGGTGTGTTGTCCTGCGGTCGTGGCCACCGGCAACGCGAGCATGGCCGTGCCCGCGGCCGTCAAAGCGGCGAACGACACGATCAGGACCACCCACGGCGAACGTGGCTTCCGGACGGTCCGCGGAGATCGGCTCAAGTACTCGAACGGCGGCGGCCGTCGGACGCGGTCGCGAAGGCCTCGTCCGCTGCGTCCGATCACGGGCACGAGTGTAGCGACGGGCCCCGGTTGATTGGGAGTGAAGCGCGGATCGGCAGACTGCGCGGATGGATCCGGACAGGTTGGGACGTCAGATCCGCGTCTTGCGACGTCGCCGCATGTGACGGCAAGCTGACGTCGCGGGACGGCGGCACGTTGCGGGCATAGAAATCGGCACCTGTCCCGTGCTGTAACAGGTGCCGAAATCTTCTTGATGGCCGCTCATGGAGCGTGCAATCGCCGAAAGGCGCTCTCGTTGCCGGTCGGGCGTGCCCGTGTAGGGGCTAGACCTCCTTGAACTCGCCCTCGACCGCCTCCTCGGCGGAGGCCTCGCCCTCGGGCGAAGCTTCGCCCTCGGCGGCAGGCTCCTCGGCGCCGCCATCGGCGCCATCGCCCCCCTCGGTGCCGTTACCGGACGCCGCGCCTGCGGCCTGGTACGCGGCGGTCGACACGCGCTGGAGCGTCTCGGCCAGCGCGTTCATCCCGTTGCGGATCGCCTCGACGTCCGAGCCCTTGAGCGCCTCGCGCAGCGAGGCAACCTTGTTCTCGGTCTCGGCGCGGTCCTCGGCCGACACCTTGTCGCCCAGGTCCTTGAGCGTGCGCTCGGCCTGGAACGTGAGGGCCTCGGCCTGGTTGCGGGTCTCCACCTCCTCGCGCCGCTGGCGGTCCTCATCGGCGTGCTCCTGGGCGTCGCGAACCATCTGGTCCACGGCGCTCTTGTCGAGCATCGACGAGGCGGTGATGCGGACCTGCTGCTCCTTGCCGGTTGCCCGGTCCTTGGCGCGCACGTCGAGGATGCCGTTCGCGTCGATGTCGAACGTCACCTCGATCTGCGGCACGCCGCGAGGA
>DASTYU010000016.1:0-15825 GCA_035764655.1 Candidatus Limnocylindrales bacterium
GCCGGGCTCGATGTCGACCCCCGCCTCCTCGAGGACGTGACCGGGCGGCGAGGCGAGCCCGACCTCGACAACGACGCCCCACACCCGCCGGATCGGGCGCCATGCGCCGGATGGATCGATCACCTCGGGCGACCACGGGCCGGCGGCGACGACCACCGTACCCGCGGCCTCGAACCGGCCGTCGACCTCGACACCGACCGCGCGCCGCGCCTCCAAGCGCGGCCGGGCAGCTTCGCCGATCACCACTCGGGCGCCGGCGCGCTCGGCACGCCGGGCGATCGCCCGCGTCGCCGATGCCGGCGCAACCGGGTAACCCACGTGCAGCCGGCACGCACCGACACCGTCCGCGATGGCGGGCTCCAGCCGGGTGACATCGCCGGCAGGCACGAATTCCGAGCGCAGATGTGGGTGCGTCGACGCCAGCTCGTCGGCCATCGCCCGCAGCCGCGCGGCATCCCGGCCGACGAGCATCAGCCCGCTCGGCTGCGAACCCATGCGGAACGCGTCGGGCTCCTCGTTCGCCAAACGCCGGTAACGCTCGAGGGTTCCCAGATGGAGCTCCTCGAGCACCGGATCGAGCGGGTACTGCACGACGCCCGAATTCCGTCCGGAGGCGGCCGCCGCGATCTCAGTCGTTTCGTAGACCACGACGGATGCGCCCGCGGCGGCCAGCTCCTCGGCAACGGAGACGCCGATGATCCCCGCGCCGATGACCGCGACGTCCGGCGTCACGAAACGTGTGCCACGGCGCCGCTGGCGATGCGCTCCAGCGACTCCAGCAGCCGGTCCACCTCGTCGGCGGTGTTGTAGTGAACGAGACCGATGCGCAGCAGGCCGCCGGATTCGGCCAGGCCAAGTCGCTCGATCAGGCCGGTCGCGTAGAAGTCGCCGTCCCAGGTCGCGATCCCGTCGCGCCCAAGGGCTTCGGCTGCCGCCCGCGGCGCAACGCCCTCGATCGTGAGCGCGAGCGTCGGGACGCGGCGGTCGAAGTGCGCGCGATCGGTGACCCCATGGATGCGAACCGCGGGGATCGCCTCGATCCCGTCGACCAGCCGCCCGTAGAGCTCCATCTCATACGCGCGGATCGCGCTCATGGCGGCGTGCAGCGTCAGGCGTCGGTTCGTCCCCTCTTGCGCGACGCCCTGGGTCCGTCCCACCCACTCGAGGTACTCGACCGCCGCCAGCACGCCGGCCATCCCTTCGAGATTCGGCGTCCCGGTCTCGTAGCGATGGTGCGCGGGGCGGACCTTGTACGGCGGCAGGGCTTCAAGCACGTCCTGCTTGCCGTACAGGACGCCGGCGTGGGGCCCGAAGAACTTGTACGGGGAGCAGACCAGGAAGTCGGCGTCGATCGTGTGAACGTCCATCGCTCCGTGCGGCGCGAAGTGGACCGCGTCGACATAGGCCATGGCGCCTGCGGCGTGCGCGCGAAAGACGATGTCGGCGACCGGGTTGATGGTCCCGACCGCGTTCGACGCCCAACCGACGGCGACGAGCTTCGTCCGCGGTCCGAGCGTCTCGTCGAGCGAGTCGAGATCGAGCGTCACGTCGTCGGGCCGGATGTCCACGGTCCGAACCGTCAGGCCGCGATCATTCGCCATCGCCAGCCACGGATCGACGTTGGCCTGGTGGTCGAGTGTCGTGACGACGATCTCGTCGCCCGGCGACAACGTCGCGCCGATGGACCGGCTTACGTGGAAGGTCAGCGATGTCATGTTCGCGCCGAAGGTGATCTCGTCGGGATCCGCCGCGCCGAGGAAATCGGCCATCGCCGCATGCGCTTGGGCCGCGATTGCGTCGCTCTGTTCGCTGGTGGCAAACGGCCCGCCGGCGTTTGCGTTCGACGTGCGGTAGTAGCTCGCGACCGCTTCGATCACGGTGTCCGGGACCTGCGTGCCGCCCGGCCCGTCGAGGAACACGAGGGGCCGCTCGCCGTGGACCTCCGATAGCGCGGGGAAGCGGCGGCGGACGGCCTGGACGTCGAAGTCGGGCACGGCTGAACCTTCGGTGCGGGACCCCGATCCTAGCGGACTACCGTCGAGGATGGGACATCTGGTCGATCACGATCGCGACCGCGAGGACGAGCGCGTCATCCTGGTTCGGTGCCACCTGGACGCCATACGTATCCCGGACACGGAACCACTTCTTGCCGACCTCGGCGATCTGCCCGGCATCGCTCTCGATCTGGTACTGGTGATCGACGATGTTGCCTTGCGCCCGCCACTCGCCGCCTGCATCGAACTCGACGTTGTAGCGCTCGCGGAGCGGGGAGATGAGCGCCTTCTTGACGGTCGCGACGCGGGTATTCGCGTTCTCGATCTCCATCGTGTCGCGGACGTGGAGCAGCTTCTCCTGGATCTTGTAGAGCTCCTGGCCAGACGCATCCTCGAGCAGGAGCGTCTTGCGCAGCCGGAGCGCCTTGCCGTCCACCTTGAAGGCTCGGCGGCCCGAGCCATCCTCGATCCAGAAGTCGTCGCCGATGGCGAACATCTGCTGGTGCATCTGGTAGGTAGCGGGCGACGCCGCCACCGCGCTGTCGGCCCCCTCGCGTCGTCGGAACATGACGGACCTCCTCTATCCGTTCCAATGAGACCCCGCGTAGCCGCTCTCGGCATCAGCCGAACGGGGTGAGAGACGGAGCCGTTTTCGTTGCGTTGTCAACGAGTCGCTGGGAGTGTACGATCGGACCGATGCCGGAACCCGATCTTCTCCATCCCGTGACCCCGCGCGATGAGCGCCTCCTGCCGTGGCGCGCCTTCCTGGTCGCCCACGCCCGGATCACCCGGCGGCTGGACGAGGAGCTGCGCGCCGAGCACGACCTGTCGCTCGGCGAGTACGACGCCCTCCTCGCGCTGGCCGAAGCGAGCGACCGACGGCTCCGCATGAACACGCTCGCCGACCGGGTCGTGCTGAGCAAGAGCGGCGTGACGCGCCTCATCGACCGCCTCGTGGCCGACGGACTGGTCGTGCGCGACCAGTGCCTGACCGACGCTCGTGGGGCTGAAGCCGTTCTCACCGACAAGGGCCTCGAGCGACTGCGCCGCGCCTCGCGAACCCACCTCAGGGGGATCGAGCGACACTTCTTCGACGTTGTCGACGAAGCGGACCTCGGCGCCATCCGCCGCGCCATGGTCACCGTGGCCGAGCATGCCGAGACGGCGGGCCGTCCGGCCGCGGAGCATGCCCAGGCCGGCTGACGCGTGACCGGGCGGCTGCTCGTCGGCACCAGCGGCTTCGCGTATCCGAGGTGGTCCCCACGCTTCTATCCGCCCGGCCTGCGCAGCGGTGAGCTGCTGCGCTTCTACGGTTCGCAGCTGGATACGGTCGAGCTCAACAACACCTTCTACCGGCAGCCGCGACCGGAGGCCGTGGCCAACTGGCTTGCTGCAACGCCGGATGCGTTCCGCTTCGTCGTGAAGGCACAGCGCAGTGGCTCGGCTCGGTTCTTCGGCGACCCGACCAGCGGGCTCGACTGGCTCACCGGCCCATATCGCGCCTTCGGGGAGCGCCTCGGTGCCGTCCTGTTCCGGATCCCCGATATCGCCAAGCGCGACGACGACAAGCTGCACCGGTTCCTGGCCGCGTGGCCGGCGGACCTGCCCTTGGTGGTTGAGCTGCGCGAACCCTCATGGGCGGCCGACGAGACCGTCAGGGCGCTCACCGGCCACAACGCCGCGCTGTGCATCACGGACATGCCCGAGCTCGAGGAGCCGCCCGTGATCCGGCGGACGTCCGAGCGGCTGTACCTGCGGCTGCGGCGCCCCGACTACGCGACCGCCGAGCTCGAAGCATGGCTCGCGCGTTTGCAGCCGTTCCTCGACGCCGGCGACGATGCCTTCGTGTTCTTTCGCCACGATGAGGTCGGTCGAGGAGCTGAGCTCGCGTTGGAGCTCCGCTCGCTCGCGGGGCTCACGCCTCCGGCAGGGACTCCGCTGGACCGAACACCACCAGCAGCTCGAGGCGTTCGGTGATGTCGTGGAAGCGGTGGGGTGCGCCTGCCCCGACGAAGACCAGCGAGCCCGGGCCCACGTGGCGCTCCTCGTCGCCAACGCTGATGGTCGCCTGGCCCGAGACGACGTAGTAGAGCTCGTCCTCGCGGTGCGGCTGCTGTGGATCCGTGGTGCCCGCCTCGAGCACGTACAGGCCGGCGCTCAGGTCCGGGACGCGCAGGAACTCCTGGTACAGCTTTCCAGACTCGCGCCGGACGGCCTCGACCTCGCGCAGCTCGAATGCGTCCATCAGCCGGCACCTCCCGCAACACTGCCCTGGATGAGGAGACCCGACTCCCCGATCAATTCTCCTGCCGCGCGGTCACGGTCCTCCGCGCTTCCGAAGGAGAGGAGCAACGCGCCGGTCCCTGCCACGACCCTCAGGGCCGGCCGTGGTCCACGAAAGCGCATCACGCGACCAGCCGTCACCTGCTTGAGCTCGCCCCTCCCGAGCGCCACGCCCTCAGGTTTGCCCTGCCGTTCGACGATGAGTGTTGTGCGGACGTCGGCCGGTTCCGCGGGGCCGGCCGGTTCCGCCGGGCCGGCCGGATCGACGGGGGTGGATTCAGCTGCCTCGGGCAGAGCTGCCTGCGCCACCCCCAGCGGGAACCGCACCAGCTGCGCGCTCGCCTCGCGCACATGGATCAGCCCGTCCGCCCGCCGCAGCGAGCCCGTCACGCGCAGCGGGATCGCCTCGCCCGTCGCCAGCCCTTGGCCGCCGGATGGAAGCGCGGCCTTCGTCCTCCGGTAGACCAGGTAACCACCGACCAGCCCGATCGTGAGCACCACCGCGAGCAGCCCGGCGGCGACCGCGACAGCCAGCGACAGGGTGCCGTTGGCGGGGCTCGCCTGATCGACCAGCAGATAGCGGTCGGATACGGTGATGCCGAGCTGCTCGAACTGCAGGCCCTGTGTCGCCTTCGCGTCCACGATCGAGCGAGGGTCGCTGCGAAGCATCCCTGTGAAGGCGATCGGGACCGGCGCAGGGTGGTCCTTCCTGAGGACCGTGATGGCTCGCCCGGAGTCGGGATCGCCGATGAACGCGTCGAGGAGGTCGAACTCGGATTCCTCGCACTCGCCGTCGCCATCGGCGTCCCCGGAGCACACGTCGAGATGTCCGAAGTACGGCCCGGTGATGGACACGAAGGTGCCGTCCTCAGGCATCTCCCCGCCGAGGTCGAGCGGTCGTGGCGCGCCGCCAGGGTTGGCGGTCGCATCGAGATAGAAGGTGCCATCGAGATCGAACTCGGACGTGCCGTCGAGTTCGTGAAACTGGGCGACGTCCACGCCGACGTAGGCCGGGTCGCGAACCACGACGCCGGTCGCGGTGTACTGATAGAGGTCGTCGGGATGGCGCGTCGATCGAACCGTGACCCCGCGACCCGAGTGATCGACCAGGAAGTAGTACCACGCGTCGCCGGACTCGTCGGTGTCCTGGACACCGTCGTTGTCGTCATCGGGGTATGTCTCGACGTAGTTCTCCTCGAGCACGCCCTCGACGGTGGCAAAGATCCGGTTGCCGAGGTCATCGGCGGCCGCGACGTCGGCCGGCGCAAGAGTGCGCGGCGTCGGGTTGTCGGTGGCTTCGATGGCCAGCAAGCCGAAGAAGATCGCCGTCCCGATGAGGAGGATGATGACGATGACCGAACCCGGTCGATTCGCCAGGACGTCCGGCCCGCGACCCGAAGTGAACAGCCGGACGAACCGATCCGCGCGATCGGTCAGCGCTCCGGCACCCGAAATGAGCCGGTCGAGCAAGCGGACCTCCCTCTTCGCGGCGCAGCCTAGCAGGCGCGATTCGGCGACGCCGGACGATCCGCGCCGTCGCGGGTAGCATCCCGGGATGCCTTCTCTCCCCCGCCGGACGCGGTCAATCGTTGCTGCCCTCGCCCTGGTGGTCGCCGCCTGCGGGCAGGGCCAGGGAACGTCCGTTCCGCCGCCAACGGCCGGTGCGTCGCCGATCCCCTCCCCGTCGCTTGCCGAGAGTCCATCGACAAGCACGAAGCCGTCTGTCTCGCCGTCACAGCCTCCTGCGGACGCATTCGATCCCGAGCGCATCCGCCTGTCCCTCGAGCCGGTCGCCGAGAACTTCGTCGGGCCACTCGCGGTCACCAACGCCGGCGATGGCAGCGGCCGGATCTTCGTCCTCGAGCAACGCGGCCAGGTCCGGCTGATCCGGGATGGCCGGCTGGCCGGGGATCCGTTCCTCAACATCGGCGACCGGATCAGGGCGGGCGGCGAGCGCGGGCTTCTCGGCCTGGCCTTCCACCCGTCGTTTCCCGACGACCCGCGGCTCTTCGTCAACTACACCGATCTCGACGGCGACACGGTCGTCTCGTCGTTCACGGTGCCCGCGCCGGATGCGGACCGGGCCGACGTCGACAGCGAGCGGGTGCTGCTGCGCATCGACCAACCGTTCTCGAACCACAACGGCGGAGCGCTGGCGTTCGGGCCGGACGGCTACCTGTACATCTCGACCGGCGACGGAGGCGGCGGGGGCGACCCCGAGGACAACGGCCAGCGGCTCGACACGCTGCTCGGCAAGATCCTCCGGATCGACGTCGACGGCACGACCGTGGACGGCCGCTACGCCATCCCTGCCGATAACCCGTTCGCCGACGGGCAGGGCGGTGAGCCGGAGATCCTGCACGTCGGGCTGCGCAACCCATGGCGGATGTCGTTCGACCAGCAGACCGGCGATCTGTGGATCGGCGACGTCGGGCAGGGCAGCTGGGAAGAGGTGGACGTGGCCCGTGCCGGGGCCGGTGGCCTGAATTTCGGCTGGAACCGCGTCGAGGGCTTCGAGTGCTTCGAGCCAACCGATTGCGACCCCACGCAGTTCACCGCTCCGGTCACCGCCTACGGACACGACCTCGGTTGCTCGGTCATCGGAGGCGTGGTCTACCGCGGGCCGAACCAACCGCTGCTCGCCGGCGGCTACGTCTACTCCGACTACTGCGGCGGCAACCTCTGGGTGCTCGACCCGACGCAGGACGGCCCGCTCGACGGAACGTTGGTGGCCGAACCCGGGCGCCAGGTCAGCGCGATCGGCGAAGACGAGTCGGGTGAGCTCTACGCCACGGATCTCGGTTCAGGCGAGCTGTTGCACATCGTCGCCACGGAACGTTGAGACGGACCACCTGTCATTCCGCTGTAAGGTTGGTCCGGGAATGACGGGAGGGTGAGTCACTCGCAAGGGGGAATGGTGGTCAGGTGCCCGCCGTCAGACGTGATCGTGCGCCCTCGACCAGCTCCACACCGCATCACGCGGTGCGGATCGTCGCCATGCGCGCCACGAGCCGCCACCACCACAAGCCAGCGAGCCGGTTGCCGATGTTCATGGCGATCGCCCTGGCACTGGTCCTGGGTGCCACCGCGGCCGGCTTCGCCGTCTTCGGTCTTGCTGCCACGGCGACCGTCGCGTACCTCTCCGAGGACCTGCCGGATCCCAGTGAGCTCGAAACACTGACCTTCGCCCAGCCGACCATCCTGTACGACCGCGATGGCGAGGTCGAGCTGGGGCGCTTCCAGACCGTCCAACGGCGGGTCGTCACCTACGCGGACGTGCCGCACCTCATCCTCGACGCGACGACGACCGCCGAAGATCGCACGTTCTGGCGCAACAGCGGGTTCGACCTCGAGGCGATCCTGTCGGCGATCGCCGAAAACGCGAGCGGCACAAGCGAGCGCGGCGCCTCGACGATCACCCAGCAGCTCGTACGCGCGCGGATGCTCCCCGAGGATGTGGTGGCGCCCGGGTCCGACCGGTATATCCGCAAGGCCAAGGAGATTCTCCAGTCCATGCGCCTCAACGAGACGTACCCGGGCGAGGAGGGCAAGGAGCGGGTCATCGGGGCATACCTGAACGAGATCTACTACGGCCACAAGGCGTACGGCATCGCCGCCGCGGCCAAGGTCTACTTCGGCGTCGCGGACCTCGCCGAGCTGACGCCTGCACAGGCGGCCCTGCTCGCCGCGTTGCCCAAGTCGCCGAGCACGCTCGATCCCTATTCATACGCCGAAGAGGGCGAGGACGGCCAGCTGGTGGTCCCGAAGGACGCGCCACCGGTCGTCCGGCGCGATTACATCCTTCGCAACCTGTCGACGTCGCGCTGGACGAAGCTGTCGCCAGGCGAGCTCGCCAAGGCCCTCGATGAGCCGGTGATCCTCGTCGGCGACCAGCCGGCCAACTTCCGCGCCGGCCACTTCGCATGGCAGGTCCAGCGTCAGCTCCAGCAGATCGTGGGCCAGGACGTCGACCTCACCACTGCCGGCTACCGGGTGATCACGACGCTCGATTGGCGCGCCCAACGGATCGCGCGGAAATGGGTTTCCGCCGCGGTGATCGCCCCGAACCTCAAGCGGAGCGCCGGCAACAGGCTCCTGAAGTCCCTCGAGATTCCATCGCGCGAGAAGGGCTGGATCCGGAACCTCCGGGGCAAGGATGTCCACAACGCGGCACTCGTCGCGATCGACTACCGGACGGGCGACGTGCTGGCATATCTCGGAAGCGCCGGCTACGAGCGCAACGACCTCGCCTCGAAACGGTTCGAGCCGAAGTACGACGTCGCGGGCGACGGCTATCGCCAGCCGGGTTCGGCGTTCAAGCCGATCGTCTACGCAACCGGCTTCGAGGAGCGCGACCTCACGCCGGGCACGCTCCTCCTGGACATCACGACCGAGTTCAACCGGCGCGAGAAGTGGGCGCCACGCGACGCCGACCGCCGCGACCGCGGGCCGGTGCTCGTCCGGGAGGCGCTCCAGCAATCCCTCAACATCCCGGCGGTCCGGGCGCTCGAACGGGTCGGCAACGAGGCCGTGGCCAAGCGCGCGAAGGCGCTTGGTATCCGGTTCCAGGGCGGCGACAAAGCGTATCTCCAGTCGGGCCTGGCCGGTGCGCTCGGAACCGTCGAGGTTCGTCCGCTCGACCTTGCCTCGGCCTTCGGCGCGTTCGGGAATGGCGGCGTCCACGTCCCGCCGCGGATGATCCTTGAAGTCCGCGGGCCGGACGGGTCGGTGGTATGGAAGGCACCCGGACCGGAGCGTGTCGAAGCGGTCTCTCCCCAGACGGCGTTCCTGATCAGCGACATCCTCGCGGGCAACAGCGATCCAAAGGTGAATGCCGCGTGGGGCCCGGTCCTCCGGACACGCGGACCGGGTGGCGATCGCCGGCCGGTGGCGGCCAAGACGGGCACCGCGCAGGACGCGCGAGACCTGAGCACGTACGGCTTCCTTGCCCCGCCAAAGGACAAGGACGAGCCCGGTTTGGTGGTCGGGATCTGGATGGGTAACAGCGATCATTCGCTGCCTCGCGCCAGCAAGCCGGCCACCTCGATCACGGCCGCGGCGCCGCTGTGGCATGCCTTCGTCGAGGAGTACACCCGCAAGTGGCCGATCGCCAAGTTCCAGCGGCCCGGCAAGGTGGTGAGGGCCACGATTGACGCCTGGTCGGGTGGCAAGCCCGGTAGCTGGACCCGCGAGACGCGGAAGGAGTTCTTCGCGCGCGGCACGCAGCCCACCTCCAAGAACGCCGTGGACAAGGCCGGCCTGCTCTACACCCGGGCGTGCGGTGGCTGGCGCGTCGACCCGCTCGCAGCCGAGCTGGGACCGTCGGCGTGGAACCGCGACGTCGAGGAGTGGGTCGGGCGCGCGCGGCGCGGGGTCGGCGTGGTGGGCCGGTGGGACGCGGCCACAGCCTATCTCCCGGGCGAGTCGTCGTGGGGCGGGCCGCTCATCGGGCCGTGCCCACGCCCGAAGCCCGTCAAGCCGGACCAACCGGACAAGCCGAAGCCGGAGAAGCCGCCGCCGCCCGGCCAGGACGAGCCGCCCGTGGACAACGGAGATGGCTGACGTGGCGCTGGCACAGCCCATCTGAGCGGCCGTTACCCTTCACGTCCATTCCGGCCGGGACTCGTACGAACGGTGGCGCCCGAACGGGGACCGTGACCGGGCTCGGCTCGTAGCGTGATCGTTACGGCTGCGAAGCGCGACGAGAGGGTACTCACCCGACTGACGCGCACAACATTCCGGGTGGGACTACAAGTGAACCTTCGAGGCTCAGGGCCGCAGGCTCGGGCCGCAGGCTCCGGGTGGACGCTAGCGCGCGACGGCCAGGAGGACGGCTGCCGCCAGGGCGATGAACGCGAGCGCGTACTCGGTCAACTGCATCGAGTGGTCATCACGCTCGCCCGTGTGGATCTCCGGACGGACAGCTCCGCGCTCGTCGAGCATCGATGGTGTTCCTCCTGGCGCCTGCAGCCTCGGCAGGCGGCGCGTCAAGGTTGACTTCGTTGAGTGTCGTGATCGCTCGACGCATCCAGCATGTTCTGCGAGCCACGCCGCATTTCGGTCCTGTTTCACGTCCGCAGGGGCAGCTCCCACCGTGCGGCGGCCCTGGTGCACCGGCGCACCGACTGCGAGAAGGCTGATAGATGGCCCCGGTCGGAGTCGCGGTCAGCGATGCGGCGCGGCGGCTACGGTCCCCCGCGGCCCCCAGTCGCACACCGACGAGAGGTCGTCCGTCCGCTTGCGGGCGGGCCGCATCCAACCCCCCACGGAGGACATCACCACATGAAGCGCCTGATCGCAGTGCTGGCATTGGCTGCGGCTGCCGCCCTGGCGGCATGCACGCCATCGGACACCGGGTCGAGCCCGGGCGGGCTGGAGAGCCCGTCGCTGAGCAGCCCGTCGCTCGAGAGCCCAGGCGGGCTCGAGAGCCCAAGCCTCATGGAGTCGCCGTCGCCGTCCGCTTCCTGACGCGACGCCCAGACCCACTTGTAGAGCCGCCGGGACGCCGTCCCGGCGGCTCTTCGCGTCAGGGCTTGTTACCGATCCGGGCGATTTTGTAATGGTCGCCCGTCCGTTGCGGACCGGATAGTGAGGCGTCGAGCCTCGAAAACGCCGGCTGATCGCGGACCGCACGAGCAGCCGAAATCGAGGTCGTGGAGGTGCAGATGAGCATCGTTGCATGGATCGTGCTGGGCGCGGTCGCCGGCTACCTCGCCGGCTTCCTCGTGAAAGGCGACGAGGGCCTCGGCGTCGTCGGGCACGTCGTCCTCGGCATCGTGGGCGCGGTCGTCGGCGGGTTCCTCGCCGGCGCCATCTTCGGGACGGATCCCGTCCAGGGCCAGCTCGACGGCGCATCCGTCGTGACCGCCGTGATCGGTGCCGTCCTCGTGGTGATGGTGATAAGCACATTGATGAGCCGATCCAGGACCGGACGGGGTACGGTCTGACGGACGCGGACGCACGCCGGACCCCCAGTCGCGTCCGGCGGGGGACGTCCACCTCGGGGGACCCAGGAGGTGGACGTCCCTTTCGCCTCGCTGGGAAAGGCCTGACACCCGGCTGCAAGTCGACCCGGAAGCGCATACTCGTGGACGCCACCCCACTGCCGGGACACTGGGAGCGGCTCCCGTACCACTGGGGGTCCGGGAGCCATTTCATCTCCGCAAGCAGGGGATGCATCGATCGAAACCGACGGGATCGTTATGCGGATGCAATGTCCGAACGGCGCGAATTGAGGATCGCCGATGGCGGAAATCTCTACCGTGACGATGTCACGGGGCGCACTGCCCCCGAGGGGGACGTTCCGCGACACCAGCGCGAATACGACACCGGGAGCGCTTGTGACGGGGCGCTCTCGCTAGCACGGACGGCTCGAGCCCCCTCCTCGGGCCGTCCGTCGCCTTTTGTGCAGGGAGAGACGAAGACATGAGCACCACACCGAACGACCTCGGCGAAACCAGCAAGGGCAACGCCCCCGACGCGTCAGCCAACGGCGGACCGGCGCAGACCGCGAAGGCGGTTGCCGGCAACGTCGGCAACGTCGCCAACGAGGCGGTCGCCCGCCTCCCGGAAGCCACCCAGGCCACGCGCCAGGCCGTCGAGGACGCCAACCGGGCCATCCAGTCCGGGTCCGACGAGGCGTTGATGGCCGGCACGACCCTGTCGGTCGGGCTGGCACTCGGGTTGCTGCTCGGCGGCGCCAACCGGCTGCTGGTCATTCTCGCGCTCATTCCGGCAGCGGCGATGGGCTTCACCCTGCTCGACCGCTCGCAGTCCGGCCGCGGCAGCGCACCGGTGAAACGGGGCTGATAGCCCGGACGCAGCACACAGGTCTCGGCGCGATAGGGCGGCTGCCCTAGCTTCGGCCCAGGACGGCCGACCAGGCTGTCACACCCAGGAGGTCGAGGACCAATGGACGACATCAAGAAGGGTTATCGCGACGCCGAGGGCGACGCGAAGGAGGCCTGGCGCAAGAGCGACGGCGACGAAGACGTCGCCGACAAGCTGGGCAACGCCGGTGACGAGATGCGCGAGCAGCTCGGCAACCTCGGCGACGACGCCCGTGACGCCGCGGACGACGCAACGGACGAGCCGCGCGTCTAGCCCGAACCACACTCCCCCGGATATTCAGAGGCCCCGCTCGAACGAGCGGGGCCTCTTGCTTGTGCCTGGAATGGCGGCTAGCTGCTGGACAGCCGGCGGCGCAGCGCCTCGTGCAGCATCTGCGCGTGGCGCCGCTCGTCCTCGAGCAGCTGACCGAACACGCTTTCCGGGTCATCGCTCACGTACTGCTCGTAAGCCTCGATCGCCTCGAGCTTCGAGGTGAGTGCCTGGAGCAGGTTGTACGTGGCGTCGTCCACGGGATAGCCGGTACCCATTCGGGTGGCAGTTTCCTGGGTCATGGTGGGTGCCTCCTTTCCTCGGGAGGCATCGTCGCCCGGACAACGGGGCCCTCCGCGCGGGTGGCACGAGGAGCGGCCTATCGCCCGCCTTGCGACCGCGGCGCGCGCCGCGTGGTCCGGGCAGCGTCGACGTCCAGCCGTTCGCGGAGCAGCTCGACGACCGCGCGCTCCGCCGAGGTGAGATCCTCGATCTCGGCGGCATCGATGGCGCCCTCCACGTAGGCCTCCAGCACGGCCGGGTGGATGTATGCCTGGCGCGACACGGCCGGCGTGTTGCGCAGCGCCGCTGCGGTGCGCCGAACGGCCTCGACGACGTTGCGCTTCCTGGTCCGCTCGTCCTGCGGCTCGGGCAAGTCGCACAGCGATTGGTAGGCCAGCACCGTCCCGGCCCACGTCCGGAAATCCTTGGCGGTGAAGTCGCCCTTCGAGATGGTGCGCAAGTATTCGTTGACGTCGTCGCTGGTCACGTCGCGGACCGTGCCGTCCTCCGTGTACTGGAACAGCTCCTGACCCGGCAGCTCCTGGCAGCGCCGGATCAGCGCAGCGAGCCGGCGGTCCCGCAAGCCGACTTCGTGCGGCGTGCCGCCCTTGCCCTTGAACCGGAAGCGGATTGCCGTGCCTTCGACCTGGACGTGCCGCCCGCGAAGGGTCGTCAGCCCGAACGACTGATTCAAGCGCGTGTATTCGTCGTTGCCGACCCGGATCAACGTCAGCTCGAGGAGTCTGACGACCGCTGCCAGCACCTTCTCCCGGGGCACGCCGGGCCGGCCAAGATCGCGGTCGACCCGCTTGCGGATCCGCGGCAAGGCCGACGCGAACTCGACCAGCCGGCCGAACTTGGCCTCGTCACGCGCGGCGCGGAAGTCGGAGTGATAGCGGTGCTGCTTGCGACCCCGGGCGTCGCGGCCGGTCGCCTGGATGTGGCCGTTCGGCCAGGGACAGATCCACACGTCGGTCCAGGCCGGCGGGATCACGATCGAGCGAATCCTCGCGAGCGCCTCGGGGTCGCGGATGACCCGTCCCTGCTGGTCGTAGTAGCTGAACCCGCGGCCGCGACGGCGGCGGGTCAGGCCCGGAACCGCGTCGGTCGCGTACCGGAGGCCGACCTCGCGAGCGGTGGCACGCGCCGGGTCGAGGGGTGACGGTTCGGTCATGGCGCGAGCGTGGGGCCGCGGCATACCCGGCGTCAGGTCGTCCCGCGGGTTGGCCGTCGCAGCGGGCTTGCAGCGTGCCGCGCGTCATGCGCTTGGTATGCGTCCCCGGCCGCGGCGATACCACCGCAACGCGCGATTTCGATACTTCGGAGAGCCCGGGCTGCCCGCCGGGCGCCAAGGTGCCCGAGCGAGGAACCCAGGTGACAGACCCCCAGTCAGTGCCGCCCGACGCGGCCGCAACCGCGCCGGAGACCGCGCCACCAACCGCGGATCTTTCCCACACGATCGTGGTCGATCACGTGACGAAGCGTTTCGGCGATCTCGTCGCCGTCGATGACGTCGCCTTGACCGTACCCGAAGGCACCATTCTTGGCGTCATCGGCCCGTCCGGCGCCGGCAAGACCACCGTCGTGCGCATGCTGACCGGCGCCCTCCAGCCGACGAGCGGGTCGGTCCGCGTGCTCGGTGAGGACCCACGGAGGTTCCGGCGCAGGACTCGCCAGCGCATCGGCTACATGCCGCAGCTCTTCTCGCTCTATCCGGACCTGACCGCGCGCGAGAACGTCGACTTCATCGCGTCGCTGTTCGGGATGCTCTTCTCAAGCCGCCACCGCCGGACACGCGAGGTGCTCGAGCTCGTCGACCTGTGGGACGCCCGTGGACGGCGAGCCAGCCAGCTGTCCGGCGGCATGCAGCGCCGCCTCGAGCTCGCCTGTGCCCTCGTCCACAGCCCGATCCTGACGTTCCTGGACGAGCCGACCACCGGCATCGATCCCCTGCTGCGCGAACGGATCTGGGACGAGCTGCAGCGGCTGCGCGACGAGGGCCGCACGCTGCTCGTCACGACCCAGTACCTGTCCGAGGCGGAGTTGTGCGACCACGTCGCACTCATCGCGAACGGCCGGCTGGTCGCCCACGACGAACCGGAGGGCCTGCGCCGGTCCGCCATGGGCGGGGACATCATCGACGTCGAAACCGTCGCGCCATTTGAAGGCAGCGCATTGAGCGGGGTGCCGATGGTCCTCGCATCGAACCAGCTGGGGCCGCGCCACTTCCAGGTCGTCGTCGAGGAGGCCGGAGCGGCGACGCCCGCCGTGGTCGAGGCGATCGGCGAGCAGGGCGGTGAGGTCGAAAGCGCCCGCGAGCATCGCCCGTCGTTCGATGAGATCTTCGCGGAGCTGGTCCGTCGCGACCGCGAAACGCGCGGCGAGCCGGCCGACGCCGAGGCGGCCGCCTGATGTCGCAGCTCGTCGCCGTTCCCGTCCGCCTGCTGGCATTCCTCGGCAAGGAGCTCATCGAGACCGTCCGCCGGCCTGGGGCGTTGTTCAGCCTGGTCCTTGGCCCGTTCCTCATCATGGCCATCTTCGGCTTCGGCTACGACGGCTACCGTAACCCGTTGCGGACCGTCGTGGTGGCGCCGCCCGAAACCGGGTTGCCGCAGGACCCCGCCGAGTACCGCGACATCGCCGGCGACGCCTTGATCGTGACCGAGGTCACGGCTGACCGGGCCGCCGCAGAGCAGCAGCTCGAGGCCCAGCAGATCGAAGTCGTGGTCGTGGCGCCGTCCGACGCCGAGCAGCAGTTCCGCGCCGGCGAGCAGTCCGTCATCGACGTCCTCGTGAACGTTGTCGACCCGGTCCAGGCCGCGTATGCCGCCTTCGTCGTGCAACTGCTCTCGAGCGAGGTCAACAACCAGATCATCGAGCGCGTCGCAGAGGAAGGCCAGGGCTATGCCGTGGCGGCGGGCGACCAGGAGCTCTCCCAGATTCCCCCGGAGATCGTTGCGTCGCCGACCCGCACCGAGCTGATCAACATCGCGCCGCTGCAGCCGGGCGTCGTGGCGTTCTTCGGGCCCGCGGTCCTGGCCCTGATTCTCCAGCACCTTGCCGTGACGCTCGTGGCGATGTCGCTCGTTCGGGAGCGGACGAGCGGCGTCCTGGAGTTGTTCCGCATCGCGCCGATCGGCTCGGCGGAGATCATCGCCGGGAAGGT
>DASTYU010000017.1:0-21727 GCA_035764655.1 Candidatus Limnocylindrales bacterium
ATCCGGAAGGCAAGGGCGAGGAGGTGCACGTTCCGAACAACCCGGAGGATCCGGGGGCGGGCTCGCGCGCGGTCCCGTTCTCGCGTGAGCTGTGGATCGACCGCGACGACTTCATGGAGGACCCAGCACCGAAGTTCTTCCGGCTGTCGCCCGGCCGCGAGGTGCGGCTGCGGAACGCATATTTCGTCACCTGCCAGTCGGTGGTCAAGGACGAGTCCGGCCGCATCGTCGAGCTGCGCTGCACGTACGACCCGGCGACACGCGGTGGCGATGCACCCGACGGTCGTCGCCCGAAGGCCACGCTCCACTGGGTTTCCGCCGCGCATGCACTCCCGGCCGAAGTTCGCCTGTACGACCACCTGTACACGCGGCCTGATCCCGGCGCCGGCGGTGACCTCCTCGCGGATCTCAACCCCGACTCTGAGACAGTCGTGAGCGATGCGTTCGTCGAGCCGTCCCTTGCCGACGTCGAGCCCGGCGAAACGGTCCAGTTCGAGCGGCTTGGCTATTTTGCGGCCGATGCGGATTCCCGCCCGGGTGCGCTCGTGTTCAACCGGACCCTCACCCTGAAGGACACCTGGGCGAAGGTGCAGGCGCGCGGCGGTTGAGGCCGCTGGCGCACGGGCGGTAGACTCAGCACAGCCGTTCCGGCACCGCTGGCGCGTGGCTCAACGGTAGAGCACCTGACTCTGGATCAGGGGGTTCCAGGTTCGAATCCTGGCGCGCCAGCCACTCGTCCTCCGGCGGAATCTGTCCGCTTGCCGACTGCGTGAAACATCGCGGGCTGCCATCCGTCTCCACGGCACGATGGACGACTCACGGACTCCTTCCGCAGCGACCGACGCATCCGCCGTCGAAGCTGCCGTGGTCGTCGTCGCCATCGACCGGCGCGCGGCGCTCGAAAACGCGTTCGAGGCCCACCACCAGGAGCTCCTGAGCTTCCTGAGGCGGGCGACGCGCGACGACCAAACGGCCGAGGATCTCGCCCAGGAAGCCTTCCTGCGGCTCGCGCGGGAGGTCGATGCCGGTCGGACGCCCGAGCACGTTCGTGCCTGGCTCTACCGCGTCGCCTCGAACCTGGTTGTCAGCCGGGCGCGGCGGGCAAACACCGTCGTGGACTGGCTTCGTCGCCACGGTCCGGCCGTCCTTGCAGACGATCGGGCGCCGTCCCCCGAGGAAGGGCTGCTGCGCCGCGAGCGTCGAACCGAGCTCGAGGCGCTGCTCGATACCCTCCCAGCGGATGCGCGGACGGCGATCCTGCTGTCAGGTCAGGGGTTCACGGGCCTCGAGATCGCAGCCGCCATCGGACGCAGCCACGCCGCGACGAGAACACTGCTGACGCGAACGCGGATCAACCTCCGCCTGGCCCTCGAAGCCCCGGAGGGCCCGCAATGACCACCATGCACCGCCGCCCGCTGGAGCTCGCCGCCACCGCCATCGACTTCGAGCTGTCCGCCCGCGAGCGCGAGGAGCTCGACGGCCACCTCGCAGGATGCTCGCTCTGCCGCAGCAGGGTGGACGGCCTGCGACGGGACGCCCACTCGGTGGAGGCGCTGCCGATCCTTCCGGTCACCGCAGACCAGTCGGCCCGACTCCGGGCGGCCACGCTCCGGCGTCCCGAGCGAGCGGCGGCTTCTGCCCTGCGGCTCGTGGCAATCGCCGCCATCCTGGCGCTGCTAGCCCTGGCCGCCGTCGCCGTCGGCTCGTCGCTGATCGATCGCGATCCGGTCGACCTGTCCGTCGTGGAACCCGTTCCGAGTCCCTCCGTGCCTCCGCGGGTCTCTCCGACACCGGTACCGTCCGTCGCGCCTCCCTCTGCGACATTGGATGCCGAGCCGGCCGGCTTCCAGCCGCCGGACCCGATCTGCCCCGCACCAACCGAGGCTGTACCGCCGCCGGCGATCAGGCTGGACACCGCAGATGGGGAGATCGTGCTCCCGACGACCATCGCCGAGCAGCTCGTCATGACGTGCTCGACCACGGCGCCTACGGACGGCGTGGGTGCCGAGCCCGAGGTCGGGGAAGTTGCCTACCTCGGTGACGAGATTGCGGTATCGGTCGGCGAGGACTGGCGAATCCTCTACTGGGAGGGCTCCGAACGACCGCGCTCCGGGGATGGGATCAACGTCATCACGGGGGAGACCCGCGCCGACGGTCCGAGCACCATCACGGTGCCGGTCCCCGACCGCGAAGGGGACACCATCCTCGGGCTGACGATCTGGGCGCAAAGCACCGATGGTCGGGTCGTGGCCAGCACGTCGCTTGCGGCATGGCTCCAGATCGAACCGCGGCCCGGCGCAGTCCCGGCAGCGGCTCCCGGCGCGCTGACCCAGGGCCTCGGCAATGTCGGTTGCGATTCGGTCGGCTGGCCCGAGGACGTCCCGGAGTACAGCACCCTGACGTTCCGGATGGATACGGCCGAACCGGGGTACGTCACTGCCCGCTCGGACACCGGCGCACGCCTCGACGTCCTGTGGGAGGGCGCTGACTTCCAGATCGGCACCGATAGCGTGCTTGATGCCGGTGGCGCGGTCGTCGTCGAGGACGGCGACGCGATCGATGTTCCATCGGATGGATCGCTTCCGCGGCTCGGCGATTACTCGGTCTGCCTCAATCCCCAGCGACTGATCGTGTTCGTCCCGGATTGACGGATCGACCTGCCGAGGTTCCGTGACGATCGGTACGATGCCATCGCCGGTCGCCCGACCGGCGTCACCCGCCTGACACTCCGAGGGCCGACGCCTGCGCCTGCTCGCCTCGTACCGCGACATCCTGCGCAACCGGCCGCTGACGCGGCTGCTCGGTGGCGAGTTCGTGAGCGCCATCGGCGACTGGCTGTACATCGTTGCCCTGCTCGTCGTGATCTACCGCGAGACCGGCGACCCGATCCTGCTCGGGCTGTTCGGCGCCGTGCGATCGATCCCGTACATCGTCCTGTCGGTCCCGGCCGGCGTCGTCGCCGATCGCTACGACCGGAGGTTGGTCCTCCTCATCACCGACCTCGCGCGGGCCGCGTGCATGGTCGGCATGGCGGCGGTGCTCGTCACGGGCGGATCGATCCTCGCATTGATTGCCCTGTCGATCCTGGCGGCCTGCTTCTCGACCTTCTTCTATCCGGCAATCGGCGCATATGTGCCGAACCTCGTCAAGGACGAACGGCAGCTCGGCCCGGCCAACAGCGCATGGGCCAGCCTCGACAACCTCGGTTTTGTCGTCGGCCCGGTCCTCGGCGGCATCCTGGTTGCCGCCGGCGGGACGACGCTTGCGTTCGTCATCAATGCCCTCACGTTCCTCGTGATCGCCTTTGTCCTGTGGGGCCTGCCGCCGTCCGCGAACGTGGCGCCGGTAACAACGCCGGAAGAAACGCCCGAGACAACGGCGGCAGCAACTCCCGAACTCCCCGCCCGGCGCGGTCCGATCGCGGGCCTGATCGCGCTCCGCGTCGTCGACTACGCCATCGTCGGCGGGGTCGGGATGCTGACGGTGATCATCGCGACCGACGTGCTCGACGCCGGCGAAGCGGCCACGGGCTACCTCAACGCCGCGATCGGGATCGGCGGCGTGACCGGCGCCGTGGTCGCCGGGGCGCTCGTCCTGCGGCGGAGCCTGCGGCGCCCGTTGCTGGTCGGCGCGGCTGTCATGGCCGGCGGCTCCGCCGTGCTCGGCCTGGCTACGGAGCTGGTCGTCGCGATGCTCGCGATCATCCTCGTGTCCGGTGGCCACCTCGTCCTCGAGGTGACCGGCGCCACCCTGCTCCAGCGCGTGACGACGGACGCGGTCCGCGGCCGCGCCGTCGGGCTGATGATGACTGTGGACACCGGGGCAGAGGCCGCGGGCTCGTTCCTGATCCCGGCGCTCGTCGCGGGCGCTGGCACGGCCTGGGTCCTCGGCGTGTCCGGCGTGGTGATGGCCGCCGCCGTGGTGGTCAGCCTCGCCTTGATCGGTGGGGCGGTCACCCGGCCGCTGAACGCCCACGAGGCGACGCTCGGGCGCGTGCTCGAGCTGCCGCTGTTCGCCGGGGTTACAAGCGCGGGAGTCGAGCGGGCGCTCGATCAGCTCGTCGAAGTGCCCGTCGTCGCGGGTGACGTCGTGATCCGCCAGGGCGATCCGGCGGACCGCTTCTATGTCATCGAATCAGGATCGGTCGTGGTCACCCAGGCCGACGCCGGTGGCACCACCAGGGAGCTCCGGCGCATGGGGGCGGACGAGGTGTTCGGTGAGCTCGGCCTGCTGTCAGGCGCGCCGCGCAGCGCATCCGTCACGGCCGCCACCGATGGGCTCCTCCTCGCCCTCGACGCGGATGCCTTCCTGGACCTGGTCGGGCGCCGTGCGGCGGTCCGCGGACGCCTGCTCCACCGTTACGACCAGGTCCCGGCCGCGCCGCTGGCCTGAGTCGCGGTTCCCTCAGCGCTTTGCTGTCCGCTTTCCCTTCGTCGCCCTGGGTCGCGGCGGCTTGCCGCTGACACCCAGGGTGTTGTCACCGCTCGGTGGAGCGAAGATCGGAGACAGATCGACGTCCGACTCGACACGGGGTCGGACCACGCAATTGAGCTCCCGGTACTCGCTCATCGCCCGGGCGAGGGCCGAGATCAACTGCTTTCGGATGTTGATGTCGGTCTCGTGCTCGATCGACTCGCGCAGGGCCTCGATTTGCCGGAACAGCTCCGAGCAGCGCTTCGTCGCCCGGCTGGTGACCGACACGCGGAAGCCACCGTCGACCTGGCCGGTAACGCGCACGGTCAAGCCCTCCGTGGCATCGGAGAACGAAGAACCGGCCGACATCCCCGAACGGCGCAGGAAGACCTGCGTCACGCCCTGGACCTCGTAGACGTTCACGCCCTCCGCAGGGATTCCCTGTGAGAGGGTGCCGGGTGTCTCGTACGCGTCGGTCCGAAGGCGAGCCTCGATGACGAACTGGCCCGGCGAATCGAGCGACTTGATCGACACCGCGGTAAGGCGCCCCGGTGGTGGTGGCTGAGGCAGCGACAACGCGTGAAGCGTGTACGTCGCCGAGGTCCCGATCGGGTGCTGGCGGATCGCCCCGGCGTGCAGCCAGCCCATGGTGGACTTCGTGTTGGTGGACGGGTGCGTCCCGCACGAGCACGCCATGACGTCATAGCGACCGGGGGCCGGCGAAACGTTGTACAAGTCGCCGACATGCGTCGTCGAATGGAGCACTTCCATGGCCCAGACGCCGACGTTCTGACGCATGCTGAAGATCGGATCCTGGTAGAGCGCGATGCGGCACCAGTCAGTGATGCCGTTCTGTTCGGACATGTCCCACCAGGCCCAGCCACCGCGATGTTGTCCAAAGGCGTGAGGCAGGACGGCAACCGCCACCTGGAAGCTGTGGTTCGGCGGCAGCGCGTTGATCGCCGCGCCCATGGTGTCGGGGCCATTTGCCACGACTGGCCGGAGGACTTCACCATCGATGTGGGCGTATCCCGATGAGACGGTCCTGATGTACTGCTGCAGGGATCGGTCGATCCCGGTCGCTGGCTCGGGGTCGTAGAAGGCGCGCCGCCAGACCTGGTCCTGGAAGCCGGGTGGCAAGGTCGAATCCACCTGGCTGTTGCTGACCGGGACGAACGCGATGCGGCGTCCGCCGTACCACGGCTTGATCATGGATCCCTCCCTCGCCCGTGGCGATGTCGGCCATGGAACCTAGCAGGCGGCCGTCATCGGAGCGTCTCGTCGTCGTGGGTGCGCGGCGTAGACTCGGCGCACGTGACCGCTCCGCAGCCCGGCATCTTCGCCCTCGGCACCGACTCGCACGCGTATCTCGAGTTCGACCTTGTCTCGGGTGTCGAACCAGCGGCGGCCGTCTTCGCCGTCGCGTCGCTGCGCGAGCCGCGGACGACGATCGGCGGGGTAAATCTTGTCGCCGGCTTCCGACCCGAGCTCTGGGCGCGCGCCGCTCCGGAGGACGCCCCGCCCGGCGTGACCGGGTTCAACCAGCCGATCACCGGTCCGACCGGCTACGTGATGCCGGCCACGCAGCACGACGTAGTCGTCTGGCTCGCCGGGGCGTCGTACGACGTTGTGTTCGACCTGTCGCGCTCGGTCGTGGTCGCGCTGCGCGGCGTGGCGGACCTCGTCCACGAGATCGTCGGCTTCCAGTACCACCACGATCTCGATCTCACCGGCTTCATCGACGGCCTGGAGAACCCGACGCTGGTCGAGGCCACGAGGGTCGCCCTCATCCCCGAAGGCGCACCGGGGGCGGGCGGTTCGGTGCTGCTGCTGCAGCAGTGGGAGCACAACGCCGACGAGTGGGACAGCCTGCCGGTCGCGCAGCAGGAACTGATCATGGGCCGCCGCAAGAGCGATGGTTCCGAGCTGGACCCACCACCCGAGGACTCGCATGTCGGGCGCACGGACCAGGAAGATTTCGGCAAGATCTTCCGGCGCAACGTCGCGTACGGGACGCTGGCGCGGCACGGGACGATCTTCGTCGGCTTCTGCCGGGATCAGCGCATCCTGCAGGCGATGCTTGAGAGCATGGTCGGCTCGCGCGCGAATGCCATCGACCGGCTCACGACCGTCACGCGGCCGATCACCGGCGATTACTACTTCGTGCCGTCCGCCGATGCGCTGGCTGCGCGCGGGACAAACGAGCGGACCGACCCCCCGGAAGAACCGGACTAGCCGGACCTAGCCCGGCGTGCGCCGCGAGATGAGCTCGGCGACCCATTCGCGGAGCCGCGGGACATGCTCCGCGTAGTGGTCCGCGGCCGCCTTGCGGATCCACCAGGCCGCTTCGTCATTCGGCTCGCGCAGCTTGTACCACTCGGCGATCATCCGCGTCCGGCCGGCCGTTGCCTGCAGCCAGGCGACCTCCCACGGCTGTCCGGCCATCGCCTCGAGGAACGAGGCATTCAGCTTGTCGATGTCGACGTCGTGACCGTCGTACGTGCCCGCGGCGAGCCGCTCGAACTGGACCTGCGCCAGTGCCAGCCACGTCCCGATGTGGCCGACGACGTCGCGGACGGTCCAGTCCGGGTTGCGGTAGTAGCCGGTCTGGAGGCACTCCTCGCGGGTCAACGACCGAACCAGTCCCGCAATCTCGTACCAGCCCTCCAGCTCGGCCCGGATCTCCGCCTCGTATGGATGCCCCGCGGGCGGTGGTGTGACCGCGACGTCCTGCTCGGTCATGGGATCAGTTCAGCTGCTCGATCCAGTCGGGCGGGACGCGACCCGCGGGCCCCGGAACCGGCTGGTCGAGCGGGTGGTGGTCCGGCGGCGCGAGCTGCGGTCCGCCGACGAACTCGTTGGTCGCGTAACTCCAGAACCAGTACTCGCCTGGCTCGAAGCTGCGAATGATCGGATGTTCCGACTCCCGCGCATGGCGGGTTGCGTGTTGGGACGGCGACTGGTCGCAGCAGCCGACGTGGCCGCATGTCGCGCAGCGCCGGAGATGGAACCACCAGCCCTCCGTCGCCGTGCACTCTTCGCAGCCTGGACCGCTCGGCGGGACCGCGGGATCGATCGCGACGTCGTCTGCCATCCGCACATGTTCGCACCTGTCAACGCGGCCTGCGCTTCGGACGAGCCTCGATCGCGATCAGGGCAGCTCGCGCAGCTCGCGGGTTTCGATGTCGTAGATCAGCCCGCGCACCGGAACGTCCTTCGTCCATGGGTGTGTCCTGATGCGGGCGACCTGTTCGCGGAGATTGGCTTCGAGGTCGGAGAACGCGTGGAAGGCGAGGTCGAGATCCACGCCGGTCTGCTCGACGAGGTGGCGGTGCACATCGGCGTCCTGAAAGGTGAGCATCCCGCACTCCGAGTGCTCGATGACCATCACCTCTTCGGTGCCGAGCAGGTGCTGGCTGATCACGATCGAGCGGATCGCGTCGTCTGTGGCGATGCCGCCCGCGTTGCGAATGACGTGGGCATCGCCGAGGCCGAGGCCGAGGACCTGCTCGACGTTGAGCCGGGCGTCCATGCAGGCGAGCACGGCCAGCTTGCGCCTGGGCAGCCTCGGAAGCTTCGCGCCAGACGCCTCGCCCACGCCGTCAGGAGCTGGCGGGCACGGACGTCACCCGCCCACCGCTATAGCCGTGGTCCGCGATCTGCTCGGCGCGCTCGCGGTACACCGCGGCGGTCGGTGGCGTGCGTGCGCGAAACCCTTCCACGATGCGGTTGTACATCGAGAACGCGGCAGCGATGAGGACGGCGAGCTGGACGTCCTGGTCCGACGCCCCCGCGTCGAGCGCGGCCTGCACGTCCACCGCGGCAAGCTCCCGCGGCTCGCGACGGACGGTCCGCGCGATGTGCAGCAGCGCCTGCATCTTCGGATCGAACCCGTCCGACGATCCGAGCTTGATCTGGTCGACCAGCGGCAGCAGGTCGGTCGACTCGTGTCGCTCGAGCAATGCGCTCGCGAAGGCCCCGTGCGAATCCATGCAATAGAAGCAGTCGTTTGCCGCGGACACGGCGGTCGCCAGCATCTCGCGCTGCGGGCGGCTGATCGTGGCCCCCGCGAAGTCGTCGACCAGCAGTTCGTCGGCCAGGCCGCGGAGGTGGACGCCCAGCGCCGGCGTCAGGTTCAGCGCGGTCAGGATGCCCGGCGCGTCGGGCAGGCCCCCGACGATCGGCTCCTGTTGCGCGCGAGCGATGCGTTCTTCGTCGCGTGCCATCTCAGATACCCAGCGCCTGTGAGGCGAGCTGCGTACCCTCGACGCGGGCACGGATCTTGGCGAAGGCCGTGTCGCGCGATGTCGAGGTGTCGTCGCCGAACGGCGAGAAGCCGCAGTCGTCGGTCGTGCCGAGGTTGGCGGGACCGATGAAGCGGGCGGCCTGCATGACGCGATCGCGCACGTCTTCCGGCGTCTCGACGCGGGGGTCGATCGGATCGGTGACGCCGACGAAGATGCGGCGGCCGTCGCCGGCCTGCCTGCCGAGGACGGCGAGCACGCGCGGAGGGTCCTCCTCGCTCGCGAGCTGGACGAAGAACTTCCCGACGTTCATGCGGAACAACGACGGCAGCAGGTCCTCATACGGGACGTCGGCGCTGTGGGTCGAGTCGCGATCGCCACCCGGGCAAGTGTGGACGCCGACGCGGCGACGCTGGTCATCGGTGAGCTCGGCGAGGACCTGGTTGTTGAGATCGACGAACGCGTTCAGCAGCCCGCCCGAGGGGTCGAGCTTGAGCGACAGGCGCGCCTCGGTGAAGTCGATCTGGACGTCCGCGCCGCGATCCAGGCAGCCGCGGATCTCGTCGGCGGCCTGCCGGACGAGGTCCTCGATGAACGCTTCGCGGGGGTAACCGGGGATCCCGTTCCCCGGGTACAGCAGGCTGAGCGCCGAAGCCGAGATGACGGCCTGCTTCAGGGGAGTGTTCGTCATGGGGCGAGCCTCGTCGAGGTACGACCAGGCCTGCGTCGAATATCGGAACGGACCGTCGGTGAGGACGGGCAGCTGCCGGGTGTGGCCGTCCGCGAACGGGATCGTCACGCCGCCCGGGGCGAGGTTCGACAGCCCGGCGATCGGATACGTCGCGAAGCTCTGCTTGCGCTGCTCGCCGTCCGTGATGACCGGCGAACCGGTCTCCTCGAAGCGGCGGAGGGTGTCGCGCACGGCGTCGTCGAACAGTGCCTCGAGGGCCTCCGGCTCGAGGCGCCCCTCGGTTGCGGCCTGCATGCCATCGATCAGCGCCTGCGGCCGCGGGATGCTGCCGATCGGTTCGGTGGGAAGCGTCATGCCGCGTATCCTACGGTGACCGTCATGCCAAACGAACGCCTGTTCCTGTCGGTCCCGTGACCGCCCGGACGCTCACGCTTCGGGGCGACACGTACCCGCTCGTCCTGCCAACGCTGCGCGACCCGCGCCTCCACGTTGCCGCGGTGATCATCACGGTCCACGTGCTGGGCCAGGTCACGCTCGGCTTTCGGGTGAGCATCCCGCAGATCCTCGCCGCCATCCTCACCTGCGCGGTGATGGAGGTCGCCATCACCTTCCGCACGGCGAAGGCGTTCGTGTGGCCGGCCAGCGCGATGCTGACGGGCAGCGGTGTGGCGCTGATCCTGCGGCTCGTCGGGCAGCCGCCGAACCAGCCGTGGGACACCAACGGCTGGTACGTGTTCGCGGTGGTGGCCGGACTCTCGCTCGCGACGAAGTACGTCATCAAGTACCGCGGCACGCACATCTTCAACCCGTCGAACATCGGGCTCGTCGTGGCCTTCCTGGTGCTCGGCATGACTCGCGTCGAGCCCCTCGATTTCTGGTGGGGGCCGCTCGATCTCGGGCTGCTGCTCGCCTACGTGGTGATCCTCGGCGGCGGGCTGCTGATCACGCGCCGGCTGCACCTGCTCGCGATGGCGGCCACGTTCTGGCTAACGCTCGCAGCCGGCCTCGGCGTGCTCACCGCGTCCGGCCACTGCATGACCGCGAACTGGGCCTTTGCTCCGGTCTGCGGGGCGGACTACTGGCGCGTCATCGTCACCTCACCGGAGGTGATGATCTTCCTGTTCTTCATGATCACGGACCCGAAGACGATCCCGGCCGGGAACGTGGGTCGCGTCCTGTTCGCGTTCCTTGTCGGCGTCGCCAGCACGCTGCTCATGGCGCCGCAGACCGACGAGTGGTGGACCAAGGTGGCGCTGCTGAGTGGCCTGGTGCTGGTCTGTGCCCTGCGCCCACTGCTCGACCGCGTGCTGCCACAGCCGAAGACCGCGGCGGACAACCTGCGGACGTTCGCCGTCGCCCCGGGGATCGCCGGCGCGGCCTTGGCCGTGGGCACGGTGCTGCTCGTGGGCGCGGGCATCGTGCTTGCCGGTTCGCCGGCCCGCGGAACGATCGTGCGCGAAACCACGGCCGCGCTGGACGGCGTCCCCGTCCGCGTCGATCCGGCGACGCTGCCCCCGATCACGGTCAGCGACGACGTCATCAGCTTCGACCACGAGCTCGCCGGTCCGGAGATGGACGCCGTGGTCGTGACCCTTGCGGAGAACCTCGAGCTCGAGAACGAGGCGCTGCTTCGACGCGACGCGGCGATCCTCCCGGCGATCAATCACGGCGACCGGCTCGACGAGATGCGAGCGCGCATCGCGGCGGCCGAAGCCGGCGAACCGGTCGTGCTCACCCACTACCTGTTCGACGCCATCGACGTTTCCCTGCTCGTGCCGTTCGGGCAGCAGACCGGCCTGAGCCTCGGCCTCGCGAGTACGGGTACGAAGGTCGAGGAGACCTACGACTCCTCCGGCCAGCTGACCGAACGCGTCGAATCGCCTTTCGAGGCCACGTTCGCGATGCGCCGCGCCACGGGCGATCGGTGGCTGACCGTGGGCGTGCTGCCCTAGAGGTCAGGGTCGCCTTGCCGTCGGTGGGTCGGATCGAAGTCGTGTGCGGCCCGATGTTCGCGGGCAAGACCGAGGAGCTGCTGCGGCGCGTGCGGCGCGCGGTCATTGCGGGACGCAACGTCGTGGTGATCGGCCACGCCCTCGATACGCGCAGCGGGACGGCACACCTGGCTTCCCATGCGGGCCTGGACCATCCGTCGCTCGCCGTCGCGAGCGCGGCCGACATCGACGCCGCCGTCCCCGCTGGCACGGACATCGTCGCCATCGACGAAGCGCAGTTCTTCGGACCCGGGCTGATTCCGGTCGTGAGCCGGCTCGCGGATCGCGGGCTTGTCGTCATCGTCGCCGGCCTCGACGTCACGTTCGATGGCGCGCCGTTCGAACCGCTGCCGTCGTTGATGGCCCTTGCGGAACGGGTGGACAAGCTGACCGCGATCTGCTCGGTGTGCGGCGAGGACGCGGCTTTCCACGTCAGGGTCGCCGCTTCCGGAGGGCCCGCCGAGGAACTGGTCGCCGCGCACGTCGGTGGCACGGAGTCCTACCAGGCACGCTGTCGCCGCCACCGGACGGGCGCCTGACCGTTCCCCCTGGCGCCGAGATGTCAGCGAGACGCGCGGGACTGATGCTGCGCCGAAGTCACGACCTCTTGCGACCGGGAGTCGACCATGGACAACGAACCCGACGACGTGGCGCATGCTCCGCGGTTCGGCGGATACAAGAACGCCAGGCGGCTGCTCATCGGCGGGATGGTGGTTGGTTTTGCGCTACCCGTCGTCTTCTCCCTGCAATCGAGCACACCGTCCCAGGTCCTCTCCACGCTGACCGTCGGGCTAGCTATCGTCGTGGCCTCGCTGGCGATCGGTGGGCTCATCGGGTTCGTCTTCGGCATCCCGCGGCTTCTCCAGGCCGAGTCCACGCCACCCGGGCCCGGCGCGCAAGGCGAGCCCGAGCGTCCCGGTCGCCGGGCCCCGTATGCCGGGAACACCAGTCTCGAGCAGATCTCGGACTGGCTCACGAAGATCATCGTTGGCGTTGGGCTGACGCAGCTCGCGAACGTGCCGGCAGCGCTGGCCTCGCTCGGTCAGACACTCGCCGGCGGTCTTGGCAACCTGCCGGGAGCCGCCGTCTTCGGTGCCGGGCTCGTGGTCTATGCGGTCCTCGATGGCTTCTTCCTCAGCTACTTCTGGACGAGGCTGTACCTGCCGTCGCTCTTCGTCGAATCCGACCTGAGCGCGCTCCTGACGAACGCGAAGGAGCGCGGCATCAAGCAGGGCGAGCTCCAGGCGCTCAGGACGACAACGCCCGCGCCCGAGCCGGGTGCCGCGTTCCAGCCCGGCGGCGCCGAAGAAGGCCGTCCGCAGGCGCTCTGGGTGGACGATCATCCCGAGAACAACGAGGGTGAGGCCGATCTGATCGAACAGCGCTACGGCGTGAGGATCCGGAACGTGACCTCGACCGACGAAGCGCTCAAGGTTCTTCAATCCGACCCGGGCACGTACGCCTTCGTGATCACGGACATGGGCCGCGGAACAGATCGACGGGCCGCGTACACCCTGATTCGGAAGATGCGCCTGCAGGGCAACGACCAACCCGTGATCATCTATGCCGCCTCTGCCAGCCCCCAGGAGGATCTGGAAGCCCGTCGGCGGGGTGCCGTCGCCATGACGAACAGTCCCAGCCGCCTGATCGAGCTCGTCGGCGATGTCGTGCGAACGGCGTCTGCGACGCGGAAGCGGACGGGCCAGGCCAAGCCCCAATAGCAGCGACCGCGGCTAACTCCCGTCAGCGGCGCTTCGGCATCCAGCGCGCCGCCAGCTCGTCCGGTCGCGGCGCGGGTCCGGGCAGGGGCGGCTCCGTTACCTTGAGGCCGGCGAGGAACAGCGCGAGGTAGCGACGGCGGAGTGCCTTCGCGCGCCGCTCGCCGCCGAGCCGGACGCCCGACACCTGCTCGAGGATCAGCGAGAGGTCGTCGACCTCGACGTCGACCCGGAGCCCACCCGATCGCTTCGTCCGCTCGACAAGCTCGCGATTCAGGTCGGCTGCCCGCGCGGACGCCTCGGTCAGGTCCGGCGTCGGTGCGAACGTCCCGGCCAGGTTGATCGTGATGGCGTGGACCTCGGCGTCGAGGATCCGGTACATGAATGCCGCGAAGGCGTCCCAGGCGTCACCATCGTCGGCCAGCGCGGCCTCCGCCTCGGCGATGTACCGCTGCAATCCGTCGCGGGCGAGTTGACGGAGCAGGTCGTCCTTGCTCGTGTAGCGCCGGTACAGCGCGCTGATGCCCACGTTCGCCCGCGCGGCGACCGCGGACACGGGCGCGGCCGGGTCGGCCACGAACACTTCGCGAGCAGCTTCGAGGATCCGCACGTCGTTTCTGCGCGCCTGGCCGCGACGGCCACTCAACCCGGTCGTCGGAGCGTTTTGCATATGGACAGCATAGCCCAGATCTGCCAGAATGGAACGGAACCATTCATTCCGTTCGGACGAGGAGAGCAGCGCCCCATGACCACCTCCGACCAGACGATCCAGCCGACCACGATCGACATCCCGCAGGCGGATCTGGACGACCTCCGGGAGCGGCTCGAGCGGACGCGATGGCCCGACGAGCTCCCCGGCGACGGCGACTACGGCGTCCGCCAGTCCTACGTCCGCGGCCTCGCCGACCACTGGCGCACGACGTTCGACTGGCGAGCGCTCGAGACGCGTCTCAACGCATACCCGCAGTTCACCACCGAGATCGACGGGCAGAACGTGCACTTCCTGCACGTCCGCTCCCCCGAGCCGAACGCCCTGCCACTGATCGTGACCCACGGCTGGCCCGGCTCCATCGTTGAGTTCCTCGACATCCTCGGCCCGCTCAGCGACCCGCGCGCGCACGGGGGCGATCCTTCGAAGGCATTCCACCTCGTGATCCCGTCAATTCCCGGCTACGGCTTCTCCGGGCCCACCCGCGAGGCCGGCTGGAGCAACTACCGGATCGCGCGGGCGTGGGTCGAGCTGATGCGCCGGCTCGGCTACGAGCGCTACGGAGCCGTCGGCAACGACGCCGGGTCGCTCATCTCGCCGGAGATCGGGCGGCTCGATCCGGAGCATGTCCTCGGCGTCCACGTCACCCAGATCTTCTCGTTCCCGTCGGGTGACCCGGCCGAGTTCGCCGGCATGACCGAGGAGGAGCAGCGTGAGCTCGGGACGCTGCAGTGGTTCGTCGAGAACAAGATGTCGTTCAACACGCTGATGGCCCAGCAGCCGCAGACCCTGGCGTACGCCATCACCGACTCGCCGGTTGGGTTGCTGGCGTGGCAGGGCCAGCTGCTCGGCGAGGACCTCGATCCCGACTTCGCCGTGGCGAACGTGGCGATCTACTGGTTCACGCGAACGGCCGGCTCGGCCGCCCGGCTGTACTACGAGAACGCGCACGTGACCGAGCGTCCGGCCGAACCCACGACGGTGCCGATGGCGCTCGCCGGGTTCGGTGGCGACTTCAGCGGCATCCGCCGCTTTGCCGAGCGCGATCATTCGAACATCGTGCGTTGGACCATGTACGACCACGGCGGGCACTTCGCCGCTCATAAGGCGCCGAACGAGCTGATCGGCGACATCCGGGAATTCTTCGCCTCCCTAGACTGACCGCGCGATGGCCGTACTCGACCTGGTCCTGGTCGGCGTGTGGGTGGTCCTCGTGTCCTTCCTGCGCGGCGCCATCCAGTACCGGCGGACCGGGTCGAGCCCCGTGCGACTCCGTGACCGGCCGGGCTCGCCACAGTGGTGGGCCCGGCTCGTTTCGACGGTCGGCGTGGTGCTCGCGATTGCCGCGCCGCTGGCCGAGCTGGCTGGTTTCCAGGCCTTCGCCCCGCTCGATCAGCCGCTGGTTCGCTGGGGCGGAGTGGTCCTGGTCGTCGTGGGCGTCGTGATCACGATCGGCTCACAGGTCGCGATGGGTCGATCGTGGCGCGCCGACGTCGACCCTGGTGCAACCACCGAGCTCGTCACGAGCGGGCCATTCCGCTACGTGCGGAACCCGGTCTTCGCGGGTTCGGCGGTCACGGTGGTCGGGCTCGCGTTCGTCGTCCCGAATGTCGTGTCCCTGTTGATGCTCATTGCCTTCCTTGCCGGGCTCGAGATCCAGGTTCGCCTCGTTGAGGAACCGCACCTGCTGCGCGTCCACGGCGACGCGTACCGCGCGTACGCGGCGCGGACCGGGCGGTTCCTGCCGGGCGTCGGAAGGCTGCGGGGGCCGAGTTAGTGGCCGGATATTCACGCCAGGACTGACTGTCAGAACCAAGGCGCCAATTCGCCCCGGTTGGTGGCCAAGACCGCGTGTCGGTGAATGGCTGGCCGCGAAGGTGGGGCAGCATGGGGTCGAGGTCCTGACTTTCATCCTCCCGCCGAATACCTGGCCAGAGGCGCAGGTGCGCGGAACTTGACAATTCCCTCACTGCCCGTATTCTTCCACTAGGTTAATTAACCGGATGGATAAATGAGCCAGCAACCCGATCAACTCAGCTCGACCTTCGCAGCACTCGCCGATCCGACGCGACGGGCCATCGTCGCCCGGCTTGCCGAGGGCGAGGCCACCGTCGGCGAGCTGGCGGCACCGTTCAACCTCAGCCTCCCGGCCGTCTCGAAGCACCTCAAGGTCCTTCAGCGGGCGGGGCTGGTCGAGCAGGGTCGCCAGGCGCAATGGCGGCCGTGCCGGCTCAATCCCGAGCCGCTCCGCGACGTCCAGGGCTGGCTGGATCGCTACCGCGAGTTCCTCGGCGAGCGCTACGACCGCCTCGACGAGTACCTGCGGGAGCTGCAGGACACCGGAAAGGAGCCGCACGATGCCGGTCACGCAACTGGGTAACGAGACCACCACCGTCTACGCCGAGGGCGCCGACTTCGTCATGGAGCGGGTGTTCGCCGCTCCGCGCGAGCTGGTGTGGCAGGCGATCACGAAGCCGGAGCACATCCCCAACTGGTGGGGCCCGCGCGACATCCCGATGACCGTGGAGGCCATGGACTTCCGGGTCGGCGGGCGCTGGCGCTGGATCGGTCACAGCCGCGACGGCGACGCGCCGTTCACCGGTGAGTACCTCGAGATCGATCCCCCGAACCGGATCGTCCACACCGAGTCGTTCGACGTCGAGCCGTTCAACCAGGGCCCGCCGGCCATCGTGACGGTCACCCTCGAGGAGGTCGACGGCGGCACGCGGCTGCGCAGCTCGTCGCGCTTCCCAAGCGTCGAGGCGCTCGAAGGCGCCCTGTCGACCGGCATGACCGGTGGCGCGATCGAGTCGTGGGACCGCCTGGCCGAGGTGATCGCCGCGATCTGATTCGGCCGCGCGGGTCAGAAACCCAGCGACCGCCGGGCATGCGCCCGGCGGTCGCTTCGCTGCGCCTCAGCTCTCGTTCGTGAGGATCCCCCACCCGCCGAACACGGCCGTCCCCTCGACGATCAGGCGCGGCCCGGCCTGGGGTGCATCGCTGCCGCGGGCGTCCCCTGCCCCGCCGATCCCGATGACGTTCGTCTCGACCACCCAGTCCGGCGGCACGAGGATGCTGCCGCCGCCAAACACGGCCTGCGTCTCGAGGAGGGCTCCGTCGGGATGCAGCGTCGCCCCGCGCAGGTCGAGCGTGCCACCACCGAACCAGCACTCGACGCGGCCGCCGCGGAACGCGGTCGCCTCGCTCTTGAAGTCGAGCTCCTCGAAGATCGCGGCCAGATCGATCTCGTCTGCGGCGGGATCGGGTGGCGGCGGAGCGTCCTTCTTGCGCTGGAAGGCCAGCGCCGCACTGACCGTCATGACGCCGATGAATGCCACGATGACGAGCCGGAGCAGTCGGCCCAGGAAGCCCATGTCGATACCTCCGTTGGATGTCGCACCTGCAGTCTGGCCGGAAGACGCCACGACGCCAAGGGCCTTCCGGACCCGGCCATTGCGATTGGCTAACCGATCGCGAGGCGCAGGCCAGGCCGGGCGACGCGGATTGGACCGCGGAACTCCGAGCGAGCTGCGGCCGCGGCGCCACGCCGCTCCGTTCCCGGCAGGAGGTGCGTCAGAACGAGCGTCCCGACGCCGGCCTCCGCGGCCTGCCGTCCGACGTCGCGGGCGCTCGACAGCGTCCGCCGCTCGTCACCGGGCACGGCGTCGACGAAGCTCGCCTCCGCCAGGAGCACGTCGGCGTCTCGGGCCAGCTCGACGAGCGCCACGTCCGGCGCCGCATCACCGGTATACATCAGGGAGCGGCCGCCGCCGGTCAGGCGCACGCCCGCGTTGGGCACCGAGTGTGGGAGCGGACGCGACAGGGCGGCCAACGGCCCGATCGCGAAGGACTCGCCCGCCTCGAACGCGTGGAGCTCGATCGCATCGTCGAGCAGCCCCGGCCGATCGAGCGCGAGCACCGCATCCAGGGCGCCCGGGAGCGCGAATACCGGCAGGGCTGGCGCTGGCGCCATGTCGTCGCGCAGGGCACGCGCCCGGAGCAGCGGGTTGAGATCCGCGCAGTGGTCGGGATGACGGTGGCTCACCAGGACCGCATCGACGTCATCGGCGGCCATGAGGCGGAGCAGCCGCGGCAGGATCGCGTAGCCCGGGTCGATGAGCAGCCGGAACCCATCGTGCTCGACGAGGTAGCCGCTGCAGGCCTGGCCGGCTGCGGGCCACGCTCCGCAGCCCCCGAGCACGCGCAGCTCCACGGTCAGTCGGCGATGCCCAGCCTGGCCGCGATGGTCGCGGCTTCGACGCGTCCGGCCACGCCGAACTTGGCCAGGATGCGCGAGACGTGCACACCCGCGGTGCTCTCGCTGATGAACAGCTCCTCGCCGATCTGCCGGTTGGTCCGGCCGGCAGCGACGAGACGGAGCACCTCCAACTCGCGCGCGGTCAGGTCGTAGGCGGCCATCGGATCGGCGGCGGCCGGTACCGGCTCAGCGGTCTCCGGGATGCCGTCCAGCGAGAGCCGAGCGCGCGCGGCAAGTCCGTCGATCAGCTCGAGCAGGGGTCGTGCACCAAGGCTCGTCGCCGTCTCGCGCGCCCTCGAGAGGGTCGCCGCAGCCGCTTCGCGGGACCCGCGGTCGGCAAGCATCGCCTCGGCCTCGCGGAACCGGGCATAGGCGCCCTCGTAGGCCAGCGGACGGGCCTCGGCACCGGCGGCTGCCCCCGACCAGGCAGTGGCGTCGGACCGTCCCGTGATGCGCGACGCCTCTGCGAGCCCGAACTGACGTCCCAGCTCGATCATCGCGAGATAGCCGGCCGGAACCTCGCCCGGGTCGATGGCGGCGAGCCTGGCGAGCAACTCGTTACCGCGCCGTTCGGCCTCCGCGACGGCCGCCTCGTCACGCGCCGCACGGCCGCGCTCCGCCGCCTCGGCCTCGACCCGCAACGCCCGGGCGAGCAGCCACGCGAGCGCCGCCTGTTCCTCGGTCTGCTCCAGGTATGGGCCGACCTCCTCGACCTCGGCGCGAGCCGCCGCGATGTTGCCCAGCCACAGCTCGAGCTCGATCCGCGACCCGGCCAGCGGACCACTGAACTGGGCTTCGGTGGGCCGGGCCAGCTTCGCGGCCGCGTGGTCGATGGCGCGGCGCGCCTCATCGATGTTGCCGCGGTTGGTGTGGATCCGGGCGAGCTGGATGTTGGCGAAGATTCGCCCGTTGCCGCGGCTGATCGGCTCCGTGGTTTCGGCCATGCGCAGTGCTTCGTCCCAGCGCCCGATGGTGATCAGGCCGTCGACGGCATTCATCTCCATGAACGCGCCGTAGGTCATGCTCAGGCCCATCTCGCGCAGCCGGTCGGCGCCCTCGAGCGCGACCTGCGTGCCCTCCTCGACGCGTCCGAGCACGTCCAGCGCAGACGACAGGCAGGCATAGCCGCGACCGATGTCGTCGACGTCATGGACCTCCTCCGCGATCTCCATCGCCTCGCGGATCTTGCGCAGACCGCGCTCCTCTCCGTCCGGCGTGGCGTACACCAGCGAGATCCCGAGCGTCGTCGCCGAATGGCCTTCGAGCTGGCGTTCGCCGACCTCGCGTGCAATCTGATGGGCTTCCCGGGCGATCGGCAGCGCCTCGCGATAGCGCCCGCCGAGCATGAGAACCTGCGCGTATCCCGCAAGGACACGGGCGCGATCGGCCGTCGGAGGGCGCTCGGGCACCATCTCGACCGCCGTCTTGTAGGCGCGCAGCGCATCGTCGAGCTTGCCCGACGTCCACAGCGCCCTTCCGAGCCGCTCATGGAACACGCCGGCCCGGATCTGGTCGCCCTCCTCGAGGAGCAGCGTGATCCCCTCCTTGAGGAGGGCCGAAGCCGCCATGAACTCGCCCGACAGCTGGCCCGCCTGGGCGGCGCGCCGCAGCAGCTCGACGCGGTCGAGCTCGGTGACGTCCTCGGGCGCCGGGACGACGTCCCACAGCTCCAGCGCACGCTCGTACTGGCGATACGCCTCGACGAAGCCGCCCGATGCAGTGGCCGCCTCGCCTGCCTTGATCGCCCACTTGAGCGCCCTCGGAAGCTCACGCGCCTCGAACCAGTGGTGGGCGATCTCGGCGAGATGGCCCGCGGTCTCCGCGCCCCCCTGGCGTCCCGGCCTGGGCGCCTTCTCGAGGTGCTCCGCGATCGTCACGTGGAGGCGCCGGCGCTGGCTCGGGAGGACCGCTTCCGCGGCCGCCTCCGCGGTCAATGCGTGGCGGAACTCATAGCGTTCGATGACCGCGCTCTCGTCGACGACGAGCAGCTGTGCGCCGACGGCCTCCTCGAGGGCCTCGTAGAGCTCGCGTTCGTCCATCTCCGACAGCTGCGCCAGGAGGTCGTGGTCGACCTTCCGGCCGACGACGGCAGCCACGCCGAGCAGTCGAAGCGTCGACTCGGAGACATGCGCAAGGCGTGCCTGGAGCACCTCCCGGAGCGTCGGCGGGAGGCCGCGGCCCTCGACGCCTGCCGCGATCAGCTCCTCGGCAAAGAACGGGTTGCCCTCGGATCGGTCGAAGACCGAGGCGATGAGCCCCGGTCCGGCCGAGTGGCCGAGGATCGAGTTGAGCTGGCGCGCGACGTCGCGCCGATCAAGTCGGCGGAGCTCCATCCGCTCCACGCCGGGCTGGCGATCCGCCTCGGCGAGCCAGAACAGCAATGGGTGGCGGCGCGTGAGCTCGTCGCTGCGGAACGTGATGAGCGTCAGCAGTCGCTCGGCCTGCGCATTGCGGACGAGGAAGGCGAGCAGCTCCCTCGTCGAGTCGTCGGCCCAGTGCAGGTCCTCGATCGCCAGGACCACGGGGCCGTCCACCGCAAGCCTGCGCAACAGGTCGAGGAACGCCTCGTACATCCGGCTGCGGGCCCACTCCGGCCGCATCTCGGCGCCCGTGGAGGCAGCCACGGGGTACTCCGTGAGCATGCCGAGCGCCGCGGCCACGGCTGAGAGCGCCTGGCGCGGAACGCCATCCGGGGAGGGCGTGCCGTCGCCGTCGATGCCCTCGAGCTCGCGGATATACGGGCGCAGCGCCTCCACGATCGGCGCGAACGGGAGCGATCCCTCGGCCAGCCCGATGCAACCGCCGAGCAGGACGACGGCGCCATCTGCGCGTGCCCGTTCCAACGCCGCCGCGAGGACCCGCGACTTGCCGATCCCCGCCTCGCCACCAAGCAGCACGGTGCGGGCGCGGCCACCCTGGGCGTCCTCGAGCGCGCGCCCGATGAGCTCGAGCTGCTCCTCGCGTCCGATCATTTCCGGGCTGACGATCCGGCCGGCCATGACCTCGATCATACGGCGCTCCCCGTCGATCGCCGAACACGGCGAACCGGCCGGGGGGAGAGACCCGGCCGGTCGGACGCCGCGGTTGTGTGCGGTTGGATCAGATGGCCTTCGTCGCCTGGCCGCCGTGGCGCAGGATCGGCGTCCGCAGGACTGCGAACAGGCTCCACGTGCGCTCGGGGCGGGCGGCCGCGGTGGCCTCCTGGGCCCGCCGCCATGCGACGGCGTCGGCACGGAGGTCTGCGATCCTCAGGTCGATCAGATCGGGATTGAGCAGTTCGTTCATCGAGTTCATGGCTTCTTCCCCTTGGTCGTTTCAGCGGTTCGTTCCTGACGAACTCGACAGTACGGACGAAAGAGGGGTCTCCACATCTGGAGGGCTGACAGTCCGCAGCACGTTCCCACGCTTATTTCCTTCACGAGGCCCTTTACCCAGCCGGGTCCACCCTGTACGCACGTTCCCGTGCCTTTACGTGGCCTTCGCAATGCGCTCGTTAGGTGTTCGGTCACGCGTGGCGCACGATGGCTGCGAACAGTCGCCGAGGATCGCCTCGATGGCGATCCTCGCAACGGTCTTCGGCATGCTCGGCCGGTTCGCCGGCCGCGTCCTCACTACGACGCTGGGCTGGGCGGGCACGCTGCTGTTCGGTCGCGTCCGCAAGGACCGCCAGGTCGTCCTTGCCGCGGTCACCTTCGGCTCGGTC
>DASTYU010000018.1:0-7357 GCA_035764655.1 Candidatus Limnocylindrales bacterium
GAACGGTTGCGACGGGCGCTCGGGGACTGGTACGCCTACACGATCGATGAACCCGGCGTGGCCAGGGCGCTGAGCGAGATCTGGGCCGAAGCCGCCACCAAGCCGCTGATCCGGGATCTCGTTGCGCGTCGGCGGGAGCGAGTCCTCGTCATCGCCCAGCTCATCATTCGTGACGGAATCGCGACGGGAGAGCTGCCGGCCACACTGGATCCGGACGCCGCGTCACGGGCGATTGCGTGTCTCCTCGACGGGATCGTCCTCGAACGCGTGGAGCGCGGTGCCGAGCTGACGTTCGCCGACGTCGAACGGCGGGTGGACCTGATCGCCGGATGGTGACTGGAGGCATGGACGGGAGCGGCCAACTCGGCCGTCCGCTGGAAGACGCCTCGCGAACCGGTCCGCACGGTTAGCGGACTCCGTCCGCTGCAGGGTCCATGCCGAAAGCGTCGAGAAGGGAATCGGCTGGCTCCCAGTGCGAGGCCCGTCAACTTTGAAGGCCAGCCAGACCGCGCGGACCCATACGGTATGAAAGGCGTCGGACGTAACCGTCGCCACTGTTGCGGATGAGGGGCGTGGATACCGAGCTCGTGAAGCGGGCCCAGCACGGCGATCGGGAAGCCTTCGGGCAGCTCGCCGCCGACCTCGCATCGAGGTTCCTTCCCGTCGCGCGCAGGATCCTGCGCGATCTCGATCTCGCCGAGGACGCGAGCCAGCGCGCGCTGGTCGCAATCTGGCGAGACCTTCCGCAACTCCGCGACCCGGCGCGCTTCGACGCCTGGTCGTACCGGCTGCTCGTCCGCGCTTGCTACGCGGAGGGGCGCCGGGAACGCACCTGGTCTCCGAACCTGCGGATGCTGCCGGCTGACGAGCCGGTGGCGTCCGACGGGCTCGATGCCGTCCTGCATCGTGACCAGCTCGAGACCGCGATCCGCCGCCTGTCGGTGGATCACCGGACCGTGCTGGTCCTCCACCACTACGCCGACATCCCGCTCGACCGGGTGGCCCAGATCCTGGAGATCCCGATCGGCACGGTTTACTCCCGACTTCATCACGCGATGCGAGCCATGCGGGCAGCGATCGACGCTGACGCACGCCCCGCGCGAGCGGAGGCATCGTCATGACGACCGAACACGACCCCCGGACCCGCACCGTCCTGTCGTGGCTTCGCGAGGACGCGTACGAGAACCCGGAGCGGATGCTCCTGCGCGCCCTCGACGAGGTGGACGCGACGCCACAGCGCCGGTCATGGCCGGCGTGGAGGTCCAACCGAATGAATACTTACGCGAAGCTGATCGTTGCCGCCGCGGCGGTGCTGGTGGTGGCCTTTGCCGGCTTCCAGCTCCTGCCGCGCAGTGGCGGTGTCGGCGTCGAGCCCACGACCGAGCCATCGCCAAGCCCGTCCCTGCTCGCCCGTGGCAGCTTCACCGCACATGGAGTAGCTGCGGAGCTCGATGCGACCGGAAGCGGCGCAGACGTCGCCGGGACGATGGCCTTGTCCCAGTCCGGCACAAACAATGCCGCCACCGTCGATCTCGAGTGCGCCCGAACAACCGCCGAGGGCCTGATCGAGATCGGCGGGCTCCTCACGGAATCGGCGTGGGACCCTGACGCCCAGGACTGGAACGACGGTTTCCCCACGGGGCAACGCGTCGCCATCATCTTCGAGCCGGGTTCCCCGGTGAAGGCGGTCTGGTGGATAACGTCCGCGAACGACGGGGTGGCGAGCTGCGCGGCGCTCTTCGAGAGCATGGACGGTTCGGGGGATGAGATCGTGCCCGGTTCACCCGGCCTGGCGCCGATCCAGGGGACCGTCGAGTTCGGTCCGTAGCTGCGATTCGGCGCATCCGAGCGCCGGCGGGGCCGTTGCTCTGCCGGCGCCCGAAGAATGAACGTTCTGGCGGGTCACGTCATCGAATGATGTGAGAGGGGCCGCACCCAGCGGACACCGGGCATTGCCGATGGGAACCGTTCCATGAGACTCCGCATGCTGCTCGCTTCTGCCTTCGTCGCGGCGGCCTGCGCCGCTCCGGCCACGGTCGACCAGACCCCGACCGGCACCGCGGCGTCCCCTGGGACCGTCGCCTCACCGGCGGCCACCGCGCCGGCACCCACGCTGCAGACCGCAGGCAACGTCATGCTCGTCGGGCGCATCCTGACGATGGCCGAGCCGGCTGTGGCAGAAGCCGTGCTCATCGAGGACGGCATCGTCGTTGCAGTCGGAACCCGAGAGAGCGTGGCCGCGCTCGCCGGTGACGGCGTGCGGGTCATCGATATCGGCGACAACGTCGCCTATCCCGGCTTCATCGACGCCCACGCTCACTGGATCGGCGACCGAAACTACTACGGCCTCGAGACGCCTGCAGAGGCGATGGACGCGGCGATCACCCGCGGCTGGACGTCCATCAGCGAGCAGTGGGACGACGCTGAAAAACTCGACGAGCTGACCGCCCTGGCCGCGGACCATGCGCTTCCGCTGCGGGTGGATTCCTACCTCGCACTGAACGGGGTGCACCCGGGCGAGCACTACGGGGATTGGTATGCCGACCGCGAACCGAGGATGGTGAGCGACCGCCTTCGGGTCGAGGGTCTGAAGATCCATCTCGACAACGGCTCGGGCGCGATCATGCTCTGGGAGAAGGACGAGCTGACCGCGGCCATCGGCCGCGCGAACGAGGCAGGCTGGCAAATCTCCGTCCACGCCGTGAGCACCGAGGCGATCGAGATGGTGCTTGACGCCTTCGAGGCGGCCATCGGCCCGACCGGCCCAAACCCGCTCCATCACCGGATCGAGCACGCCCTCCAGGTGACCGATGACCAGCTGGCTCGCATCGTCGGCATGGACCTCGCTATCGGGACCCAGCTCGATGGGGTCGCGACCGACTGGGTGCTGTGGGCGGCGACGGCCGACGAAGAGTACCTTCGTGACTACGAGGCCGAAGACGTCGCCTGGCTCGGCCGGTGGCGGGACTTCGTCGACGCCGGGCTGCACGTTGCCGGGACTTCCGACGCCCCATGGTTCTTCCCGAACGACTTCACGCTGAGCGATGACGTTGGCCGGCCCGTGGACGAGATCGCGGGCGGCATGGACGGCCGCGGTCGGGAGTTTCCCGAGACTCGGCCGTGGGCCCTCGACCAGCTGCTGACCGCCGAGCAGGGGTTGCGCGCCGTGACCGTCGATGCCGCCTGGGCCCTCGGAGACGAAGCGCGGCGCGGGCACCTCGCAGAGGGCACGCTCGGCGACGTGACGATTCTCAGCCGTGACGTCACGCAGGGCACGCCGGACGAGATCCGCTCGACGACCGTCGTCGCGACGATCGTGGACGGCGTCACGGTCTATTGCGCCGCGGCGTTGTGCGCAGATTGACAAGAGCGGCCCCTGCCCCGGCTCATACCGTGTGACAGGCGTCGGACGAAGCCGCCGCCGTCAGCGGGAGTGAGATGGACGTCGATCTGGTCGAGCGAGCGCAACGCGGCGACAAGCTGGCATTCAGCCTGCTTGCCGGTGCGATCGCCGATCGGTTCCTCGCGGTCGCGCGCCGGATCCTGCGCGACCAGGATCTCGCCGAGGACGCGACGCAGCAGGCGCTGCTCGCGATCTGGCAGAACCTCCCGCAGCTCCGCGATCCAGGTCGCTTCGAGGCCTGGTCGTACCGGCTCCTGGTGCACGCCTGTTACACCGAGGGCCGCAAGGAGCGTCGCTGGATACCGAACCTCCGGCTCCTGCCGGTTGAAGAGAGCGCGGCGACCGACGACCTGAGCTCGGTCGTTGATCGCGAGCAACTCGAGCGCGGCTTCCGCCGCCTGTCAATCGACCATCGTGCGGTGGTGGTCCTGTACCACTACCTCGACAAGCCGCTCGACGAGATCGCGAGCATCCTCGAGATCCCCGTCGGGACGGCGCACTCACGTCTTCACCATGCGATGCGCGGGCTGCGCGCTGCGCTCGAAGCCGACCTTCGGCCGACGGCGCGGGAGGCTAGCTGATGAGCCAGGAACGCGACGTCACGCGCCTCGTTCGGTCGTGGATCCGGGAGGACCAGCACGAATCCGCGGATCGAATCCTCGGCATGGTGCTCGACCGCCTCGACACGACCCCACAGCGCCGGTCCTGGTGGCCGGGGCGGAGGTCCAACCGAATGAATACCTACGCGAAGCTGATTGTTGCCGCCGCAGCGGTGCTGGTGGTGGCATTCGCCGGCTTCCAGCTCCTGCCGCGCAGCGGCGGCGTCGGTGGCGAGCCGACGATTGCGCAGTCGCCCAGCCCGACGCTGCTGGCATCGGGCAACTTCCACCTCAAGGGCGCTGCGGTCGAACTCGATGCGACTCGAGACGGCTCCGATGTAACGGGGGTCATGACCGTCGACGACAGCGGCCCACATTTCACTGCCGACCTCGAGTGCACGCGGACGACACCCGGCGGCATGATCATCATCGGCGGCGTCGCCAGGGACTCGACATCGGACTACGCGCCAGACGGCACGCGGGTCGCGATCACCCTGAAGCCGGGCTCGCCCATGACGGGGACGTTCCACTTCGAGAACCCCGATCCGCCGGCGGCCACATGCCTGGAGTTCATCGAGTCGGTCACCGATGCGATGCAGGCGCCCGTCCAGGACCCGATCGAGGGAAACATCGAGCTTCGACCGTAGCCGAACCGAATCCAGTCACGCGGGCGCGTCCATCACGGGACGCGCCCTTTTCGTTGACGAATTGTGGCCGTCGAGTGAATCAGTGAAGCGCCGAGCGGCAACCGTGGGGTATGAGCTTCGCGATCGCGTCGGACGCCACGCTGGCTGGTGTGACGAGACCGCGTCTCCGTGGAGGGCCATCCCAATGAGCACGTCCATCAAGTCGATCGCTGCCGCGCTAGCGGTGCTGGTGGTGGCTGTCGTCGGCTGCCAGTCCCAGACCGGGAGTGGCGCCACCGGCGACCAGTCGACGAACGCGCCCTCGTCGGCTGCCGCACTGCTCGCATCGGGGAGCTTCCGGGCCAAGGGCGAACCGGTCGAGCTCGAGGCGACTGGAGATGGGGACAGCGTCACGGGAACCATGACCGTGGGCGCTGACGCCAGCAACCCGCTCTTCGCTGTCGACCTCGGATGCGCTCAAACCGCCGAGGACGGCAGGATCCTGATCGCCGGGGATACGACGGAATCGACGGCGGACTGGGCGACGAAGGGCACCTACACCGCGATCGTCCTCAAGCCCGGCTCGCCCGGACACGCGGTCTTCGCATTCGGGAGCGACGCGCCCGCGGCGGCGACCTGCATGGCGTTCCTCGAGGATATTGTTGACAAGCACTTTGCGACCGCCATCGGCGATGGGGCGCTCGAACCGATCGAGGGAACCGTCGAACTCGGTCCGTAGCCGAACATCCGGTGCCACGCGGGCGCGTCCTCAACGGGACGCGCCCTTTCTCGTTGTATGAATTGTCAGACGTCGACCGAATCAGCGCGGCGCTGTGCGGCAACAGTGGGGTATGAGCATCGCCATCGCGTCGGACACCGCGCTGGGCATCTCCCACGAGGAGCGCCTTCAACGCGCGCTGGCTGGTGACGAGGGCGCCTTTGCGTGGATCGTCGAGACCTACAGCAGCGACATGGCGCGGGTCTGCCTTGTTGTCGTCGGCGACCTCGAGCTGGCTGATGAGGCCGTCGCTGCCGCCTGGCCAATCGCCTGGCGCACGCTCGGCCGCCTGCGCGATCCCGAGCGGCTCCGTTCATGGCTGATCTCGATCGCGGCCAACCAGGCCCGGCAGATGGCTCGTGCCCGCCGGCGCCGCATGGTTCGCGAGATTGCCGTACCGGTGACTGACCAGCCCGCGCACGTCAGCGATCGGGACTCCGAGATCGATTTGAAGAACGCGCTCTCCAGGCTCAGTCCGGACGATCGCGCACTGCTCGCATTTCGCTACGTCGCCGGCTTCGACTCGAACGAGCTGGCTCGCGCAACGGGACTTTCACCTTCCGGCACGCGGGCCAGGCTGGCTCGCCTGCTCGACAGGATGCGAATGGAACTTGGCGATGACTGAGACGAGCAACTTCGAAGACCGCTTCGCCGCACAGCTGCGCGCATACGCCGCGCCTGCCGCGCGACCGCCGAGCCGCGAGGCCGTGGCCAGCGCCGTCGAAGCGGCGCGAAATGTACGCGTCCAGCGCCGGCTATGGTGGCCTGCGTGGGGGTCAAATCGCACGAATACCTCCGCGAAGCTGCTCGCTGCCGCCGCAGCGGTGCTCGTCGTAGCGGTCGTCGGCTCCCAGTTCCTGCCGCGCAGCGGCGGTGTCGGCGTGCAACCGACGACCGCGCCATCGCCGACGGGCCCCGGGTCGTCCGAGGCACCGGCATCGCTTACGCCCTCACGTTCGGGCGACGGCAGCCTGCCGGTCGGCCAACATCTCATCGAGCCGGGGCGCCCGCATGGCGAAGACCGGGTGACGGTCACTATCCCGGCCCCAGGCTGGTTTGCACCGGACGAAGGATCGCTCACCAAGGATCTCGGCGGCGGAAACCGCGTGACCGTGGTGGTTGTCCCCGGGGATTACTACACGGTGCCACGGAGCATCTGCAATTGGCAAACCGACGAACAGAAGCGATTTCCCCCATCCGTCGAGGCGTTCGTCGACTTCCTCGCGGAGCAAACCTATGACACGCCGGATGAATCGCTCACGCGTGAGTTCTCGGCTCCGGAAGACCTCACCATCGACGGATACTTCGGTCAACGGATCATGAATGCTGTGCAGGAGTATCCCGACAGCGATCCCAGCGCCTGCGATGAGCAGCGCTTCTGCACCCTGCAAGACCGGGACGGATTTGGGTGCGTCTTGTCCCACCCGGAGCCGGGCACGCTCGACACCATCTGGGTCGTGCATCCGGGTGAGAACAGGCTCTACTTCCTGGTCGTCGCATCGACTGGTCGGCCAGATCCAGAGCTCCGCGCCGAGATGAACGCGATGGTCAACTCGATGACCTTCTACGTCGACTAAGCCATGGAGCTGGGTCCGAAGCTTCGGGTTGCCGAGGCCGACCCTGTTGGGCGGGCAAGGCACGTCCTACTCCCGGACCAGGCTGCGAAGCGCGGCCTTGACCCGGTCCTCCAGGGACGACCCCACGCCCGCCTCGGCGATGGCCGCGCGTGACGCCACGCGGGCCTCCGACAGCGAGTAGCCCAGCGCCTGCAGGGCCGCGACCACCTCGCCCTCGCCGGCCTCCGCGCCGAGTGCCGACACGGGCGCGGCTGCAACGCCCGCCGCCGTGACCTTCTCCTTGAGCTCGAAGATGATCCGGTCGGCCAGCTTCTTGCCGATGCCCGGGATCGACACCAGCACCGCCTGGTCCTGGGCCATGATCGCGAGCTGCA
>DASTYU010000019.1:0-7768 GCA_035764655.1 Candidatus Limnocylindrales bacterium
AGCTGGGTGGCCGCACCCTGGTGGGCTCGTGTCACGACCCTGGTGAGCTCGGCGGCATTCGCGAGGACCGGGTCGGCGGCGAGCATGAACGCGGCTAGCTCGGCGGGCAGGTCGTCGGGATCCGTGCTCGCGTTGTGGTAAGCGTTGAGGAGCGGCTCGTCGTACATCGCTGCGGCCTCCTTCTCTCGGAAGCGCCGCGCGTCAGCGTCCTCACAGACGACGTGGATCCGCTGCGGCGCGTCGAGCATCGGCAGGGCCCAAGATTTCGACCAATCCCAGTGTACGGCCACCTTGTCAAGGCCCAGGTCGCGCCGGTCGTCGCGACGAGCAGCACGCCGTGCTCCTCCGTCACGGGTCAGGTCGCCGGCTCAGCCCTCCCACTCGTCCACCACTGGGCAGTTCCTCAGCTCGATCAGCTCAGCTACCCAGTCGCGGAGCCGGCTGAGATGCTCGCCGTAGTGCTCGGCGCCGGCCCTGCGGATCCACTGGTTCGCAGCCTCATGCAGGCCCCGCAGACCGAACCACCCCTCCAACATCCAGGCCCTGGCGTCATTCGTCCGAGTCCAGATGGCATCCCACGGCTCTGCCTTCAACTCCGCCAATGTCGCCGCGTTCAGGGCGTCCACGTCGACTTCGTGAGGCACGTACGACCGCGCGGCGATGTCGAGCAGCTGCACCCGCGCCTCGGCCATCCACCTGCCCATGTGCGCGATCAGGTCCTTCACGCTCCAATCGGGGTCACGGTAATGGCCCGGAGCTCGCCGCTCCTCGTCCGTGAGCAACTCCACGAACGGGCCCGCCGTCGACGGACCATCGCGCGGGGACCTCGCAACCGCCGAAGTTCCGCAGTGCAGGCTGGGCAGTGGCGCTGCACGGGCGAGCTCCGCTCGACCACGTGGTGGCACCTGCCACAGACAAGGAGCGCCACCTTCAGCCACTCGCGTGATCGAGTCGGGTGTGGGAGTGCGATCTCGCTCTCGGCAATGCCACGGGAATTCAGTACACGGCCAGCTCCCGCCCGCCGGAGCCACTCGGTTACTAATTCCAACCGGTCAGCATCTTGATCGGTTGGCGCCTTGGGCAGGCTGAGCGGACGGCTCTGGCTGGACTTCGACCGACTTCGGCGGCTTGACCGCTGGTCCGACGGCGTGCGGGTCGCCTCGGCGCTGCGCGAGCTGCTCGGCCGCCACAACCGAGCCGTCCGCACGCAGCTCGACCGTTTCCGCGGACGCGAGGTGCCGACGAGCGGCGACGGCTCCCTGGCGATCTTCGATGGGCCGCGCGGGCCATCCTCGCCGCGGTCGCCATGCGTGGGGGCGGCTTCACCCGCGGTCGCGGGCCTGTAGCAGCACCGCCACGCGCGGCGTGAAGCTGGCGCGGGGGCCGAGGCACCCGATACGGGTCCGACGATGGTTCGGGCTTAGCGTGCGGCCTGCACCCGCGCCAGTATCTCGCTGAGCCGAGCCCTCGCCGTCGCGATGACGCTGTCACCGGCTCCGTAGTAGAGCTGCAGCCGGTCCGCACCTTCGTCAACGGTCCAGCCACAGGGAAACACGACGCGTCCGACGTCACCGGTGATCTCGTACGGTTCAACGGGTCCGAATACCCACTCGTCCGTCCGCCGCAGCACCGTCCTCGGGTCGGCCAGATCAAGGAGCGCAAGCCCGGCCCGGTAGATCGGGCCGTCCGAGGTTTGGTGTACACCGTGATACAGCACGAGCCAGCCATCGGCGGTCTCGAGCGGTGGAGGACCGAGGCCGATCTTGCCCGCGTCCCACCACGCCCCATCACGCGCCTCGAGGAGCAGGCTGTGGTCTCCCCAGTGACGGAGGTCGGGCGAGAACGAGATCCACATGTGGGCGCCGCCGCGGAGCGGCGACGGCCGGTGGATCATCGCCCAGCGACCGTCGAAGCGGCGTGGGAACAGGGCGGCGTCCTTGTTCTCGGGCGGCAGCGCCGGACCGAGGCGCTGCACGGACCTGAAGTCCGGGCTTACCGCGAGCGATACGAGGGGACCGCGACGGCTGTAGGCCGTGTAGGCGATGGCCCACTCCTGGCGCTCGGGCAGCCACGTCAGCCTCGGGTCCTCACAGCCCCACGTCTCCTCGGGATCGCGATCCACGTCGGAGCGCAGGAGCGGCTCGGGGTCGAACCGCCAGTCGGTGACACCGTCCACGCTCCGCGCCACGTGCAACTGGGAGATCCCCCGCAGGTCCTCGACGCGGACCAGAAGGACCGTCTCGTCGCCGACCCGAGCGGCGCCCGGGTTGAAGACGGAGTTCGCGGGGTAGGGGACGTCGGCAGCGGTCAGGATGGGATTGGCGTCGGATCGCCCAAAGAGCATCACGTCCTGAGGCCTCGTCATGCCGTCGAGGTCGTCAGGACGCGTGCCAATTGGGGATGCAGGTCCGGCTGTTCTCCGCGGATCGCCCGGACGTGCTCGAGTGCGATCAGCCACATGAGGGTGGATTCCGCGCCCTGGTTGGAGTTGACGCCGGCGGCGGTCAGACCGTCGTGGCTGGCGCCGCGCTCGGGCACGGCAACCGCCACGCCAACGTCGTTTGCGCCAAGGAACCACCCGTAGGCTCGTTCGATCGCGACAAGATAGGCCGGATCGCCCGTGTGCTCGAACGCCGACTCGGCGGCCAGCAGCAATGACGTCGCCTCGATCGGCTGCTGGTCGAACCGGGATCGCTCACCGCCGGCTGGCCACCAGCCGTTGCCGATCGGCGAGAGCTGACCTGCCGCCCCCGTCTGCACGTCGAACAGCCAGTCGATGAGCTTGATGCCGGACGTGATCGTCGCGGCGGAGTCCAGGTACCTGCCTGCGACGAGCAGCGCCCGCGCGGGCAGGGCGTTCTCATACGTCAGCCGCGACTCGGGCCACGGCCAGGCGGTTGCGGGTCGCGAGTCGAACGTCGATCGGAACCGCTCGGCCAGCAGGCGGTAGGCGTGTCCGGTTGCCTGCGTGGGTGCGGCCCGTTGCGCGACATCGCAACCCAGCAGGACGGATGCGCGGGCGCGCAGCGGGCCGAGCCGGAGGGCTGCCGGGAGGGCGTCTGCGAACAGTCGCTGCGCGGCTTCCGCGAGGTCGCGGTCGGGGGCCGCGGCAATCGTCTCACCGAGGGCCAACATGGCCCGGCCGTGGCAGTCCTCGGAGCCCATGCCATCGAGCCAGGCGCCGTCGACTCCACGGAAATTCCGGAACCGGCCCATCGATCGATCGAGGGCGTCGGTCAGGAAGCGCAGGTTCCGCCACGCGCTTTCCGCCACAGCCGGCCAGCCCAGCTCTCGCTGGTGGAGAAGGTCGACCTGGAGGGCGCGGGCGATGTCGTCGGTGCAGTAGCCATGGGCCGGATCAGGCCGCGATCCGCTCGCGTGCTGCATGATTCCGATCTCGTCGCCCAGGACCTCGAGATGTCCACGATTGACGGGATGGAGCGGTAGCACGTCAGGCACCGACCACCGCGAGCGAAGCCGATGGCTGAGGGGCGGACGCTTTGGCAGTGACGCGTTCGAACGCCGCTCGGTACTCGGCCCCGACGGCCGACCAGACCATGCCCCTGCTGTAGGCGTAGGCCCGCTGCCCAAGAGCGGCGCGGAGCTCGCGGTCACTGAGGATGTCGTTCAACGCAGTCGCGAGGGCTTCGGGAGATCCAGGCGGGACGAGCACGCCTCGGCCGTCCGTCAGGAGCTCGGCAGCGTAGGTGTACGGCGTCGAGACGATCGCGCGGCCTGCGCCCATCGCGTACGACAGGGTCCCGGACACGATCTGATCGAGCTTCGGATATGGCGTCACGAACACATCCGCCGCCTCGAGCCAGCGGGTCAGCTCGACTCGGCCGACGAAGCGATCGACGAACCGGACGTGAGCCTCCATCCCGAGCGCTTCCACCTGCGCCACGAGACGAGACCTGTACGCCTCGCCCTCGACGCGGACGAGCTCGGGATGCGTTGCCCCGACGATGACATAGCAGCTGGCCGGATGTTCGGCGACGACCGCCGGCAAGGCGTCGAGCGCCAGCTCGATGCCCTTGCCCTGGCCGAGCAGCCCGAAGCTCAGGATCACCTCGCGGCCTTCGAGGCCGAGACCCGCTTTCACCGACGCTGGATCGACGAGCGGCAGATCGGGCACGCCGTGCGGGATGACGTCCAGCTTCCGGGCATCGACGCCGTAGTTAGACGTCAGCAGGGCAGCTGCAGACCGTGACATGACGACCGTTGCGTCGCTGCGTGCGACCAGCTCGGACAGGACGACACGCTGTTCGACCGTCGGCTCGCGCAGGATGGTGTGGAGGGTCGTGACTGCCGGTACGTCGAGCGCCTCGATGAAGTCGAGAACGTATCGGCCGTCGGGGCCGCCCCAGATCCCGAATTCGTGCTGGATCGACACGGTCTCGACGCAGGCACTCAGCGTACGTGCGGTTCGTGCGTAGTCGGAGCGCTCGTCGCGCCGGATCCGATGGTGGACTTCCAGCGAGTAGGGCAGGGACAGCTCACCGGAATGGAGGGCGACGATCTCGCGATCGCCCGTGGCCGATGCGAGGTCCTGGGTGAACGTCGCGATCCCGCAGCGTCGTGGCGGGTAGGTGGAGACGAATGCGGTGCGCGCGATGACGAGCTCCTCTCAGTCGGAACCTCGTGGGATGCCCGTCACGGCGAAACGCCGTGCCCCGCAGGTCGTCGACTCGCCCGCGCGATGCGCGCCGAAGTCGCTGATAGCCTGCGAGTTGGCACCGGCCCGCCCGAACTCGGGCGGGCCGTCCAGTGGGCTAGGCGGACCGCACCTGGGTCGCGCGCGGGCCCTTGGGGCTCGTCTCGATCTCGAACTCGACACGCTCGCCGCCGGAGAGGCGGTCGAAGTCAAGTGAGGTATCGAGGCCGCCGCGATGGAAGAAATACTCCTTCGCATCCTCGGCGACGATGAAGCCGAAGCCGCGATCGGCGACGACCTTCTTGATGGTACCGGTGGTCATGGGACCTCCAACACTTCCCGAACAGGGATGGCTAGAACGCACGGTCCGTTCGAGAAGGGGGTCGACCAAGCGAAGCATCGCCACGGAGCGCGGCGAGCGGCAACCTTACCACGAAACGGTCGGATCCGCCGGCGATCAGACACCCTCGCCGGCGGAGGTTGCCACATGCTCCGGCGGCAAACAGCTCAGCCCGGTGTGAGGCATGACTTCCGGTGCTGCCTTCCGGCGCATGACTTGACACGAGCCGTATCAGGAGAAGGAGGTGAACGTCGCCGATGGTCCGAAACGGTTTCAGTCCGCTGCGCGACTTCATGTCTCTGCGCGCGGCCTGAATTGACTGAACCGGTGGATGACGAGGGCGACGGGGTCTACACGATGGCCGTCGCGTCTCGTCTCACCGGGATGCATCCGCAGACGCTCCGCAAGTACGAGCGAGCGGGGCTGCTGACCCCGTCACGTCAGCAAGGCAATCAGCGCCAGTATTCGGCAGCCGACATTCGGCGCCTGCAGCGGATCCGCTACCTGGTCGAGGTTCGCTGCGTCAACATCGCAGGTCTCGAGTTGGCGCTGGCGCCCGCCAACGCCGGACGGCCCGTGCTGAACGGGCGCTGACTCTTCGGGGCGAACGGGCCAGTCGCCCCGGCATCTCATTCGGGCGCAGGTCAGCTCATCGGCGCCGTCAGCCACCCTGCGATGTCGCCCGCGCTCGGAATCCGGCCGTAGCTGACGACCTTGCCGTCGATCACCAGGCCGGGGGTGCTCATGATCCCGTAGGCCATGATCGCGGCGTAGTCGGTGATCTTGACGACCTCCGCGTCGACGCCGGCCATGCCGACCGCCTCGCGGGCGTTGGCCTCGAGCCGGACGCAGTTGTTGCAGCCTGGTCCGAGGACCTCGATCTTCCTCATGGTGGTGCTCCCTTCTCAGAGTCCGAGGGCGTTGAACAGCAGGCCGACGGCGAGGATGCCGACGACCACCACGGTGGCGAACAGGGCGATCAGGCGTGGGCGGATGACGCGCCGGAGGATGACGAACTCGGGCAGGCTGATCGCGACGATCGCCATCATGAAAGCAAGGGTCGTGCCGAGCGGCATGCTCTTTCCGAGCAGCGCCTCGACGATCGGGATCGTGCCGGCGGCACTGGAGTAGAGCGGGATCGCGAGGACCACCACGATGGGAACGGCGAGCGGGTTGTCGCGGCCGCCGATCGAGGCGACGAACTCTGTCGGCACGAAGCCGTGGATGAACGCGCCGATCCCGATCCCGACGAGCACGTATGGGAGGACCCTTCGTACGAGATCCTTCGTGTACGCCCAGGCGTCGCGCAAACGCTGCTCGACCGAGAGGTGCAGATCCAGGCTCGTTGCACCTCCGCCGGATCGCACCTCGAGCACCCAGGGCTCGACCCAGCGCTCGACGCCGAGGCGTCCGAGGACCAGCCCACCGACGATCGCGACCGTCAGCCCGGCGGCCATATACAGCAGCGCCACGCCGGGACCGAAGAGGCCCCACAGCAGCACGAGCGCGACCTCGTTGACCATCGGCGAGCTGATCAGGAAGGCAAAGGTCACGCCCATCGGGATGCCGGCCTCGACGAAGCCGATGAACAGCGGCACCGCAGAGCACGAGCAGAACGGGGTGACGATGCCGAAGCCCGCCGCACCCACCGTCGCTGGCACGATCCCGCGACCGGCCAGCGCGGCACGCATCCGCTCAGGCGGGACGTAGCTCCGCAGGAAGGTCACGATGGTGACGATGCCGAGCAGGAGCAGCAGCACTTTCGGGACGTCGTACAGGAAGAACGCGATCCCCTCGCCGAGCTGCGATCCGCGCTCGAGGGCGAGCACGTCGAACGCCAGCCAGGTCGCGGCTGGCAGGTTGAGGATCCAGGCGGTGAGCCAGGCAGCGATTGCGACGGGCGCGACGACCCGCATCGGGATCGACCAGCGGTGGAGCGCGAGCGTCGTCATCCGAGGACGATCCCGACGGCGGCGAGCGCGGCCCGACACACCTCATCGTCGCGCTCGTAGTAGACGCGCCGCGAGTCTGTCGGGCCCCGAACAGCCCGGACGAGCCCCGCCTCGCGGAGGCGGGCAAGGTGGTTGCTGACATTGTTCTGGCGCTCGTCGAGCGCCGCAGCCATCTCGCAGACGCAGTGCGGCCCCGAGCGCAGGATCGCGAGGATGCCGGCCCGGGTTCGGTCGGCGACCAGCGTCGCGATTTCGACCGGGCCGTCGACGTTGGGCGCCGCAAGATCCAGGCGCAGGTCCGGCAGAACCGGTAGCTCAACGGACATCGGGCACCTCCACTGGCGTTCCGTTGACCGAGATCCGGGGCTCGAACCGCGACGCACGGGCCACCGTGCGACTGATCGTTCCGTAGCGGAGGGCGAGTCCGACCACCCGCGTCGCCGTCGCGATTGCCGCTTCCGTCGTCAGCTCGGCCTCGAGCCGGACCGTCGTGACCGCCGGCTGGTCGTCCGAGCGGTCGGCCGCAAGGTGTAGCTCCACTCCTTCGAACGTGATGTGGGCGCTGTCGGCGACCGAGCGGAGATTGCGGACGAAGCACGCTGCCACTGCTGCGAGGTAGGCCTCGATCGGCGACGGCCCGTCGGTGTCATCGTCCGGAGTGGCGTTCAGTACGCCGTCCCACAGAGGTCCCCGGACTGTCGTCCGGCGACCCGGGCCGGCCGATACGTCGAGCAGGTACACGGGTTGGCCCCGCGCTTTGCGCACCAGGTGGGTTCTGACTCCGGCTCCGCCGCTCATGACAGGAGGGTCCAGGCGCGCTGC
>DASTYU010000020.1:0-28647 GCA_035764655.1 Candidatus Limnocylindrales bacterium
CCCACTTCGAGCAGATGCTCTACGACAATGCGCAGCTCGCTCGGGTCTATGTGCATGCGTGGGCCCTCACCGGCGACGTGCGCTATCGGGCCGTCGCGGAAAGCGCGCTCGACTACATGACGCGCGAGCTGACGACGTCCGATGGAGCCTTTGCGGCAAGCCAGGACGCCGATACGGAAGGCGTCGAAGGCTCGACGTTCGTCTGGACTGCCGACGAGATCGCCGACGTCCTTGGCGACGACGCGGCCCTCTTCGCCGAGCACTACGAGGTAACGCCGCTCGGCAACTGGGAGGGCCGGACCATCCTGCGCCGGACGAGCCCGGAGGCGGGAGCGGCCATCGAGGGCCGCCTCGCGGCCGCCCGGAGCCGGTTGTTCGAACGGCGTCGAGGACGACCGCAGCCCGCCCGCGACGACAAGGCGCTGGCCGCGTGGAACGGGCTGGCGATCGCGGCGTTCGCCGAGGCCGGACGGCTATTCGACGAGGACCGATATCGGGCCGCTGCAACGCGGGCGGCAGAGGCGGTCGTCGGTGGGCTGCTCGAACCCGACGGCCGCCTGGGTCGGTCGTGGAAGGATGGCCGGGCGGTCGGCCAGGGCGTCCTCGAGGACTACACGCACCTTGCCGAGGGCCTGCTGGCGCTGTACGAGGCGACCTTCGACGAGCGCTGGTTCACGACCGCTCGCTCGCTGATGGATCGCGTGGTCGATCGGTTCGCGGACGCGGCCGGTGGGTTCTTCGATACGGCGGACGACCATGAGCGCCTCGTCACCCGGCCGAAGGACCTGCAGGACAACGCGGTCCCGTCGGGCAACGCCATGGCCGCCACGGTGCTGCTGCGCCTCGCGGCGTGGACCGGGGAGGCCCGCTACCGGACAATCGCCGAGCGGGCGATCCGGACGGTGACGCCGTTCGCCGAGCGTTACCCGACCGCATTCGCGCAGTGGCTGTCGGCGATCGACTTCGCGCTCGCAGACGTGGTGGAGGTGGCGGTCGTCGGCGATCCGGGTGACGCTGCCACCCGGGCGTTACTGGAGCCGGTCACGAGCGGGTTCCGGCCGAGCCAGGTGCTGGCCGGGACAGCCGATCCTGCCGCCAGCGTGGTTCCCCTCCTGCGCGAGCGCGCGATGGTCGGCGGCGTGCCAACGGCGTACGTGTGCCGTGGCTTCGCCTGCCGCCTGCCCGTGACGGACGCGGCCGCCATGCGTGCGCAGCTGGAGGAGCCGGCGAGTGTCACCTGACAGGCGCGAAGCGCTTGCCACGGCCGCATTCACGATCCGGCCGATCCTGCCGTCCGACTACCCCGCCGTCGCCCGGATCACGCTGGATGCGTACGAGGGCAACCGCGACCATCTCGATGACGGCTATCGGAATGAGCTGCAGGATGTCGCTGCGCGGGCGGGGGCGTGCCCGCTGCTCGTGGCCGTTGGGCAGGACGGCACGCTGCTCGGCGGCGTGACCTACGTGCCGGGGCCCGACAACCCGATGTCCGAGCTGGAGAAGGAGGGTGAGGCGGGGATCCGGATGCTCGCGGTCCACCCCTCCGCCCAGGGGCTTGGGGTCGGTCGCGCGTTGACACTCGCGTGCCTGGAGCGCGCCCGCCGCGAGGGCCGATCGGGCGTGGCGCTGTATACGCGTCCTGCCAACGTCCCGGCACAGCGTCTGTATGCGTCGCTGGGCTTCGAGCGCGACGCCGAACGGGATTGGCAGTACGCGCGGGGGCAGTGGCTGTGGGCCTACCAGCTCAGGTTCTGACGTCCATGGCGGCCAAACCGGTCGTTCCCATCCCGGCGGCGACCGTGGTGGTCCTGCGCGAGGCGCCGGCCGGCATCGAAGTGCTGCTGACCCACCGTCCGACGACGATGGCCTTCGCCGCGGACATGCACGTGTTCCCGGGCGGTCGCGTGGATGCAGCGGATGGGGCGGACCGCGACGCCGCGATCTTGGTGGCAGCGATCCGCGAGCTGTGGGAGGAGAGCGGGATCCTGCTGGCCGACTCGACGGCAGCGTCCAGCGACCTTGCTGCCGCGCGGGCCGCCCTCGTGGAGGGCTCAGCCGAGTTCGGCGCGCTCGCGAAACAGCTCGACCTCCGGTTACGGACCGACCTGCTCCAGCCGTTGTCGCGGTGGGTGACGCCTCCGGGCTATCCGCGCCGCTTCGATGCCCGCTTCTTCGCCGCGGTGTTGCCCGCGGACGCGCCCGACCCAACCATCGCGAGCGGAGAAGTCGTGGCCCTCGAGTGGTTCCGACCCGCCGACGCGCTCGAGGCGATGGCCGACGGGCGGATCGGGATGTGGCTGCCGACGAGCTCGACGCTGCAGCAGCTGGAGCACCTCGCGGACCTGGCCGACCTCGCTCGCCTGGCGCCGGGCCCGCTCGGCGACGTCGTCGTCGACGAGCCCGCCGCCGATGTCGTTCGGGTGGTCATGCCGGCAGGCGGCGGCGTCGCCGGACAGCCGGTCAGTTCGTACCTCGTGGGCAATCGCCGCATCGTGCTGGTTGACCCCGGGGATCCCACCGGGCCGGCGCTCGAGCGCTGCCTGGAGATCGTCGACGAACGGGGTGGCCGGCTCGCGGGGATCGCGTTGACGCACGCCGACCCGGACCACCACGCGGGGGCAGAGGGACTGGCGGAACGCCTGGGGATCCGCGTGCTCGCAGGCCCGGGTGCGGGACGACGCCTGCCATACGCCGTCATCGAGGTCGGCGAGCACGACGTGGTCCAGGTGGGCGACGTGCCGCTGCAGGTGATCCCCACGCCCGGTCCGCGGCCGGATCACCTCACGTTCGTCGACGCCATCGGCGGTGTCGCCTTCACCGGTGACCTGGACGGGCGTCGCGGGGCGCGGATGATTCCCGGCCCCGCCGACGATGCCGCTTGGACATCGTCGCGTGCTCGCATCGATGCGATCCAGCCGAGGGTCCGCCTCGCGGGCCATCCAGCCTGACACGTACAGTCCGCCCATGAACCAGGAGTGGGTCGAGCCACGGGGACCGCAGCTGCCGGCCGCGGTGACCCGGGTTCCGCTTGGAGTCTGGCCGTTCATCGCCCTTGCCCTGCTCGAGGCGTTCGGCCAGTGGGATCAGATCCGATCGCTTCAGATTGGGCATCCGGTCGACGCCGCCGAGGCCGTGATCGGCGCCATCGGAGGGCTCGCCGTGCCGCTCATCGGGGCGGCGCTGTTCCTCCGCCACCCGTCCGCGCATCGGATCATGCCGGCGATCACGCTCGGGGTCGTGCTCCTTGCCGCGTTGACCCTCGTGGACGCCCTTCGCGACGTCGTGCTTGAAGGGATCGTCCAGTCAGACGTCGACGTCGAGACGGCGACGCTGGCGAGCACGGGCTACTCGATCATCCAGGCGCTCATCCGCGTGTTCGCCGTGACCTACATCGCCATCGGCCTCGATGATGCACGGCAGTTCGAGGACCGCACCGGGGCGTCCGGCGTCCGCAGCCTGCTGCTCCTCGCAGCGCTTCTCGCGCCCGCGATCACCGCGTTCGTCGTCTGGCCGTGGCCGCAGGAGCACGTCGTGACGACACTGCTCAGCCTGGCCGCGCAGGTGGCCACCAATCTCGCCTGGACGTACCTCGCGTGGATCGCCGTTCGGGGCTGGGCCGCCGGTGAACAGCCCCATGTCGCCTGGGGGCTCACCGCCATCGTCGCTGCGGGCAACGTGCTTGTGACGATGCTCGCGGCCGTGCTGAACCTGGTCGTGTGGGTGATCGGACCGACGGAGAGCCAGGTGCCCGCGGTGTTCGAGGTCTACCGGCTGCTGCTGGGCGTCCTGGCGGTGCTATGGGTCCTGCTGCTGGTGGCGTTCTGGCTCGGACTGCCGTCCGAAGGCGGCCTGGAGCCGGACGTGGAGCAGGTGACGTAGATCGCCCACGATCAGCGCGATCCGGCAGCCTTCAGTCGAAGTCGAAGAGGCCGCGTCCTGCGGAGAACTGGAGGACCAGTCCGCAGCGCTGGCAGATCATGAGCACGAGCTTGTGCGACGTGATGCCCCAGCGCGAGTCCATCCGTCCCTGCTGCTGTTCGAACTCCCTGCCGTCACACAGCGGGCAGCGGAGCACCGGCTTTGACTTCTGTTCTGCTTCCTCCCAGGTCATGACAGCGCCTCCCGATCGGTGTTGTGCACCACGATCGGTTCGGTACGGATGGCGTCAAGATCCGTTCGGCCCACCGGTCACGGCCGATCGTGGGGCAGTGCCGCAGACAGGTTGCGCAGGAAGTTGAGGCCCTCGTCGACCTCCTCGGTCGACGCGTAGGTGCCCGGCATCAGGAAGCACGGCCGGCCAGCGAGCGCCACGCCGTCGAGCTGTCCCCACGACTCGGCCAGCGGACGGCCGGCGCAGGCAACGCCGGCGCGCTTGTCGATGAAAACGACCGCGGCAGGACGCCAGATCGCGACCTTCTGCCACAGCGGTCCCACGCCCGATCGAAGCTCGGCGTCCGACGGGTCGTCGCCCCGGGCCGGCGTCTTCAGGAGGTCCGTGATGCCGTGCCCGACCGCCACCAGCGCGTCGTCGGCGCCCTCGACGGCGGTCCCGGCCGGCAGCAGCGTGGCCAGCATCAGCCGCCGCCAGAACGTCCGCCCGAGCTTGCCCTGCTGGTAATGGCCCGCCTCCACGCTCTCGGGCGACGGGCTGAGTCCGACGAACAGCAGGTGATCGCGCAGCGGCGGCAGGTCCACGAGGGTGCGCACGTCCCGCCCAGCGAGCGACACCGTCGCGGCGTGGTTTCCCGGTCCGGGCCGGCGGAGCAGGGCGGCGAGGTCAGCCAAGCAAGGCCCGGACCTCTTCCCCGAAGATCCGCATCGTCTCGCGCTGGATGCCCGGGTCAAGGCCGGGGAAGTATGCCCGCGCGATGAAGTGGCCATTCGGCCCGAGCACATTGCGGTACTCGGCGATCTGTTCGGCAACCTGTTCGGGCGTGCCCACGATCGAGCGCTTGAGGAGGGACGCCTCGGTCTCGGCAGTGAGGGCCGGCGGCAGCCGCCGGTCGCGGGAGCCATAGGCATCGTCCATGTCCGCGTACTTCCAGGTCATGTAGTGGGCGTAGTCGCGCACCACCGACCAGGCGTCGCCATCGCGCCAGGTGAAGGTGGGCCGGTGGACGGCGATGGAGACCCCCGACGGGTCGCGCCCTGCGGCTTCTGCGCCCCGGCGGACGAGCGCCACGCGTTCGGCCATCGTCGCCGCGCTCGCGCTGCTGGAGATGTAGCCGTCGGCGACGCGCCCGGCCCGCTCGATGGCGACCGGCGCGCCGGCACCGATCCAGATCGGCGGCCCGCCATCGCGTGCAGGCTTCGGGGTCACGCTGAAGCCGTGCTCGGGGTAGCGGTAGAGGCCCTCGGTGTCACCGGTCACGAGGCCGTCGCCCCACGCCTGTCGCAGCACCTCGATGATCGCCTCGAGTCGGCGCCCCCTGTGTCCCTCGCCACCACCGAGGCCCACGAACTCCTCCGCACGCCAGCCGATGCCGAGCCCGAGAACCAGGCGACCGTTCGACAGGACGTCGAGCGTCGCGGCGTCCTCGGCGAGATGGAGGGGATCGAACATCGGCGCCAGGAGGACGCCGGTGCCCAGCGCGATGCGCTCCGTTCGCGCGGCGATCGCTGCGAGCACGGGCAGCTGCGACGGCATGTATCCGTCGTCGACGAAGTGATGCTCGCTGGTCCAGACCGACTCGAGACCGATCCGCTCGGCTTCGACGGCGAGGTCGACGATCTCGCGATAGATCTCGACGTCGGAGCGCCGGTCGTTGGGGTGGTGCTGGGCCGTGAGCAGACCGTAGCCGAGGTGCATGTCCTGCGGGGCGCGTCAGGCGGAGGGCCGGCTGTCGTCGTCGGTCGCGTCGGGTTCGTCGAGGCGCTTCTGGATCTCGCTCTGGGCCTTCGTCGCCTCGGTTCGCGCGCCACGGACTGCCTGGCCCAGCGCCTCGCCCCACTTGGGCAGCGTCTTGGGTCCGCGCAGGATGACGACGATGCCGAGGATGATCAGGAGTACGACGATGATGTCGACCGGCATGGCGTGATGGTAGCGCCTCCCGCCCGCGGCCAAGCCCGGCTATGGTGCGCCGATGCTGCTGGTCTACGGTCCGCGTTCGACCTCGTACGATTTCGGACCGAGCCACCCGCTGACGCCGCGACGCTTCGGGCCAGCGATCGACCTGCTGGCGGCGGTGGGGGCGGAGCCGGGGATGGCGCCCGAGCCAGTTCCGGATGCGCAGCTGGAGGCGTGTCACTCGCCGGAGTTCGTGCGCGTGGTTCGGGGGTTCTCAGCTGATCCGTTCGGGCTGCCGAATGCGGGCATCGCCGAATATGGCGACGTGCCGCCCTTCCGGGGCATGCATGCGGCGGGCGCCATGGTCGCCGGTGGATCGCTGCAGGCGATGGAGGCGATCCTGCGCGGCGACGTGGACCACGCGTTCCATCCGGGCGGCGGGCTGCACCACGCCATGCGCGACCGGGCGTCCGGGTTCTGCATCTACAACGACGTGGCGCTGGCGATTGCCCGCGCGCGCCGTGACGGGCTCCGCGTCCTGTACCTGGACTTCGACGTCCACCACGGCGACGGCGTGCAGGACCTGTTCTACGCCGACCCGGGCGTGCTTACGTTCTCGATCCACGAGACGGGGCGGTACCTGTTCCCCGGAACGGGGTTCGCGGACGAGATAGGGGAGGGGAGGGCGGCCGGGACATCGATCAACGTGCCGCTGCAACCCGGGACGGGGGAAGGGGCGTGGCTCGAGGCGGTTCGCTTGCTGGCGCCGGCGCTCGCGGCCTCCTTCCGGCCCGATGTCGTCGTTTCGCAGCACGGTGCCGACTCGCACGCGTTCGACCCGCTCGCTCATCTGCGCGTGACGACGACCGCGATGGGCGAGGCGGCACGGATCGTCGACGCGGTCGCGCACCGCTGGGCGGGCGGTCGCTGGCTGGCGACGGGTGGTGGGGGCTACGACGCCTACCGGGTGGTTCCGCGCTCGTGGTCGCTGGTATGGCTCGCCGGGGCACATCGCGAGGTGCCTAGCTCGACGCCCGTGGCGTGGCGCGAGCGCTGGGCCGATGAGGCAGCCCGCCACGGACAGGCGCCGCCGCCCGAGACGTTCGTGGACCCGCCGAACGCTGGGGTACCCTTCGACGCCGCGCAAGCGGCCGCGGAAGAGCGCTCTCGCGAGACGGCTTCCGCGGTTGGCGCGGCGCTGCTTCCCGCGCTGATCCGCGAGGCCGTCACGCGTGACTGGTGGGATCCGCTCACCGTTCCCAACCCGACGTACGCCGCCGTCCCCGCCGGCGCTCCGACCGTCCACGCGCGGCTCGACGCGGACGTCAGCATCGCGGCCGGCGTTGCCGCGATTCCCCTCACGTCCCTGCAGACTCGACCGGGCGACCGGCTCAGCGTCACGGCGGCCGTAGTCCAGGACGTTGTCGTCGGGGCGGTCGTGTCGGCCGCGTCGACCGCGGGCCGCGGGCGGGAGATCCTGTCCGTCGGCGTCGCCCCGGAACACCGCGGGCACGGACTGGCGACAGCCATGCTCGAGACTCACGTGCGGTCGTTCCGACCCGCCGACGAACCGCTGTCGGCCACGCTGACCGTCGCCGAACGCGATTGGATCGACCCGCTCGACCCGTCCGCTCGCGTTTCGATCGCCCGGAGCCTGTTCGAACGGGCCGGGTTCGCGGTTCGTCCTTCCGACGGACCCGTGCGCTCGATCGACCCGCTTTCATTCGAGGCCTCGCTCGGCTGATCAGCCGGTACGTGACCGCCGGACCGCGACCACCAGCGTGACCGCAACGAGCACGCCCAGGGCAAGCGCAACGACGGCCACGCTGGACACACCTTCCTGGACCGGTTCCGCCTGGCCCGGAATCGAGCCGGGCCCGAACAGCCGCTCCGCTTCGGCCAGGTAGCGCTGCCCGGCCGCGGTCGCCGGGTCCGCCTGCAGGGTGCCCATGTCGGCGCTGAGACGACCTCCCACTCCCATGATGGGCGCGATGGTCAGCCGTTCCCCTGCGTGGACCGGGTAGCTGCAATCGCCCACGGGCTCGCCGTCCTTGAACGCGATCACGATTGGCGTCGTCATCGGGCTGTTGAACGCGCGCTCGACGTGGAAGTGGCGTCCGCCGTCGACGGGCTCACCGATCGTGCCGACGACAACGACCTGGTCGGGCCCGAGCTCCTCGATCGTCGGGTTGAACGGTGGACTGCAAGCGAAGGTTGGCGCGGGTATCGCGAACGCCACGAGCAACGCACCTGCGACCAGGGCCAGCCGCATCATCGGCCCAGCATGACACCACGCGGTGGCCGATCAAGGATGCGAACGACATCGCCTGTCACATCGGCCCAGAGCAGTCCGTTGGCCGGCCAATTCGCATTGCCGCTGAGAGCGGCAAACACATCCGCGGCACGAGCCGGATAGGCCGCCCCAAGCGTCGACTCGAACTGCTTCGCCAGTTCGCGCGTTGCCTTCGTCGATCGCAACACGAGGAGCCGGCTGACGGCCGGCTCACGATCAAGATGACGCCAGAAATCGGCCGATGGGAGCGACTCGGCCTTGAGGTTGGCCCAGCCTTGCTGTTGCTCGAGCCGATGGACCTGTGAATGGACCTCCGTCGCGACGACGACCGCCGCCCCCGGATCGTGCAATACCGCGTCGACCCGCCCCCGCGCCGGCCGATACACCGGCACCTCGGTGAACCGGCGCCAGCGCGGATCGGCGATCCGGAGCAACTCCTCGACGATCGCCGCCTGGATGTGGTCCCGGATGCGCGGGCCAGTGTTCGGGTAGAGGCGAACCACGAGATCCGCGCCGAGCGCGTCGCCGATCGCTGCCAGGACGGAGATGCTCGGCTCGCGAAGGCCATGCTCCACTTGGGCCAGGTATCCGGGGTCGATACCTGCGGCACCAGCGAGCGATCGAAGGCTGATCCCCGCATCGGTCCTGAGATCTCGGAGCTGGGCTCCAAGCTGGTCCCGAATCCGGGTCGCACTACGCCCGGCGAGCGTCCGTGGCCGTTTGCGGCTCGTTGGTAAGCAACGTTGCATCGCCGCAATGACATACCGAAGCCCTTCGCTGGCGCTTATTCGAACGGTTGTTGGCCGCCGGCCAGTGTTTTCGGCGGGTAGCACATGCGAGGTCGCTCCCCGCGACCTTTCGTTGGCCGCCGGCCCACAAACGGTGGCGAAGGCCCGATCGGCGCCACGGAACTCGCGAAATCGTTGGCCGCCGGCCGACGAACGGTGGCGAAGGCCCGATCGGCGCCACGGAACTCACGAAATCGTTGGCCACGGGCCAGCGCCGCCGAACCAGGCAGGGTTGTTGACAGGAGGTGGCGAGCTTGCACAGCACGCTGAGGGAACCGGCTGCATCGGCGTAGAACATCTGGTCGAATTGGAGGTACGGACCTATACTGGCACGTCCCATGGCCACGCTCGCCCCCACGGACCCGCTCGCCCCGTTCAGCCCGGCCGTGCGTGAGTGGTTCGCGACGAGCTTCGAGGCGCCGACCGAGGCGCAGGCCGAGGGCTGGGCGGCCATCGCCCGTGGCGACCACACGCTCATCCACGCGCCAACGGGGAGTGGCAAGACCCTCGCCGCGTTCCTGTACGCCCTCGACCGCCTCGTCCGCGACCCGAGCCCGCCGCCCACCCGCGAACAGCCCGGCCACGTCCGCGTCCTGTACATCAGCCCGCTCAAGGCCCTGACCTACGACGTCGAGCGCAACCTGCGCGCACCACTCGCCGGGATCGCACTCGCTGCCGCCCGGCTCGGCGAGCCGGAACCGCGCATCTCCGTGGCAAGCCGCACCGGCGACACGTCCCAGGAGGACCGCCGCGAGATTGCCCGACGCCCGCCGGACATCCTGATCACCACGCCCGAGTCGCTCTACCTGATGCTTACGAGCCAGGCCCGCGACGCGCTCCGCCGCGTCGAGCACGTCATCGTTGACGAGGTTCACGCCATCGCCGGCAGCAAGCGCGGCGCCCACCTCGCGCTGAGCCTCGAACGTCTCGAGCACCTTCGAGCCGAGAAGACGCAACCCGCGCAGCGCATCGGACTGAGCGCCACACAGCGGCCCCTCGAGACCATCGCCCGCTTCCTCGGTGGCACCGGCCCGGGGCGGGAGGTCGCCGTCGTCGACGCCGGCGCCCGCAAGCCGCTGGATCTGGAGGTGGTCATCCCGGTCGACGACATGACCGCGCTCGGCGAGCCGCTTCCGCTCGACGAGCAGCCCGGTGGTCCGGCGCTCAACCCCGAGGCCAGGAGCAGCATCTGGCCGGCCATCCACCCACGGATCCTGGAGCTGGTCCGCGACCACAAGAGCACGATCGTCTTCACCAACAGCCGCCGGCTCTCCGAGCGGCTCGCGCAGCGCCTCAACGAGCTTGCCGGCGAGGAGCTCGTCCGCGCCCATCACGGCAGCATCGCCCGCGAGCAGCGTCTCCAGATCGAGGAGGAGCTCAAGGCCGGCCGCCTTCCTGCGCTGGTGGCCACCTCATCCCTCGAGCTCGGCATCGACATGGGAGCGGTTGACCTGGTAATCCAGGTCGAGAGCCCGACCTCGGTGGCCCGCGGGCTCCAGCGGGTAGGCCGGGCCGGTCACCAGGTCGGCGCGCCGAGCAAGGGCGTGATCTTCCCGAAGTACCGCGGCGACCTGCTCGAGGTGGCGGTCGTGACCCGCCGGATGCACGAGGGCGCGATCGAAGCGACGACGATGCCCCGCAATCCGCTCGACGTGCTGGCCCAGCAGATCGTGGCGATGGCCGTGATGGACCGCTGGCAGGTCGACGAGCTGCTGGCGGTCGTCAACCGAGCGGCGCCCTACGAGACGCTCAGCCGGGACGTGCTCGAAGGCGTCCTCGGCATGCTCGGCGGCGCGTACCCCAGCGACGAGTTCGCCGAGCTGAAGCCGCGCGTCGTGTGGGACCGCGTAACGGACACGATCGATGGCCGCCGTGACGCGCGGGTCGTGGCGATCACCAGCGGCGGCACGATCCCGGATCGCGGCCTGTACGGCGTGTTCATGGTCGGCGAGGCCGGAACGCCAGGCCGGCGCGTCGGCGAGCTCGACGAGGAGATGGTGTACGAAAGCCGGGTGGGCGAGGTCATCACGCTCGGCGCCTCGAGCTGGCGGATCGAGGAGATCGGCCACGACCAGGTGATCGTGAGCCCGGCGCCCGGAGTCCCGGGCAAGCTGCCCTTCTGGCACGGCGACGCCGTCGGGCGCCCGATCGAGCTGGGCCGCGCACTCGGCGCCTTCGTCGGCGAGCTGGAAGCGGACCTGGCCCGTGGCGACCCGGGCCGGCGAGCCGCCGCCGCCCGCCTCCGCGAAGCGCACGATCTCGACGAGCGGGCCGCCGACAACCTGCTGATGTACCTCGAGGACGAGCGCGACGCGACCGGCTCCCTGCCCACCGATCAGCGGATCGTCGTCGAGCGCTTCCGGGACGAGCTCGGTGATTGGCGGCTGTGCCTGCTGACGCCATTCGGAGGTCGCGTCCACGCGCCGTGGGCCCTGGCACTCGAAGCGCGCCTGCAGGAACGGCTCGGCATGGAGATCCAGACGATCTGGTCCGACGACGGGATCGCGATCCGCCTGCCCGAAGGCGATGCGAGCCTCGACGGCGTCGAGGACCTGCTGTTCCCGGACCCCGAGGAGGTCGAGGACCTCGTCGTCGGGCAGGTGGCGTCGTCCGCGCTGTTCGCGAGTCGGTTCCGCGAGAACGCGGCACGGGCACTCCTGCTGCCGCGTCGCCGGCCCGGAACTCGCACACCGCTCTGGCAGCAGCGCCAGCGGGCAGCCGGCCTGCTCGCCGTCGCCAGTCGGTACGGGAGCTTCCCGATCCTCGTCGAGACCTATCGCGAGTGCCTGTCGGACGTGTTCGACCTGCCCGCCCTGCGCGAGGTCCTCGAGGGCGTTACCCGGCGCGACATCGCCATCCACAGCGTCGAGACCCTACGCGCGTCGCCGTTCGCCAGCTCGTTGCTGTTCGATTACGTCGCGGCCTATATGTACGACGGCGATGCGCCGCTGGCCGAGCGCCGCGCCGGCGCCCTGACGCTCGACCGCGACCTGCTGCGCGAGCTGCTCGGCCAGGAGGAGCTGCGCGAGCTGCTCGACGCCGAGGCGCTGGCGGATCTCGAACTGTCGCTCCAAGCCTTGACCGAGGAGCGGCAGGCGACGTCTGCCGACCAGGTGCACGACCTCCTGCGACGGCTCGGCGACCTGTCGCCCGACGAGGTGGCAGCCCGAAGCGAGGGCGGCGAGCCGACGGCCAAGGTCCGGCTCGAGGAGCTCGTCCGGACGCGTCGGGCGGTCACGGTGCGGATCGCAGGCGAGGGCCGCTGGATCGCGATGGAGGACGTGGCCCGTTACCGGGACGGCGTCGGGGTGCAAGCCCCGGCCGGCGTGCCAACCGCCTTCCTGGCGCCGGCCGTCAACGCGCTCGACGGACTGCTGGCCCGGTGGGCGCGGACGCACGGTCCGTTCCTGACCCACGAACCGGCACGCCGCTGGGGCCTGCCCGTGCAGGCCGTGGAGGATGCCCTTGAACGGCTGCTGGTCGCGGGGACGATCCTGCGCGGGGAGTTCCGGCCTGGCGGCGCAGAGCGAGAGTGGTGTGATCCCGACGTGCTGCGGCTGCTTCGCCGCCGCTCGCTGGCGCGGCTGCGCCGCGAAGTGGAGCCGGTGGATCCGCAGGCGCTCGCGCGGTTCCTGCCCGAATGGCACGGGATCGCCCCTGTGGGGAGTGCCGAACCGCCGTTCCGTGGCTCGGCGGCGCTGGAACGCCTCGCGACCGTCGTCGACCAGCTCGCGGGGCTGGCGATCCCGGCCTCCGTCCTCGAACGGGACGTGCTGCCCGCGCGGATCCCGGGATACCAGCCGCGGCTCTTGGACGAGCTGGGATCGCTGGGCGAGGTCGCCTGGGTCGGGCGGGGGAGCCTCGGCCGCGACGATGGCCGCATCTGCCTGTACCGGCCCGGCAAGGACGCGCTTCGGCCCGCGACCGTCCTGGACGATACCGACCGGCCGTCCGGGCCGCGCCACGATGCCATCCGCGAGCACCTTGGGCGGCGCGGCGCGTCGTTCTACCGCGAGCTCTATGGTGCGGCCGGTGGCGGTTCGGACCGCGACGTCCTCGATGCGCTGTGGGATCTCGTGTGGGCCGGGGAAGTCACCAACGACACGTTTGCCCCGCTTCGGGCACTGCGCTGGAAGCGGACCGGCCGGGACTCGCGGCGTCGCCCCGGCCGGCTGACCGCGCTCGGTCCGCCCGAAGCGGCGGGACGCTGGTCCCTGGTCGAGGCGGCGCAGGTCTCGCCCACGGAACGCCTCCATGCGCAGAGCCTGGCGCTGCTCGAGCGCCACGGCGTGCTGACCCGCGAAGCCGTCGCCGGCGAGGGAATCGAGGGCGGGTTCAGTGCCGTGTACCCCGTCCTGCGTGCCCTCGAAGAAGCCGGCCGGATCCGGCGCGGCTACTTCGTCGATGGCCTCGGTGCGGCGCAGTTCGCGCTGGCGGGCGCACTCGACCGCCTTCGAGCCGTGCGCGAGCCATCGGACGCGGTCCCGGCGGCGCGCGCCGCGTATGTCCTCGCGGCGGCCGATCCGGCCAACCCGTACGGTGCTGCGATGCCGTGGCGGCGCCGCGGCGACAAGGACCGGAGGCCACTGCAGCGGGCCGCCGGGGCGTACGTCGTCCTGGTCGACGGCGAAGCGGCGCTGTATCTCGAGCGCGGTGGTTCGACCCTTCAGGTCCTGGCGCCGGCCGACGACCCGGAGGTCGCCCGGGCGGCACTGCGGGCCCTGGCGAGCCTCGTGGCCGACGGCCGCTTCCGCGAGCTCGTCGTCACGAAGGTCGACGGACTGCCCGTGGCCGAGTCGCCGTTCCGCCCCGCGCTCCTGGATGCGGGCTTCGTCCCCGGCTATCGCGGGCTCACCCTCCGCGCCTCGGCCGCATCGAGGACGGCGCCGACCGCTCGGGTCTGAGGCCACCCCACCACGATGCCCGAAGGCGACACGCTTCATCGAACGGCGGCCGGGCTGCGGGCCTATCTCGTGGGCCGCACGGTAACCGCGGCGCGCACTGGCGGTCCGGGAGCACTACCCCAGGTCGAACGGATCGTCGGTCGCGAGATCCGCTCCGTCGAAGCGCTCGGCAAGAACCTGCTCATCCGGTTCGACGGGAACCTCGAGCTGCGCACACACCTGCGCATGAACGGCTCGTGGCACCGCTACCGGCCGGGCGAACGGTGGCGCCGGCCGCCATCGCGCGCACGCCTCGTGCTCGAGGTCCCGGGCGCCGTCGCGGTCTGCTTCGACGCGCCCGTGGTCGAGCTCTTCGAGGAGCGGGCAGAAGCACTCCATCCGTCGCTGAGCCGGCTCGGTCCCGACCTCCTCGCGGCGGATTTCGACCGCGATGAGGCCCTCCGGCGGCTGCGCGACGCGGGTCGCCGTGACCAGACGATCAGCGCGGCGCTGCTCGATCAGCGCGCACTCGCGGGCATCGGCAATATCTGGCGCAACGAGACCCTCTTTGCGGAGCGGGTGGATCCGCTCGAACGGGTCGGGGATGTCGACGACGACACGCTCCGCCGCCTCGTCGACACGGCACGGCGCCTGCTGACGGCGAGTGTCGGGATGGCGCCGGGTCGCGCTCCGCTGCACGTCTACCGGCGTACTGGACGGCCGTGTGCCCGATGCGGGACCGCGATCCGGTCCGAGCCGCTGCCCGGCGAGACGCCGCGGACCACCTACTGGTGCCCGCGCTGCCAGGGAGCCGAACGCCCGTGACCGAGATCACCGTGGAAGCGACACGGACCACCGACGGCTGGACGTGCCAGGTCGTCGTCGCCGACTCGGACGGCTCGCGCACGCACCACCAGGTCCGCGTCACGCGCGCGGACCTCGAGCGGCTCGCATCCGCCGCCGACGACCCCGCGGACCTCGTTCGGCGGTCCTTTTTGTTCCTGCTCTCGCGTGAGCCGAAGGAATCGATCCTCCGCGCGTTCGACCTTCCCGTGATCGCCCGCTACTTCCCGGAATACGAGCGCACGATCCGCGTGTAACACCACTTGCGCTGACGCGTCACACTGCAGACCGGGGAGTCGATGACGCCTTGCGGGAGGCGCCGGAGGGGAACCGAAATGACCGAGTCTGTCGCACGCCTCGGGATCGACGACGTCCCCGCCGCCGAGGGCACCCGCCCTAGCGCCACCCTCCCGATCAGCGCCCTGATCCGCATCTCGGCGTTCTGGCTCGGGCTCACCTCGATCGACGCCGTCGTCAACGCGACGATCCAGGCGCGCCTTGAGTTCGGCGACATCGTCACGCCCGGCACCGAAGGCAGCGCTTTGGCGTTCATCGCCGCGGTGACGTTCCTGTTCTCCGTGGCTGTCCAGCCGACGGTGGGATCGATCAGCGACTACACGACGACCCGATGGGGCCGGCGCAAGCCATACATCGTGTTCGGGGCCGTCCTGGACGTCGTGTTCCTGGTCGGGATCGCGACCGCCAACTCGCTTCTCGCGATTGCCGCGTTCGTGACGCTCCTCCAGTTCAGCACCAACACGGCGCGCGGTGCCTTCCAGGGCTACGTTCCCGACCTCGTTCCGGACCGCCAGGTGGGCCTGGCCAGCGCGATGGTCGGGCTGATGCAGGTATTCGGCAACGTGCTCGGGTTCGGGCTGGCTGCGATCGCGACGGCTGAAGGCAACGTCGGGCTGGCTGTTGGGGCGATCGCGGTGATCGAGATCATAACGATGCTCAGCGTCGTCCTCCGCGTCCCGAAAGGGCCGCCGGCCAAGCCCCGCGAGGGCCGATCCTGGTTGCAGATCGCCGCCGAGACGTGGGGTACCGACATCCTCAAGGAACGGAGCTACGTCTGGCTGCTCATCTCACGGCTGTTCATCCTGATGGGCGGCGCGAGCCTCGTGAACTTCCTGCTGTTCTACCTGCCCCGCAGCCTGGGCATCGCCGAGTCGGACATCGACAGCGCGGTCCTCCAGCTCCTCGCCGCAGCCACGCTCGCGGCGGTGCTCTCGATCATCCCGGCATCACGCCTGTCGGACCGGATCGGGCGCAAGCCGGTGATCTGGGGCTGCACCGCCATCGGGATGGTTGGCCTGATCTTGGTTGCCCTCGCTCCGAACCTCACGCTGGCGACGATCGGCGCCGCCCTCCTCGGATCGTCGCAGGGCACCTTCCTGTCGGTCGACTGGGCGCTGATGACTGACATCATCCCGAAAGCCGCGTCGGGGCGGTACATGGGCCTGTCCAATGTCGTGACCGCCTCGTCGACCACCTTCGCGGTGGCGATCGGCGGCCTGACCATGGACGCCGTCGGGCGCTCGGTCGGGACCGGAGCGGGCCCCCGGACCGTGATGCTCCTCGGGCTGATCTGGTTCACGCTCGGGGCCTTCGCGCTCCGTCCGGTGGTCGAACCGCACCGCGGCCGTGGTGCTCAGGCCGGGGCTACGCCTGCAGTCCCAGGAACTCCCTGACGCGCCGATCGAGGTAGCCGCGCGACGTCCACGACGCGAGGTCCCAGGTCGACGGCCGCAGCCAGCCGAAGGGGTCCTGGCGGCGGTACAGCCAGGGCACGAACGCCCACAGGAAGACGAGGAAGTCGAGCCGTACCGGGCGCGCGCCGAAGCCGAACAGTGCCTGCAACTGGTTGATCGTCGCCGGCAGCGTCACGAGGCTGAGCAGGATCGACACCGCCAGCCAGACGAGGCCCCACAGGCGCGCTCGCGGGGCGAGGATGAACCAGTGGATCGCGGGCACCCACTTCATCCACGTGGCGAGAGCCCACAGCAGTCCGCCCAGCCGCGGCCCGGTGAATTGGGCGGCCCACAGCATCAACGTGAGCTGGAGGTTGATGTTGCCGGTATCAAGGTTTGCGCCGAGCGGGAAGGCCAGCAGCGCGACGATGACCGCGGTCGTGAGCGGCCGGCGCTTGTACGCCCAGTGGATCGTCCAGAGCAGGGCGAGGATCGTGCCCCAGCGCCACACGAACCACGCAACGTCCCACGGCAACAAGGCCCACGGCGCGAACAGCGGCAGCATCCACGGCGCGTACACGTAGGGCATGAACGGGCCCGTCGGTGCGTACGGGTTGCCGCCGTTTACCCACAGCCGGACGCCGGCCCAGTAGGCGCGGGCGTCGGCGCCTGCCGGCTCTCCGCGCCCGATCAACCCCGCCAGCACGATCGCGAACGTCAGGCTCAGGAGCAGGATCGCCGCGACGCGGCGGGGATCGCGCAGTCGCGAGGCTTCGCGCCGCAATGCCCGCCGGAACACGCCGGCCCGGCGGCGCGTCGGGCGATCGAGAACGGCGGTCGTCAGCTCCGCGAATCCGACGCCGATCCGGCCCCGCCCACTTGCCGTGCCGGGCACCGGGCGCAGACCGCTCGGCTGCTGCTCATCGGCCATCGCGTCGGCATTCTCGCACGCGCTGAGCCGTGGGCAGGGGCGTGGATCGGGGACCGGAGCTCGGCAACGTCAGTGTGGGGTCAGGTATCGCCACCATTCGTGCTGTGAGCGGAAAGAAGGTCCGCAAGCCCGGCCGTCGGGGAGCTTGTCGCCGCCGGACGCCGCCGATACGAATGGAGGCGCTGCCACGAGAGACAAGGTCGATGGGGGCGCGGCTTGTTCATCCGCCGTGTGCTTGCAGCATGCATGGGTGCGATATCGGCGCGGTCAGGGTTGCCAGTCCGCCTGAACGGACGTCCAGGCGGGCACCCTGAACGCCGCCCCGGCCGGCCACGGTATGCTCTCGCATCATTCACGCACGCCCAGGGAAGCCGTGGCCGAAGGTTCCGTCATCATCATCGGCGGCGCGGAGGACAAGGTCCGCGACCGGGTCATCCTCAACCGGTTTGCCAGCCTCGCCGGCGGTCGCGATGCGACCGTGGCGGTCATCTCGACCGCGTCCTCGCTCGGCGCCGAAGCCGGGGAGCGCTATCGCCTTGTCTTCGGCGACCTCGGGATCGAGCGGGTGCGCCCGCTCCATGCGATCACTCGGCAGCAGGCCAACGACGAGGGTGCCGCGCGCGCCGTCAAGGATGCGACGGGCATCTTCCTGACCGGGGGCAACCAGCTGCGCCTGTCCTCCACGATCGGCGGTACGCGCCTCGCCGATGCGATCCTCGACCGCTTCCGCAACGGCGCCGTGATCGCCGGGACGTCCGCCGGCGCCAGCGCGATGAGCAGCCACATGATCGCGTTCGGGGCGTCCGGGGCCACCCCGAAGCACCGGATGGCGCAGATCGCGGCCGGCCTCGGCGTTCTGCCCGGGGTGATCGTCGACCAGCACTTCCAGCAGCGCAACCGGCTCGGGCGGTTGCTCAGCCTCATCGCCCAGAACCCCAGCCTGCTCGGGCTTGGCGTCGACGAGGACACCGCCGGGGTCGTTGGCCCGGACCACGTCATGGAGGTCATCGGTCGCGGGTCCATCACCGTGGTCGACGGAGCCGGATCCGAGACCGACGCCTGGGAGATTCACGGCCACCGGCCGCTGATGATCAGCGGCGTCGTGCTTCACTCGCTGCCCGCCGGCTACCGGTTCGACCTCCGACTCCGGCACCGGATCGCTACGCCCGCGCTCCACGCACTGCCCGGCCGCGAGGCCGCATCGAGCTGATCGTCAGACCCAGCGCCAGGTAGGGGAGGTCCCGTGGCCAAGACGCCGCCCGTCGCCAGGAGGAAGGCCGCCACCACCGGCTCGAACGGCTCGAAGCCGGGCCGGCGGGCGTCGGATGCGACCGGTGGCGCACGGCCCGAACCCACGCTGCGCATCCTCGAGACGCGCATCCTGCGCGGCCCGAACTACTGGGCGCGCGAGCCGGTCATTCGGATGCTGGTAGATCTGGGCGTCCTCGAGTCGTTCCCGTCGAACACGATCCCGAACCTCACCGACACCCTGCTCGAGCTGATGCCGACCCTCGAGGACCACGCCTGCTCGCTGGGGCGGCGGGGCGGCTTCGTGACGCGCCTCCGCGACGGAACGTGGATGGGTCACGTCGCCGAGCACATCGCGCTCGAGTTCCAGAACCTGGCCGGCACCGACGTGCGCCACGGCAAGACCCGATCTGCCGGCCCGACCGGCCACTACAACTGCATCTACGAGTACCGCGAGGAGCAGGTCGGCATCCGGGCCGGGATCATGGCCGTCGGCCTCGTCAACTACCTCGTCGCGCCGACGGATCCCGCCCACCTGTTCGACTTCGCGACCGAGCTCGAAGAGCTGATCTCGCTCGCCGAGCGGCGAGCCTTCGGGCCGTCCACGCAGGCGCTCATCGATGAAGCGGTCAGCCGCGACATCCCGTTCATCCGCCTCGACCGCCATTCGCTGGTGCAGTTCGGCCACGGCATCCATCAGCAGCGCATCCGCGCGACGATGACTTCGCGGACGTCGGCGATCGGCGTGGACATCGCCTCGGACAAGAGCCTCACCAACCGGCTGCTGGACTCGGCCGGGCTGCCCGTTCCCAAGGCAGAAGTGGTCGAGGACGAGGAGGCCGCGGTCGCCGCCGCGAACCGGATCGGCTACCCGTGCGTCGTCAAGCCGCTCGATGGCAACCACGGCCGCGGCGTGCACCTGGACCTGCGCACGGCCGACCCGGTCCGGGCCGCCTTCCCCGACGCGTTCCGCCAGAGCCGTTCGGGCGACGTCGTCGTCGAGACGTACATCAGCGGCAACGACTATCGCTGTCTCGTGATCGGCGGCAAGGTCGCCGCCATCGCCGAGCGCGTGCCGGCATCGGTCACCGCCGACGGCGAGCACACGGTCCGCCAGCTGGTCGACATCGCCAACGCCGATCCGCGGCGGGGGATCGGTCACGAGAAGGTGCTGACCCGCATCAGGCTCGACGCGGCTGCCGAGGAGCTGGTCCGCACGCAGGGTTTCGGGCTGGACGACGTTCCGCCCGAGGGGACGTGGCTGAAGCTCGCCCTGACCGGCAACATGTCGACCGGCGGGACGTCGATCGACCGGACCTTCGAGGCGCACCCCGACAACGTCGAGATCGCCGAGACGGCGGCGCGCATCGTGGGCTTGGACGTGGCCGGCATCGACTTCATCTGCCCGGACATCGCGACGCCCGTCCGCGAGACCGGCGGCGGCATCGTCGAGGTCAACGCCGCGCCCGGGTTCCGGATGCACACCCACCCGACCGAAGGCGAGCCGCAGTACGTCGCCAAGCCCGTGATCGACTCGCTGTTCCCGCCGGGCACGACGGCGCGCATTCCGATCGTGGCGGTGACCGGCACGAACGGCAAGACGACGACCGTCCGGATGATCGCGCACATCCTGAAGCTGATGGGTCGTCGGGTCGGGATGACCTCGACCGACGGCATCGTGGTCGACGGCCGGCTCATGAAGAAGGGCGACATGAGCGGCCCGAAGTCGGCCCAGATGGTGCTCCAGAACCCGACCGTCGACACGGCGGTGTTCGAGGTGGCGCGGGGCGGCATCCTGCGCGAGGGCCTCGGCTACGACCGCAACGATGTCGCGGTCGTCACCAACATCAGCGGCGACCACCTCGGCCTTGGCGGGATCGACTCCCTCGGGCAGCTGGCCAACGTCAAGGGCGTGATCGTCGAGGCCGTGCCCCGTTCGGGCACCGCGGTCCTCAACGCGGACGACAGCCACGTCTACCGGATGGGCCGCCACTCTCGCGGCAGCGTCGCGCTGTTCTCGATGTCGACGACGAAGGGCGAAGAAGGCTTCGACCGCGTCGACGGGCACACCGGTCGCGGCGGTGCTGCGTTCTGCCTCCAGAACACGCCGCAGGGCGAGCTGATCGTGCTGCGTCACGGGCCGCGCACGATGCCGGTGCTGTACACGCACCTCATCCCGGCAACGTTCGGCGGCAAGGCGCGCATGAACGTGGCCAACGCGCTGGCGGCCGCCGCCGCCGCGTGGGCGTGCGGCGCCCACCTCCACGACATCCGCCAGGGGTTGCGCACGTTCTCGACGTCGTTCTTCCAGGCGCCGGGCCGGCTCAACCTGCTCGATGTCGGCGGGATCCGCCTCGTGATCGACTACTGCCACAACGTGGACGGGATGCGCAACCTGGCCGACTTCGTCGAGCGGATGATGGTGGACTCGCCAACCAAGGCCGGGCGGATCGGCCCGAGCGGCAAGCCGGCTCGAGCAGGACGGGCGATCGGCGTGATCGGGATCCCGGGCGATCGGCGGGACGATGACCAGCGGGAGTACGGCGCGCTTGCCGCGACCGCGTTCGACGAGATCATCGTGCGCGAAGACAAGAACCTCCGCGGGCGGCAGCCGGGCGAGACCGCCGGGCACGTCGTCGAGGGTGTGCGTCGTGCACGAGACGAAGGAACCGCGCGGGCGGCCAAGGCGGACAAGGTGCTCGACGAGATGTCTGCCGTCCGGACCGCGCTCCGGCGGGCCGGGCCTGGCGACCTCGTCGTGTGCTGCGTCGACGACGCGATCGCCGTCTACCGCGAGGCCATGGCCCAGGCCGGCGAGGCGCGCGGGGGCACGGCTTTCGCGGACCCGGGCGAACTGGAGGCTCCCGAGGGCTGAGCCCGCCAGGGCGGGGCCTGGAGTCCCGCCCGGTGCGCGGGCTTGACATCGTTCGCTGACTGCGAACGAATCGGCCGATCAACAACAGCTATCGGCCTCCATGGCGCCGCGGTGTTCGGCAAGAGCGAACAGCCTCACTCGGCAGCCAACCGAGTCGGCTGGGACGTCGCGGTTCATCCCCGGATTCGTTCAGCCGTGGCGAACCGTGTCGTCGCTCGACGTCATGTCACCCGTGTGCGATATGCCGGGAAGGCGCATCGCGAGGGAAGGTGAGATTCCGCGCGCCGTTACCCGCGGCGTGGGCGCTGCTGCAGCCGTGGCACCAGCTCGGTGAGCTCCGAGGCGACGTCGACCGGCCGCGCGCCGACCGAGCGCAGGAACTCGAAGACGCCGTCGCGGTCCTCGTGGCACATCAGCACGATCACCCGCGGGCTGTCGGGCCGCGCGCCGTCGCCGCCGACCGTCGCACCGGTCCCGTTGAGCTCTCCCCTGAGCGCGTCGGTCTCGGTCGCGTAGACCGGCACCGATTCGCGTTTGACGCCGCCCGCCGCGATCCCGGCGAGGATTTCGCCGACCACCGACGACCGCGTCCGGCCGCGCAGGTAGTGCTGCGTCTCCTTGATCGCGACGCGCTGGGCGCGCTCCGCGGCGATCCTGCCGATGCCCCGCAGCGTGTCGTCGGGGCGGTCTCCGGCGGTCCCGACGATGGCCGTGATGGGCGCCGCGCGGCCGGCAGCGCCCCCGGCGATCCCTTCCGCCACGTCGAGCACCGCCGAGACCCCGGCCTCGTTGTGGGCGAAGTCCACGATGACCACCCGCTGTCCAACCCGGAACAGGTTGAGCCGGCCCGGCGAAAGCTCTGACGACGGCCGGAAGTCGACCAGCCCGCGACGCACCTGCTCGATCGTCGCGCCGAGCCCGCGCGCGGCACCCGCGGCCGCCATCACGTTCGCCACGTTGTGGCGGGCGATGCCGCCGATCGTGATCGGGACCCGCGCGACGTCGACGATCTTGTGCTCGTCCTGCCCGTTGAGCTCGTACAGGTCCAGCCCGTCGCGCAGCACGTAGGCGCGGCCGCCGCCGGCGACATGACGACGCACCACGGCCGCGCCACCGGGCACCGTCGAGAACAACGCCACGCGGGCGCGAACCCGACGCCGGACGGCGGCGACCAGCGCATCGTCGCCGTTGAGGACGACCCAGCCATCCGGCTTCGTGATCCGGGCGATGACCGATTTCACCTCGGCCAGCTCGGGGACGGTGTGGATCCCCTGCAGATCGAGGTGGTCGGAGGAGACGTTGGTGAGCACGCTCGCATCGTTGGACTCGTAGCCGACGCCGCGCAGGACGATCCCCCCTCGGGCCGTCTCGAGCACGGCGACCTCAACGTCGCGTCTGGCCAGGACCATCGCCGCACCCCCCGGTCCCGTCCAGTCGCCGGCATCCACCATGCGCTCGTCGACCAGGACCCCGTCCGACGTGGTCGTGCCGACCCGTTTCCCGGCGGTCACCAGGATGTGCGTGATCAGGCGGGTGACCGTGCTCTTCCCGTTCGTGCCGCTGATCGACACGATCGGGACCCGGCGATCGGCATCGCGAATCCACGAGGGCGGCGTCGTGCGCGCCTCATGGATCCGGGCCGACCAGCGCGCGACCACGCGCTCCTGGTGGCCGGTCAGGCGGGCCGTTCGTGACGGTGAGACGTCGCGCTCGGCAAGCGCCAGGGCCGCCTCGGCGATCGACTGGGCGCGCTCGGCACCCGTCCACGGGTACGTGACGATCCAGTGCCCCGGATCGGACGATCGATGGACCGCGATCCCGCCGAGGCCGTCACCGTGGTCGGTGCGCAGCCGGCGGACCCACGCGACGATGGCCGCGATGGGGTCGGGCCATGCCCTGGCTGGCACCGTGGCACCCAGGCGGACCAGCGCGTGACGGCCTGGCTGGCGCTCCCCGTAGAACGTTCGCCGGCGGCCGATCGCGAGTTCGATCTTCACTACCGGCTCAAGCCGGTAGACGTTGGGTCCCTCGAGCAGACGGATCTCGATCAGGCGCACGGTCCCGGCAGGATAGCAAGCGGGCTAGACTGCCCGCGATGCCCCACACCGACCGTCCGAGCGACGCCGACCTCGCCGCGCTGCGGGCGTCGATCGAGCCGCGCCTCCCGCAGTTCCTGGCCGACCTCGAGCGGCTCGTCAACATCGACTGCGGCAGCTACACCCGGGCCGGTGTCGACGAGGTGGGCCGCTGGGTTGCCTCGTTCATGGAGCGCCTTGGCGCACGCGTGGAGGCCCGCCCGGACCCGGACGGCGCGCTCGGGGCCACGATCGTCGGCACCTTCGAGGGACCAGCCGGCCGCCCGCGCGTCCTGCTGATCGGCCACATGGACACGGTGTTCGACGCCGGAACGGTCGCTGATCGACCGTTCCGCATCGACGGGAACATCGCGACCGGGCCCGGGGTGACCGACATGAAGGCGGGCTTGCTGGCCGGCCTGTATGCCGTACAGGCCATCGGCGAGCTGCCATTCGAACGCCTGACCTTCATCGCCAACCCCGACGAGGAGATCGCCTCGCCGTCCTCGACGCCGCACATCCGCGAAGCGGCCGCGAACGCCGACGTCGCCCTGGTCCTCGAGTGCGGTCGCGCCAACGGCAACATCGTGTCGGCGCGCAAGGGCATCGCCGACGTCGACGTGGTCGTCCACGGGCGGGCGGCCCACGCCGGCATCGAACCCGAGAAGGGCCGCCACGCGATCCTCGAGGCGGCCCGGATCGTACGCGAGGTGCAGGAGCTCAACGGGCGCTGGCCGGGTGTCACGTTCAACGTCGGCACCATCCGAGGGGGAACGCGGCCAAATGTCGTGCCCGATCGCTGCGAGATGGAGATCGAGACGCGGTCCGTGACGGGCGATGGCCTCGACGCGGCAATCGCGGCGGTCGCGGCGCTCGTTGCCCGGACCGGGATCCCGGACACGACCGCCAAGGCGTCGGTGGGCTATTCCTGGCGGCCGATGGAGAAGACCGATCGCTCGGCGCGGCTGGCCGACCATGCCAAGGACGTCGGACGACGCCTGGGCATCGAATTCGACGACCAGCTGACCGGTGGCGCATCGGATGCCAACACGACCTCCGGGATGGGCGTGCCGACGCTCGACGGGCTCGGTCCGGTGGGCGGCAACGACCACGCGCCGTCCGAGTACCTCGAGATCGACTCGATCGTGCCGCGCATCGCGATGCTCGCGGGGTTGCTCCTCGAGATCGCCGCGGATCCGGTGGTCGTGGAGTGGCGATCGGCCGCCGCGGCCGCCCCGGCCCCCGGCGGCTGACGGTGACCGGCCGGCGCCGGATCTCGTCCGGCGGTCCGTGGGAAGCGACCGCCTCCTACAGCCGGGCGATCGTCGTCGGCGACGACTGCTGGGTCGCCGGCACGACCGATGCCGGGCCAGACGGCCGCTCGCTCCACCCGGATGACATGGCCGGCCAGGCCCGTGCCGTGTTCGACATCATCGAGCGGGCGCTCGTCGAGGCCGGCTTCGCCTTCGCGGAGATCGTCCGGCTGCGTATGCTGGTCACCGACATGACGCGCAAGGACGAGCTGATGGCGGTCCAGGCCGAGCGGTTCCGCGACATCCGGCCTGCCGCGACGCTCGCGGAGGTCTCCGCGCTGATCGATCCGAGCCTGCTCGTCGAGATCGAGGTCGACGCCCGGCGCGGCTGAGCGTCAGCTCGGCGGCAGTGCCGCCAACCCCGTTCCACGGGCGACGACCACGATCGCGACCGCGACCACAAGGCCGAGCAGCAGGTTGCGCCGCCACAGGACGATCCCGAGGCACGCCAGCACCGCGATCCATTCGATGCCGATGGCGAACACCGGCAGGCCGTTGTCGGGCGTGCGGACCATCACCGCCACCGCGGCCAGGGCCGCGAGCACGGCCGGCCCGACCAGCTGGAGGTAGGCGATGGCACCTCTCGGAAGGCGATCGAGTCCCGGCGCGAGGAGGCCCAATGCCCGCGAGGGATACGTCACCGCGAACATCACGACGGCGAGGGGGATCAGCTCGGTGCTCACGGGAGGCCCTCGGCGTCGTCATCGAGGCGCGAACCGGGCATCGCGAAGCGCTCGGCGGAAGCCGGCGTGCCGAGCGGAGCGCGCTCCGCTGCCAGCGCCGCCGGCACGAGCAAGCCAATGACCGGACCGACGACGCCGCCCACCACGACGCCGGTGGACGGCTCGAGCCCCAGCGCCGGGCTCGCGAACAGCGCCCAGCCGACCGCGATCGCGGCGCCCGCGAACGCCGCAACGAGCTCGCGGCGGCCGCTGATCAGCCCGGCCGCCAGTCCGATCATCGCCGCGGGGAAGATGATGTCGATGCCGAGCAGGGCGGGATCGGCGATCGACCCGCCCGCGTACACGCCGGCGAGCGTGGCCAGGTTCCACGGGATGAAGGTGGACGCGATCGCGCCGATCCAATAGCCAGATTCGTCCGTCCGCCCGATTCGTCGGAAGTGGCCGATCGCCAGCGCGAAGGCCTCGTCGGTGAGAAGGTGCGCCATGACGGCGCGACGCGGCCGCGGGACATCGGCCATCCACGGGCCGAGCGCGGCGGAGTAGAGCAGGTGTCGCGCGTTGAGCAGCAGGGTCAGCAGCGCGATGGCCGGCCAGGCCAGCCCTGCCGCAACGTAGCCGATCGCCGCGAACTGGGCGGCGCCCGCGAACACGATCGTGCTCATCGCCATCGCCTCGAGCGGGCTGAAGCCGGCCTGGCGGGCGGACAGGCCGTACACGAAGCCGAAGCCGATCGCCGAGACCGCGATCCCCAGGGCTTCGACGATGAGCCGCCGGCGACTCTCCTCGGGCGACGCGGTGGCGGCGGTCGAACTGCCCTCGGCCGGCGCGTCGGTCAGCGCAGGAACGTCTTCGCGCATTCCCCGTCGCACACGACGAGCAGGGCGTGTTTCTCGGCGGCGTAGCCCGCCACGTGGAGCAGCCCGCGGCACGCTTTCGTCGGACACTTCCAGACCCACCAGCGCTCGTTGTCATCGAGCGGGGTCGCCTCGATCGCCAGCTGCTCACCGAGCTCCGACCGAGCCTTCAGGAGCGCATCGATGGCCGACGCGCGCTCCGCTTCGGTCTCGCTCGTGTACGGGTAGTTCTGCCCGACGTTCGAGGTCACGCGGCCCTCCGACCGGCTGTCATGGAAGGGCCGGTGGCGGCGTCGTGTGAGCGCAGCCAGCCACCGGCCGATCGGCAGTATCGCACACTGCCCGGACGGCCCGGCTCAGCCCGGTTCGGCGTCGAACAGGCCCGGGCCCTCGGGTCCCGAGACGTAGTGCTCGTCGCGCCGCAACTGGGCCAGGGGCACGAGTGCGACGCCGAGCAGGACGAGCGTCGCGACGAACATCGCATCGATACCGCCGACGTCCGCGGCCGCCCCGCCGATGACCGCGCCGATGATCTGGCCGATCGCCAGGAAGACCGAATAGAGACCCATGATCGCGCCGCGGTCGGTGGGGTACCGCTCCGACACATCGGCCAGGAGACCGAGCGCGGCCGGGGTTGCGCCGGCCAGCACGAACAGGCCGAATGCGGCCACCGCCGCCGCTGCAAGGGCGAGCACCATCGGCAGTCCGGCGGAATGGTTGATCACGAGACCCGCGCCGACCATCACCGCGCCGCCGAGGATGCCGTAGAGGATGATCGTGGTCCTTCGGAAGCGCTTGAAGCGGCCACCCCAATAGAGCAGGCCGGCGCCGAAGATCAGGCCGATCGCCAGGGCGCCGAGGCTGATCTGCCAGGGCTCGAAGCCCCCGTGCAGGAGCTGGTCCGGGTGATCCGGGTTCGCCGCGGTCAGTTGGAAGATCGACTGGTGGAGCCACAGCCCGATCGACGCATTGACCGCGATCCAGGTGGGCGCCAGCAGCCAGACGTGGGTGCTCGTCAGTAGCGTCCAGTAGCGACGCACCCCGTAGTGCGTGGCTGTCAGCGTCTCCGCTTCGCCGGCCGGGTCGTCGACGCCGCGCCAGTAGATGAGGAACGAGATCCCGTAGATCACCGCGTTCAGCAGGAACGCCGCCGGCCCGATGGCCGCGAAGAGCATTGGCGCGACCACGATGCCGCCGGCCAGCCCGAGCAGGGTCGCGCCCTCGAAGCGGGCGGCAGCGCGTCCGCGCAGCGCCTGGTCGTTCGCGGTGACCATCGCGATGTAGCCGAGGATCGACGGAACGCTGGCTGCCGTCGACGCGCCCTCCAGCCAGCGCGTCCCACCGAGGATGAGCAGGTTGGTGGTCAGTGCCGTGAGGATCACCGCCACCGCACCGAAGGCCGGTCCGTACAGCATCACCTTGTGATGACCGATGCGGTCGGACAACGCCCCGAAGAACGGTGAGAGGACCAGTTCGGCGAGGTAGAACGTCGCCGCGAACACGCCGACGACGAACGCGTCGACCTTCTGGCCGCCATGCTCGGGCAACGTCGCGAGGTAGACGGCGAGCATCGCGCCCGTGAGGCCCGTGCTGAAGCGGAGCGTGAACGTGCCGCCGATGACGGCCCACAGGGAGCGATCCATGCATCGCGAAGGGTAGCGGCTCGCGGGCATGGCTCCCGATATCATTCCCGCTACCACCGGGGGGTGGGAGGAGGAGGGAGTCCATGCCCCGCGTCGCGGTGATCACCGATTCGGCAGCGGATCTCGAACCTGCCGAGGCGGCCGAAGCCGGGTTCTCGGTCGTGCCGCTGATCGTCACGTTCGGTGCCGACAGCTACAAGGCCGGCGTCGAGATGTCCGCCCAGGCGTTCTGGGAGCGGATGACCGCGCCCGATGCGCCGTTCCCGACGACCGCCGCGTCGAGCCCCGGCGACTTCCGCGATGCCTATGAGGCAGCCTTCGCCGACGGCGCCGAGGCGATCGTCTCGATCCACGTCGCGGGCACGCTGTCCGGCACGATCAAGAGCGCGCAGATCGCGCGCGAAATGCTCCCCGAGCGCGAGATCCACGTGGTCGACTCGCAGGGCGCGTCGAGAGCGCAGGCGATCCTCGCCCGGATCGCGGTGGCGATGGCGGCCGATGGGACGGCGCCAGACGAGAT
>DASTYU010000021.1:0-5316 GCA_035764655.1 Candidatus Limnocylindrales bacterium
GTGGATGCGGCCGCACAGCCCGCGGGCCGGGGCCAGCGCGGACTATAGCCTCCCGACACCCATGACGCACGAGCGGCTGCACCTCCGACGGGGGCCTCGCGCGCCCTGAACGCCGGCTCGCCGGGGTCCTAGGACAAATGCCCCCGTGAACTGGTGCATCGGACGGATGACGGTCCGAAACCGATTTGCGATACTCTGCCGCAGACCCCCACCCCCAGCACAGACAGGTTCAACACAAGACGCCGCCCCCACGGCAGACCCTGTCGAACTCGTCGGGTCTACGGCCTGATGGCATCGATCGGCTCACCCGCTCTAGGGACTGTCTGCGCGCATGCCCCCCAGCACGTGCGTGGCCGCCTCTGTCTGCCAAGCTCTGCCGTGCCGCGGCACCAGTCCACCGTCATCGCGTGCCCAAGCGCGATGTCTGGCAGGAAGGAGGCATGAGTCTTGCCGGTTGCCAAAGCAGGCGCCCAGAGGGCGCTCCCTCGCTCCGTTCGTATCCTCGCGATGCTCCTGTTCGGTGCCAGTCTCGTTCTCGGCTATCTGGCCACCGATCCCACTCCGGCCCTGGCAGCCGGCAAGAAGGTCGTCATCGTCGTCGGCCCCGTCGGATCCCAGACCTCCGATTACAAGAGCGACGCCAAGCGCTACGCGTCCTACGCACGTAGTTACGGCGCCTCCGTCACCGAGATCTACAGCCCCTACGCCACGTGGACCAAGGTCAAGAAGGCGGCACAGGGTGCGAACATCCTGATCTATCTCGGTCACGGCAACGGCTACCCGAGCCCGTACGGGTCCTTCCAGCGCTACACGAAGGACGGCTTCGGCCTCAACTCCACGTCGGGCAATGGAAATTCCAACGTCAAGTACTGGGGCGAGTACTACATCGATCGCGACATCCAGATGGCGCCCAACGCCGTCGTGATCCTCGCCCGCCTGTGCTATGCCTCCGGCAACTCGGAGTGGGGTTCCTCCAACCCGACGAAGTCGACCGCGATCAAGCGCGTGGACAACTATGGGGCGGGCTTCCTGCGCGCCGGCGCGAAGGCCGTCTTCGCGGAGGCCATTACCGACCCGCGGTACATCATCAAGAACCTGTACACGTCCGACCGGAACATGCGCGAGATCTTCTTCGCGTCGCCCTACCGGACGATGACGTACCGGTTCCACTTCACCTCGAGCCGGACCTCGTGGGCGATCGCCTCGATGGATCCGTACCGGGCCGGCAAGTACTACCGCTCGGTCATCGGGAAGCTGCAGATCACCGCAGCGCAGTGGCGCGCCTCCTGACCAACCTCCCTGTCGCACGCAGCACGAAGCCCGGCCGGTTGGCCGGGCTTCTGCGTTGAAAGGAGGAGGTCAGGCCGGCCGCGCCTGGAGGGGCGGCGCCGGGCGGGGCCGTGGACGAGGGGTTGCCGTCTTCAGCTCGAGCTCGGCCCGGCGAATGAAACCGAGGAGGGTCGGCGGGCGGCGGGGAGCCGTCGTGCCGAGCGGGAAGGTGCGGATCATCGGAGCGCTCCTCGCCTAGATGAAGGCGGCGTGGGCGACCACGCCGAGCGCGGTCAGGAGGAGGACCAGGAGCAGCATCAGCGCGGGAGCCGCGCCGACGGCATCGACCTGGAGATAGGGGGTCCCTGCGTTCATCAGGCGTCTCCTTTCTGATCTGGCGGTTGTGCAGCGCGCTCGCTGCGTCTGCCTGCAGTCTCGCCAATCCGGTCCGCCGAACCAGCCGACGCTCGTAGCCAGCCGTGGACCACGAACGCCGCGAGCTCCTGCTGGACGGATGACGATGTCCGGGCGGCCCCGAGACGGTAGCCTTCGTCCATGCCCGACGATGCTCCCCGGCTGGGCACGCCCAGCCGGGCGACCCTGCCTGTCCTGGCCGGCCTCTTCCTGGGGACGCTCGCGATGCGGCCACAGCTGGTCGGCATCGGACCGCTGCTCCCGCAGATCCAGAGCGATCTCGGCGTGTCCTTCGGCGTGGTCGGCCTGCTCACGGCGATCCCCGTCCTGCTGATGGGCTTGTTTGCTCCGCTCGGGCCGTGGGTCGGCGGCCGCATTGGACCACGCGACGCGGTGGCGCTGTGCATGGTCGCGATCGTGGGCTTCGGCCTCCTGCGACCGGCGCTGACGGGCGTCCCGGCCATCCTGCTGACGACGGTCGCGATCGGCATCGGCATGGGCACTGCTGGCGCGCTGCTGCCGATCGTCGTGAAACTCCGAACGCCGCACCAACCGGCCCTGGCCACGGGCGCCTATGCCGCCGGCATCGTCGCCGGGTCGCTCCTCGCGGCGGCCGCGGCGATCCCGCTGGCGAACGCGCTCGGCGGGTGGCGCGGGACGCTCGTCGTGTTCGCCGTCGCCGGGCTCGGGTCGCTCCTGTGCTGGCTGATCTTCATCCGCCCGGACCCGCCCGCACACCGCGCGACAGGCCGCCCGCCCCACCTGCCGTGGCGAAGCGGCACGGCCTGGATGCTGGTCGGCGTGTTCGGCGCGCAGTCGCTGCTGTACTACTCGGCGATCGCGTGGCTGCCGTCGATCTACACAGAGCGGGGATGGAGCGAGGCCGACGCAGGCAACCTGATCGCAGTCCTCCACGCGGTGGGCCTCGTCACCGGCATCGCGCTGCCGTTGGTGGCGGATCGCATCGGGACGCGGCGAAGCCAGCTGGTCGCCGTTGCCTCCCTGACCCTCATCGGGTACCTGGGGATCGTCCTGATGCCGGACCTCGCCTGGCTATGGGCAGCGGTACTCGGCATGGGCCTGGGAGCGGTCTTCCCGCTCGTCCTCACGCTGCCCGTCGACGTCGCCGAGGGACCCGCCTCGGTCGGCTCGACAGCGGCATTCATGCTGCTCGGTGGCTACGTGCTGTCAAGCCTGGGCCCCGTCGTTCTCGGCGTCCTGCGCGACGCGACGGGCAGCTACCAGGCCGACCTGTGGCTGCTCGTGCTGCTGTCGGTCGTTCTCCTCCTGGCCAGCCTCTCGCTCACGCCGGCGCGGCTCCATCGCGGCGTGCGGACGAGGGAACGGAAGGCGATCGCGGCTCCCTGACCACGACTCAGCGGTCGTTGACCGCAGCGACGGGCTCGGGCTCGGTCGCCATCGTCGTCCTGCCGGCCACGGAGCTGCGCGGTACCGTCCGCAGCGCGGCCACATCATCCGCCGCGCGCCGCTCCTGGTTGCTCGGCGGCGTTCCCGGCAGGCCCAGCTCGGTGGCGGCACCCATGGCGCGGTTCCCGATGTCCTCCCGGCGCGCGGCAAGCGTGCGGCGCAGGCCGTTCAGGGCCCCGTTGAGCCGCTGACGGAGCTCGATCCGGCGACCGCGGCCCAGGCGCGGGTCGAACAGGAACATGACTGCCGCGCCGGCGGCCAGCCCGATCGCCAGCCCGCCGGCAGCCAGTGAGGTTCGCGCCTGCGCGCGACCCCGCTCGTAGGCGATGTCGTAGCGGTCCTTGTCCGTGTCGGGCAGCTCGCGCATCAACCGGCTGATGATGTCGTCCATTGACGCCTCCTTGACGACCCATCGTCGCGGCACGACGCCCGCAGGTGCGTCCGTCGCGTCCGGCCGTGCATCACGGCTCGCTTGCAATGTCTCCGGGCCCGCCAGGAGGATCACAAAGAGAAAGCGATAGTTGACAAATAGAAAAGTGCCTTGCTATAACTGAACAAACACACCACTCCACGAGGTAGAACTGCCGCTCATGGCGCACGATGTCATCTCCACCTGTCCGGTCTGCTCCGGTGAGCTTGCGGTGACCCGGCTTCGCTGCCGGAGCTGCGGGACCACGCTCGAGGGCGACTTCAGCGTCGGGCGGTTCGCGCGCCTCGATCGGGACCAGCACGCGCTTCTCGAGAGCTTCCTCCGCTCGCGCGGCAACCTTCGCGAGATGGAGCGCGAGCTGGGGATCAGCTACCCAACGGTTCGCTCACGCGTCGAGGCGCTCGTTCGGTCGCTCGGTTTCGGACCGCGCACCGACGACGACGAAGCCGCCAGCGGCGAGCCCGCCCAGAGCCGCGAGGAGATCCTCGAGCGGCTCGCCCGCCGCGAGATCAGCGCCGAGGAGGCCGCACAGGCCATTCGTGCGCTTGGAAGGAGCACGCGATGACCGCCGCGATCACAGGCTCGATCGAGCACTCGATCGGCGCCGAAGGACTGTTCGTCCTGCAGCTGGGCAGCGGCGACGTCCGCCTGCACGGCAGCGACGGGGAGATCGCGCGCGTGGAGGACCGCCACGGGCACGCCATCGTCGACGAGTTCGACGTCGAGGCCGGTGAGGGGACCCTCGCCGTCCGCGCCCGCAAGGGCCTGCGGATCAAGATCGGGCCGGGGCGGCACGACACGCCCGACCTCGATGTCCATGTGCCCCGCCGCGCGACGATCGTGGTCGAGACGTCGAGCGGCGACCTGACCGGCGTGGACCTTGCCGGCGAACAGCGCTTTCACACCGCCTCGGGCGACATCGACCTCACCCGCATCAGCGGGGCGGTCTCGATCGAAGCCGCGTCCGGTGACGTCGACCTGACGGCGACCGGCGAGCTGCGCCTGAAGGCCCGGACCGTGTCCGGCGACCTCGCCGTGCGCGCCGGCGTGCTGACCGAGGTGTTCGCCGCCACGACGAGCGGCGACCTGGCGATCGCCGGTGAGCTGGCGCCGGGTGGCACCCACAAGGTGGAAACGGTCAGCGGCGACGCCGTCCTCGCGCTCGCCGGGGGGGCGCGGATCGAGGTTTCCACGGTGACCGGCGACGTGTCGGCCGACGGTCCGCATCGGACCGAACGAACCGACGGCCAGCGGGTCATCGTCGTCGGTGACGGCCGTGCGACCCTCGTCGTGCGCACGATGTCCGGCGACGTCCATGTCGCGAAGGCGAAGGGCCTCGACATCCGCGTCGACGCTGCGCCGTCCGTCCCGGCCGCGCAGCCAGAGCCAGCGAGCCCCTCCGACGCCGCAATCGCCGCGGCCTACGAGGATGCCCGGCTGACGATCCTGAAGCAGCTCGAGCGGGGCGAGATCGACGTCACCGAGGCGGGTCGCCGCCTGGAAGCTCTCGATGCCGCCGACATCCCCGAGGTGCCGTCCCGTGGCTGACGCCCTGGAGCGCGTCCTGCAGCTCGTCGCCGAAGGCCGCCTGACGGCCGAGGAAGCGGCACCGCTACTCGACGCCCTGGAAGCTGCACAGGCGCCGCCTCCCACGGCGCCGGCAGCTCCCGGGGAGCCCGGCTCGATGGCCGGCGCAGGGCCCGGATCCGCCGTCCGCATCGAGGTCTCGGACGGGGGTCGCAAGGTCATCAACCTGCGTGTTCCCCTCGCCCTGG
>DASTYU010000022.1:0-5724 GCA_035764655.1 Candidatus Limnocylindrales bacterium
GGCCCGATGCCGGCCGGACGTTCTGACTTGCATTCACGAGAGCTCGTATTTGGCCAGTACCTGCGCGCGCGTCTGGCACCTGGTGCGTTCCGGGTGAGGGCCGCCGCCTACAATGACCCGGTGAGTCCCACGTCCCGCCGGCGTCCTTCCGCGCGCCCCTCCGACGACGCCACCGCGACCGTCGGCACGCAGTTCAACGACGTCACCGAGGGTGCTCCGGTAACCCCCGCAGAGCCCGACTGGCTGCGCGAGGCACCAGGGCCAGCGGATGACCCCGCCGCCGATCCCGCCGCCGAGGCGGCCCAGGAGGCGGCACGGGCGGCGGCTCGCGAACAGCGCGCCGAGGAGATCGTCCGCCGGCTCAACCCGGAGCAGGCCCGCGCCGTCACGACCACCGAGGGACCGCTGCTGATCCTCGCCGGCGCGGGTTCGGGCAAGACACGCGTGCTGGCGCACCGCATCGCGTACCTCGTCGGGGTCAAGGACGTGGCGCCGTGGAAGATCCTCGCCGTCACCTTCACGAACCGCGCCGCCGCCGAGCTGCGCGAGCGCATCATCAGCCTCGTCGGCGAACCGGGCCGAGACGTCCAGGCCGGCACGTTCCACTCGCTGTGTGCCCGCGTGGTGCGCCAGAACGGCGAGGCGATCGGCATCGACCGCCGGTTCGTCATCTACGACACGGACGACCAGCAGTCGCTGATGAAGCAGATCCTCCGCGAGGAGGACATGCCGCTCACCGGGGAGTTCCGGCCGTCGGTGGTGCTCGGTGCGATCAGCCGCGCGAAGAACGAGATGCTCGACCCCGGGTTCCTCGCCGACAACGCGGTGAACCATCGCGATCGAACGATCGCACGCCTCGCGACGCGCTACCAGGAACGCCTGCGCAAGGCGAAGGCGCTCGACTTCGACGACCTGCTGCTCGAGGCGGTACGCCTGTTCGAAGAGGCGCCCGACGTGCTCAAGCAGTACCAGCAGCGCTGGCGCTACCTGCACGTCGACGAATACCAGGACACGAACCGCGCGCAGTACCTGTGGGTCCGCGCGCTGGCGGCGACCCACGGCAACCTGTGCGTCGTCGGTGACGACGACCAGTCGATCTATTCGTGGCGTGGCGCGGACCTGCGCAACATCCTCGATTTCGAGCGTGACTGGCCCAAGGCGACGGTCGTCAAGCTCGAGCAGAACTACCGCTCGACGCAGCTGATCCTCGACGCGGCGCACGCCGTCGTCTCGCGCAACCAGGCGCGCAAGGACAAGAAGCTGTGGACGGACAACGCGGGCGGGCTGCGCATCCAGCGCTTCGAGGCCTACAACGAGGAGGAGGAGGCCGAGTGGATCGCCCGCCAGGTCGAGAACCTGGTCGGGGGACGGGGAAGCGTCCTGACGAGGCGCGCCGACGACGATACCTCGGAGACGCGCTTCCGGGCGCGCGACATCGCCGTGATGTACCGGATGAACGCGCAGTCCCGCGCGATCGAGGAATCGTTCCTGCGCTACGGGATCCGCTACCAGCTGGTCGGCGGCACGCGGTTCTACGCCCGGCGCGAGGTGAAGGACGCGCTCGCATACCTGCGCATCCTGCGCTCGGACGCCGACAGCGTGAGCTTCGAGCGGATCATCAACGTGCCGGCTCGGAGCATCGGCGAGAAGACGATCGAGGTGCTGCGCGGGCTGGCGGCCCGCGAAGGCGCCAACTATTGGAGCGCCATCGAGGCCGCCGCCCGGGGTGAGGCCGAGCTGGCATCGCGAACGCGCAACGCCCTGGCCGAATTCGCCGCGCTGGTGCGCCGGCTGCGCACACGAGTTGGCGTGCTGCCGCTGCCCGAGCTGCTCGACGAAGCACTCGAGGCCTCGGGCTACCGGGCGATGCTCGCCGACGGCTCGGAGGACGGCGAGGAACGCTGGGCCAACCTGCTCGAGCTGCGCTCGGTGACAACGCGCTATGACGACCTGACACCGGAGGACGCGCTGGACCGGCTGCTCGAGGAGACTGCCCTCGTCGCCGACCAGGACAGCTACGAAGGCGACGCCGACTCGGTCGTGCTGATCACGCTCCATGCGGCCAAGGGCCTGGAGTTCCCGGTGGTCTTCATCGCCGGGCTCGAGGAAGGATTGTTCCCGCACAGCCGCGCGCTGGATGACGAGCAGGAACTCGAGGAAGAGCGGCGGTTGGCGTACGTGGGGATCACCCGGGCCAAGCGACGCCTGTTCCTGTCGCACGCGTGGCGGCGGGCGACGTGGGGGATGGGCCAGGCGAGCGTGCCGTCGCGCTTCCTGATGGAGATCCCGTCGGACCTGATGGAAGGCCCCCAGCTCGGCGCGACCGACGATGGGCGCGATCTCGATCTGGACCTGGTCTTCGGGGCGCGACGCACGACCCGCTTCAACACCCCGGTGCGTGGGTCAGGCCCGGCGTACCGGCAGGGGAGCGGGCGGCCCGGTGCGCCACCGCCCGGGGAGAGCTTCCGCCCCACGCGGGATCTCGGCGCGAAGCGCGAGGCGTTCGCCGAGGGCGCCCGTTCCGGCCAGCTGTCCCGGGCCACGCTGCAGGCGTGGGATGACGCACTTGAGCGGTCCTATGAGCCGGGGCGCCCGGCAACTGCGGCGGCGCACACCCCGGCGCCGCGGGTCAACCGCCCGGTGATCCCCGGCGAGCGCCAGTTCCGTGATGGCGACCGCGTCCGGCATGCCGCATGGGGCGAGGGGATCGTGGTCACCTCCAAGCTGACGCGCAGCGACGAGGAGGTCACCGTCGCGTTCAAGGACGCAGGCATCGGTCGCAAGACGATGCTCGCCAGCCTGGCCAACCTCGAGATCACCGGCTGAGACGATCCGCAACACCGTTCAGTACGCCTGGGAGGAGTGGTCATGGCAGTCAAGGTGATCGTCGAGCTCAAGGCAAAACCGGGGCGGCGCGACGAGTTGCGATCGGTCATCGAGCGGCTTGCCGCATCCGATCCGCCAGGCGGCTACCACGGCAGCACGTACTACGAGTCACTCGACGACCCGGACGTCCTGGTCGATATCGCCGACTGGGAAACCCCGGAAGCGCGAACGATGCACCTCGAGAAGAGCATGGCCGCAGGCGCCTACGCGCCCGCCATCGAGTTGCTGGCGGGGCCCTTTCGGGCGACGGTCATCCGCAAGCTGCCCTGATCGCGCCGTCCGGAGACGCTACCCTGCCAGCGATGACCGAGACGCTCGAATCGCGTTACCCGCCCCCCGCGGATCCACCGATCCCGCTCGACGGGATCGTTCGCCTGGCCGACTTCGAGGTGCCGGCCGGGGAACGCCTCCACCCCGCGGCGTGGGCGTACTACTCGGGTGGGTCGTGGGACGAGCACACCTTGCGCGACAGCCTCGCCTCGTGGGCGCGCTATCGCTTGCGGCCGCGTGTGCTGGTCGACGTCGAGCAGCAGGACCTGCGGACCACGCTTCTGGGCCGCGAGGTGTCGATGCCGGTCGGCATCGCTCCGGCAGCGCTGCACGGCATGGCGGACCCCGAGGGCGAGTGCGCCACGGCGCGGGCAGCCGCCGCGGCGGGCGTCCTCCAGGTCGTGTCGACCGTGGCGTCGCGTTCGATCGAGGAGGTGGCAGCCGCCGCGCCCGATTCGCCGCGCTGGTTCCAGCTGTACGTGCAACGCGACCGCAGCCTCAGCCGGGATCTCGTGCAACGCGCAGAAGCGGCCGGCTACGAGGCGATCGCACTGACCGTCGACCTGCCCGTGCTCGGCTACCGCGACGACATCCTCCGGCTCGACTTCGATCCCGGCAAGGACGCCTACGCGAACCTGCCTCGTCGAGCCGTCTGGGACGGCGAGATCGACGAAGTGCTCGACTTGCGCAGCGTGGGGCTCACCTGGGACCACCTCGGGGAGATTCGCAGCTGGTCGTCACTGCCGCTCGTGCTCAAGGGAATCCTGACCGCCGAAGACGCTCGGCTGGCCGTCGAACACGGCACGGATGCCGTGTGGGTGTCGAACCACGGCGGCCGCCAGCTCGATCGCGTCGCTGCGCCTATCGACGTCCTCCGGGACATCGTCGACGCCGTCGACGGCAAAGCCGAGGTTTACCTCGACGGAGGGGTCCGACGCGGGCCGGACGTGGCGATTGCGCTGGCGATGGGCGCCCGGGCGGTCTTCACGGCACGGCCGTTCATCTACGCCCTTGCCTGCGCCGGCGAGGCGGGCGTCGCACGGGCCCTCGCCATCCTGCGGGAGGAGATCGAGCGGACGTTCGCGCTGCTCGGGGTCGGCGCGCCGGCCGATCTGACGCGCAGCCACGTCGAACCGGCGGGCTGAGACCGGTTCAGCTGTCCTCCGCCGCCTCCCATTCGGGGCGCCGCAATCGATACAGGACGTGCCGGCGCAAGCGGTGTCCCGCGGGCACGCGCGGGTGATCGAAGTCATCGGCCGGATCGCGGTGCATCCCGAGCCGCTGCATGACACGCTGTGACCGCACGTTGGTGGTCGCCGTGAAGGAGACGACGTCGTCGAGCGCGAGCTCACCGAACGCGTGGGCGAGCACGGCGCGCGCGGCTTCGGTTGCATAGCCGTGACCCCACGCGTGCCTGGCGAACCGCCAGCCGATCTCGGTCGCCGGGGTCCAACCGGCCGGGAAGTCGACGACGTCCATCCCGGTGAACCCGAGAAACCGGTCGTCCTCGGGGAGCGTGACTGCCCATTGCCCCCAGCCATCGCGCTCGAGGTTCGTGGCCATGACCTCTGCCTCGGCGTCGCTCGTGGCCCGGTCCAGGGTATGCACGAAGTGCTCCATGACCTCCGGATCGGCGTTGAGCGCGGCGAACGCCGCTCGGTCCTCGTCGCGCCAACCGCGCAGGACGAGGCGCTCGGTCCGGATCACGGTGGCGGCCATCGCCACATGATGCCGCACGCGCCCGTATCCTCTGGGCGATGACGACCGAGCTCCCCGTCGACCCGTCGCTCGTCGAGGAAGCGGCCGCGCTGGACATCGATGAGGCTGCAGCCCGTCACGCGAACCTGGTCGTGCAGGTGGACCGCGCGAACCGCCTCTACCACGTCGAGGATGCGCCCGAGATCAGCGATGCCGAATACGACCAGCTCTTCCGCCGGCTGGTCGCGCTCGAGAACGCCTTCCCGGAGCTGATCACGGAGGACTCGCCGACGCAGCGCGTGGGCGGCACGCCGACCGGCACCACCTTCGACGAGGTCCGCCACCGCCGGCCGATGCTGTCGCTGTCGAACGCATTCAGCCACGACGAGTTGCGCGCCTTCGACACGCGCGTGCGGCGCGGGCTCGGCCTGCCGGCCGCACCCGAGGCAGCGCCCGACCTCCGCTACGTTGCCGAGCTCAAGATCGACGGCCTGGCGATCACCCTGCGCTACGAACGCGGGCGGTTCGTCCAAGGCGCGACGCGCGGCGATGGCACGACGGGCGAGGACGTGACCGCGAATCTCCGAACGATCAAGACCGTGCCGGCGCGCCTCCACGAGCCGGTCTCGCTCGATGCGCGGGGCGAGGTCTACATGCCCAAGACCGAGTTCGCCCGGATCAACGCCGAGCGCGAGGAGGCCGGCCTGCCGCTGTATGCCAATCCGCGGAACTCCGGCGCCGGCTCGCTGCGGCAGAAGGATCCGGCGGTGACGGCGAGCCGGCAGCTCAGCACCTGGACGTACCAGCTGCTCGAGGAGGGTGCCGTGGATGCCGCGACGGCGGTCGTGACGCAGTCGGGTGCCCTCGCCC
>DASTYU010000023.1:0-21621 GCA_035764655.1 Candidatus Limnocylindrales bacterium
GGATCGGCCTCCCCGAGTGGCAGCGGCAGAACGATGCTACCGGTCTGGTTGTCGACAGCTTCCTGGCCCGACGCCTGGCGCAGCGAGACCGCCTGCCCGACCTTGAGTTCGATGCCCTCGACGGGCTCCCCGCGGGACAGCAGCAGCCTGCGCAGGCCACCCGCCCACAGGTCGAGGACCAGGTCGTTGAGCTTGCCGCCGTGCGCGTGGGCGACGGCTTTCATCTCGGTGAGGTCGAAGCGGAGGAACCGAACGCGGCGTCCCGCCCGCACGACGCCGTTCAGGGAGGTTCGGGGCGCACCCTGCTGGCCGGCAGACCGGCTCATGACGAGGACGAAGATCCGGAGCGCCTCGAGGATCGGCCGTGGGTGGCGCACCGCCGCCAGCAGTCGACCCACTGCCCGCGATTTGCGTGTGACGTTGTCGGCAAACAGAGCCCGGCCGCTCGGCACCGGTGCGGTAGCCAGGCGGGCCGTCGGCCGGCCGGTCGCCTCGGGCTCGAGATCGAAGAGGCTGCTCACGATGGCCACGGCGGCCGACCCGTCCGCCACGGCGTGGTGGATCTTCACGAGGATCCCGACCCGATCGTCGCTCAGTCCGTTGAGGAGCCAGAGTTCCCAGAGCGGACGGGACCGGTCCAGCAGCCCGGCGTAGATCCGGGCGGCAGTCTCGAGGAGCTGCGCGTCGTCGCCCGGGGCGTCAACCGTTGCCTGGTGGACATGGCGCTCGATCGCGAAGTCCTCATCATCGACCCAGAGTGGGCCGCCCTGGAGCAGACCGGGGGCGTGCATTCGCTGGCGCAGCCGGGGGATCGCAGCCAGTCGCCGGCCCAGGTGGTCGCCGAGTTCCTCGATCGGCAGCCGGCCCGCGGCGTGCTTCATGGCGCTGCCGTCGACGATCGCGAGGCCGCCGAAGTGGCAGGGCCACGCCCGCCGCTCGTCATGGAGGTACATGCGGTCCACCGTCGTCAACCGCTGGATGCCTGGCGCAGCCTCGATCCCTGCGTTCATCGAACGGCTCCTACCGGTGCCCGCGGCTCTGTCGCCGTCATCGCTGCTGGAAGGGCGGCCTCCACCGCCGAGATCGCCTCGTCGAGCACCTCGACCGTCCGCTCCGCCTGGGCCCGTGTGAAGATCAGCGGAGGGGCAAGCAAGATCGTGCCGCCGAGCGGCCGGACGAACAGCCCGCGCTCCCGGGCGATCGCCGCTACACGGTCGTCAACCCGCAGCTCCGGCGGGAATGGTTGGTGCCGGGCCGGATCGCGCGTCAGCTCGACGGCCGCGAACAGGCCCAGCCCGCGGACGTCACCGACCGTCGGATGGGACCGAAGACCATCGAGGAGGTCCAGCAGGTAGGTCCCGACCGACGCCGCATGCTCGACGAGTCCCTCGCGCTCGATGATCTCGAGGTTCGTGAGGGCGGCTGCCGCCGATACTGGATGGCCGCCGTACGTGTGGACGTCGAAGAAGACCGGCAGTCGGTCAGCGATCTCAGGCCGCGTGATAGCCGCCGCCATTGGCGCGTAGCCACTCGTCAGACCCTTGGCCACGACCATGATGTCGGGCACGACGCCAGCGTGGTCGACCCCGAACCAGCGTCCCGTCCGACCGAAGCCGCAGACGACCTCGTCGGCGACGAGCAGGACGCCATACCGATCGCACAGCTCGCGGACCTTCGCGAGGTAGCCCGGCGGCGGAACGACGCAGCCGGCCGTGGACATGACCGGCTCGACAACGACGCAGGACACGAGCTCGGGGTCGCAGCCGAGGATCGCCTGCTCGATCGTTGTGGCGCACGCCAGCGCGCAATCCGGATGAGTGAGCGAAAGCTCGCAGTGGTAGCAGTACGGCGGCATCGCGCTGGCGAAGCCCGCCCCCGGGACGAGCGGGTCCGCCGCTTGGCGCAGGATGCCGAAGCCCGGGCTCCAGCCGGTCGCGGAGAGCGCCCCGATCGTCGCCCCGTGATAGGCCCGACGGAGCGACACCACCTTATAGCGCCGGCCGTCGCCGGCCGCGACGTGGTACTGGCGGGCGAGCTTGATCGCGGCTTCGATGGCCTCGGAGCCGCTGGAGCAGAAGAACGAGACACCCAGGTCCCCCGGCGCCAGCTCGGCGAGCTTCCGCGCGAGTTCTACGGTCACCTCGGCCACGGTCGCGTACGGGCTGGTGAAGCACAGGCGCCGTGCCTGCTCCGCCATCGCGCGGGCGATCTCATCGCGGCCGTATCCGACGAGGACGGCGAACACGCCGCCGGACAGGGCATCGAGGTACTCGCGCCCGTCGGCGTCGCGGAGGATCGCGCCGTCGCCGCGGTCGAGCAGCCACGGTCCACCCCCAGCCGTCAGCCATGCCTTCGGGGTCGCGTGGAAGATCATCCTGTCCACGGCGTCCCGCTTGAGCTGGCCCAGATCCTCGCTGTACATGTCGTTGCCCCACATGCCCGGCGATCGCGGCGAGCGCGCTTACGGCATCGGACCGCCGGCCCGCGTGGGTATCAGCCGGGGCCGGCGAGCCCCGCCTGACGAACCCGAGGCTCCTCCACGTTAATTTGGCACCGACCCCGGCTGACAGCGGAAGTGCCGGAAGGCCTCATTCGTCGGACACGCGACCACTCTCGCGGCGTGTCGCCTGAGAGCCACTTCACCCTAGGCTCCGGACACCGTCCCGGCTCGGCGCCGAGTCAGCGGACGGGGCAGATCCGCTTCGACATCGGCGCCGGCCGATCAGGACGTCAGTGGGTCCGGTTCGGATTGGGAGGCAGGAAGGTCAGGTTGGGATTGCATGCCACACCCGGGGTGAGCCCGTGCGGATCTGCGAGACCCAGCTTGACGTCTTGCCCGTACGACTGCGCCTGACCACCTGGACCGTTCGGGCCGGAGCCGTCCAACGGGGCATCGGGATCGTCATTCAGGCCCGAGAACGAGCACCACGACCGCCCCTGATTCTGATGGCTGTTCTTCCCGCTCCCAGTCACCTCCCCGGCCAGGGCGATGCTGGCAGACAAGCTCAGGCACACAGCCGCTGCAGTGATGCCGAGTCCCAATCTCGCGATACGTCGGCGCGCCATCGGCCACCTCCTGCGGAGACGAGGTCGGTCTCGCCATTGGCATGTGGCAGGAGTCGGGCGACCGTTTGTTGGGACCCGTGCCATGGGAACCCCCCCGGTGGCTCCCGCCACCCCTTCCGTCCCATGCATCATCGCGAAACGCTAATGACTTTGGCCAGAGGGGTTCTGTGAGGTGGTGCCAGACTGCACCGCCAAATGCCGCCGCTGGGTGATCCCCGCCAGCGATCGAGGAACCGGACGCCAGCAGGGCCATTGGGCAATTGCCATTCGGCTCGATCGGATGGCCGGAACGTGCCATGCGGCCCTGCGCGCTGAACGAACCGATACGGCTTGATGCTGACTGAACGCGCCAGGAGTCAGGATCAATGAAGCGTGCAGCGGTGCCGGCCGTCGGCAGGATCTCGATCGTCCTGGGCGCCCTGTTGCTCCTCGCCTCGATCGTCGGGATCGCAAACGGCGGCAACGGGTTCTACCGCTCGTATCCGGCGGCCCTCGCCGGCATGGTCGGTCAGGACGTCGCGTCGTTGGTCGTCGGCCTGCCGGTGCTGCTCGGGAGTGCCGGGTTAGCCCGCCGCGGTTCGTCGCGTGCCCTGCTCGTGCTCGCGGGGGTCCTCTTCTACCTGGCGTACAGCTACGCCTTCTTTGTCATCGGCGGCTTCAACGCCCTGTTCCCCGTGTACGCCCTGATCGTCGCAATCAGCCTGTATGCGCTCCTCGGATTGCTGGTGACGCTCGATCCAGCCGACATCGCCGGCCGGTCTAATGTGGACGTGCCGCGCCGCCGGGTCGCAGCCTTCCTACTCGGGTTCGCTCTGCTGTTCATGGTCATGTGGGGCGGGCTGACGATGTCGCTCATCGCCGGTTCCGAACAGCCCGAACCGGTCGTGCACGCGGTCCTCGTGTTGGACAACACGGTGCTGCTGCCGGCCCTGCTCGTCGGTGGTTCGCTGCTGTGGCGTGGTTCGGCATGGGGCCTCGTGCTTGGTGGGGTCCTGCTCGTCAAGCTCGTGCTCACCGGTGGCACCCTCGCCTTCACGACCCTCCTGGACTGGCGCTGGACCGGCGAGCTCGACGGATTCAACACCGTCCTGCTGGTGCTGTTCGGACTCATGGCGGTGGTGGGGCTTGCGCTGTTGCTTCCCTTCCTCCGCCACCTCGAAGACGGTGTGCCTCGCGAGGTTGCACCCGTCGGCCCGTACACGGTCGAGCATGCGTAGCGCTCACATGTCGAGTCGAGCGCTTGCTGGGTCCCCGATCATCGAACCCTGGTTGTGACGATGTTGCGGTACCCGATCCTGATCTGCGGGTTGATGGGCATCGCGGTTTTTGGCCTGTGGGCGGTGCTCCTCGCTCGACGCGCCATCCCCGAGCTCAACGCCGGGATGCCCTCGATCCGATTTCACATTGCCGCCGAGCTGCTGACGGCGGCCGCCCTGGTGGCCAGCGCGGCATGGCTCGCTATCGGGGACTCGGCGGAGGCGCGTCTGGTGGCGAGCGCCAGTCTCGGGGCGATCACCTACTCGACGGTCAACTCACCCGGCTATTACGCCGATCGCGGTGATCGGCCGGTTGTGGTCATGTTCGGCGTCCTGACGGTGCTCGCTGTCAGCGCGATCGTGGTGCTCGTGGTGGCCTGAGCGCTCGACTATTCGGGTTGCCGGGCGGTCGAGTCGAGCCGATCCCGGTCGGCGATCCTGATGCGGCCCCGCTCGAGCCCCAGCATCGCGTCGGCCTGGAAACGCGCCAGGTTGGCGTGGGCGATAGTCCATTCGTTCGGACGGAATAGGCCTATCGGGCGGGCCCTGCGCGCACCACCGACGTGCCATCGTCGCTCCCGCTCGCCGGATCGACATCCCTCGCGACCCCCAAATGACCGGCGTCACGAGGACTGTTTCCGATGTCGTCCCGCAACCGTTCCCCGCTGTTCGCTCGGCGGCTTGCCGCCACTGTGGCCTCCGCCGCCCTTGTGGCAATGCTGGCGGGGATCGGCACCGTCATCGCCGCGCAACCAGGCACCGTCAGCGTCGCCCCGCCCACGAGCGTGTCGGTGGCGCCCGGTGGCACGGCGGTCTTTGGGAACGTTTCGATCACGCACAACGGGAACAACAACACCTGCACCCTGACCCTCAGCGCCAGTGGTCTCCCGTCGGGCGCAACGGCGGTCTTCGGCACGAACCCGCTGAGCATGACGACCGTCGCGGTTTCGACCTCGTTGTCGGTCACAACGACGCTGGCTGTGGCGACCGGCAGTCACCCCTTCACCGTCAGCGCCCTGCCGGGTGGTGACTGCCAGGGACCGCCCGACGCGCTGCCCTCGCCGACCCTCACCCTGACGATCACGGGCGTTACACCCACGCCCACTCCGACGCCGACGCCCACGCCGACGCCCACGCCGACTCCGACACCCACGCCGACCCCGACGCCCACGCCGACTCCGACACCCACGCCGACTCCCACGCCGACCCCGACGCCGACGCCGACGCCAACGCCCACGCCGACTCCGACACCGACGCCGACCCCGACCCCGACGCCGACGCCGACCTCGACGCCGACCCCGACGCCGACGCCGAGCCTCACGCCGACCCCGACGCCGGATCTCGGCGGCACCCTCCGCGGCGACGGCAGCCTCACGGCCGGCACGGAAGTCCTGCTCGCCGAAGCGACCGACTGCTATTCCTCGTGCACGTTCGATTGGTCGGTCGATGGGGCTGACGCGGGCACGACCACTGACGATGGCGACCCCGCGACGTTCTTCACCGCCCAGAGCCAGCTGTCGCACGTGTTCGCGACCGGCTCGCATGTTGTCTCGGTGACCATCACCGACGGGTTGCAGCGAACGATCACGCTGGAAGTGCAGTTCGACGTCGACGCAGCGGCCCTGGGATCACCACCGGAAACGGACACCCTTGGATATGCGAACCCCGCCGATGCGGGGCGGCTCCCGATCGCGCTACCCCTCGTAAGCGTGGGCCTGCTCCTCCTCGTTGCCGGGTTGGGAGCATCACGTCGACGCCGCTCCGGGGTGTGATCAGACGGCGGAGGCTGCTCGAGTAGGGCGTTCGTCAGCTCGATCCTCAGGCCGGGTCGTCCATCCGGACCGCCCTGCTGCAGCCTTCCGCCTTCTCTGCCTGGATCGTTGCCACAGGGCGGGTCACGGGGCGACAATCGTCGGGCCATGGCCGGCGCGCAGAAGAAGAGCCTCGACCTCCCCGACGAACGCATCGACGTGGAAGGGATTGCGGCAGATGTCGTCCAGATTGGCGACGCGGCCATTTCACGCAACGTCTTTCAGCCCGGCGCGCATTGCGCGCTCGGCGGACGGCGATTGACCGGCAATCAGCGCGCCGACCGGAGCTGCCAGGCACACCACACCGGCGTTCTCCTCGAAGGCCGGCTGCACATCGAGATGGACGACGGCTCGACGCTCGAGATCGGTCCGAACGATGTCTTCGACATACCGCCTGGCCACGACGGCTGGGCGATCGGCGGCGTGCCCATGACCGGGATCAACTGGTCAGGGGTCCGGACCTGGATCCCCGAGCCGGGGGCCGGCGAACGCGTCCTGGCCTCGGTACTGTTCAGCGACATCGTCGGCTCCACGAGCCTCGCGTCACGGGTCGGGGACGGCGCCTGGCGCGAGCTCCTCGGACGCCACAATCGCCTGGTCCGCAACCAGCTCGATCGCTTCCGTGGTCGCGAGATCCAGACCACCGGCGATGGGTTCCTGGCCATCTTCGATGGTGCCGCTCGGGCGATCCGGGCGGCCGTCACGATTCGTGAGACCGTCCGGAGTCTCGGCATCGAGGTCAGGCAGGGGGTCCACACCGCCGAAATCGAACTCGTCGGCGATGACGTGCGTGGCATCGCCGTGCACGAGGCAGCCCGTATCGCAGCCGCAGCGGATGGCGGCGAGATCCTGGTGTCATCCACCACCAGGGCGCTGGCCGAAAGCAGCGAGTTCGACTTCCAGGATCGGGGCTATATCGAGCTCAAGGGGCTGAGCGGGGCGCGCCAGGTCTTCGCGATCGCAGGCTGACGCGCCGACATGGACTCCGCCGGTCAGAGCGCCAGGTGACCCGAGTAGTAATCGATGAGCTCGATTTCGGGACCGGGCTGGTTCACCCCAACCACGTGGCCGCCTCCCCGAAGGCTGACGTAGTCACCCGTTCCGCTGCCGGGCACCACGCTCCACCCGCCCGTCGTGCCGTCGCCCACGACGAAGTTCGAGGCCGCATCGACGGTGATCACGAAGGATCCTGAGTCGTCTTCGCAGACCAGGAGCTTGTTGAGGTGAAAGGTGCCGGCGGCGGCGAAGTTCCCCGCGCCACGATGGAACTCGGAGATGACGTCGCCCTCCGGACAGAGCAGGGGAGTGTTGGTCGTAAAGTGCTCCGACGGCGGATCCGTATCGAAATCGATTTCGATCTCGATCAACGCAGGGCGGGCGCCTTGCGCTCCGCCCGCGGTCGTCGCCAGCACGAGCAGGCTTGCCGCAATGGCCGAACCAATCCAGTTCCGGGGATTTCGACCGCGCATCGCTGTTCCCTCCGTGCGCACGCCCGGACCGCCCGATGGCGGCCGGCCCCCGGAGGGGCGCAGCGTACGCCGATCCGGCCCGAGCGCCTACCCCGATCTCGTGCGCCTCAGCCTCGTGGCGGCCAGGACGGCCGGCGCTCGATGACCGGGAGGTCGTTCCAGTCGTCGCGGATCGGGGAGCACACGTCGATGACGACCGCACCCTCGGGCCCGGCCACCGCGGCGTGCGGAACGTCGGCCAGGATTCGCCACGTGCCGCCCGGGCCGAGGTCGCGCTCCTCGCCGTCGACGTTGAAGCGGATCCGGCCGTGGATGACCATCCCGTTCTGTTCGTAGGGGTGACGGTGTTGCCGGACGACGCCGTTCGGCTCCAGCTCGACGATCGCCAGCGTCACGCGATCGCCCTCGACGCGTCGGGCGACCACTCCCTCGAACAAGCGGATCGGTGGCAGGTCAGCGAGATCGACGAGGTTCGGCACGGGACCCTCCACGGCTGCGCAGGGACGACCCGGCTAGGCTAGCGCGTGCCATGAGCACGTTCCGCTTCGCCTACGACCCAGGCGTCGCTGCGCGGTTCCCCGCGGTTGCGGGTGGTGTCATTCACGCAGTCGGCGTCTCGAATGGCCCGTCGTCGGCCGCGCTGACGGACGCGTTTCGCGTGGAGCAGGAGCAAGTGCGCGCCCGAATCGGGGACACCCCGCTCTCCGAGATTCCCACGCTCGCTGCCTGGCGCCGAGCGTTCCGCGGCTTTGGCGTGGATCCGACCGCCTATCGCTCCGCAGCCGAGGCGCTCCTGCGACGGCTGACGAAACAGGGCTCGCTGCCGTCGATCAACGCGCTGGTCGATATCGGCAACCTCGTCGCCATCCGGTACGGGCTGCCGGTCGCGATGTTCGACCAGCGCACGGTCAGCGATGGCACGACCGTCTGCTTCGCCGACGGCTCCGAACGCTTTACCGACCTGGGCTCGGGCGAGGTCGAGTCGCCCGAGCCGGGCGAAGTGATCTTCATCGACGAAGCCGGGCTCGTGAGCGCGCGACGGTGGTGCTGGCGCCAGTCGGCGGAGAGTGCCTCCGGCCCGGAAACGACTGAGGTGCTGGTCACCGTCGAAGGGCATCACGAGGCCGCCGTGCCGGACGTTTCGGCCGCGATTGCCGATCTCCAATTGCTCCTCCGGATGCACGCGCAGCCGGAAGCGCTGGCGTCCGGGATCGTGACCGCTGGGCAGCCCGGCTTCGCTGGACTCGGGAGGTAGGTCAGTCGTCGTCTAGGCCAAGCGGCTCTCGCGGAATGCCCCTTGGATGTCGTTACCTCGAAGGGTCCAAGCGGACGAGAGGGTGAACGCATTGGGGGTGTCCAGTGACATCAGCGACACATGAAACGCTCGGTAATCGGCCAATCCCGACGGCGCACGAGGCCGCGGTGGGTGCCCGGACCATCGCCGGCCTGCTGTTCGTGATCCTCGGCGCGGCCTTCCTGACGGTCACGATGCTTGCCGCATCGATTGCACCGGACTACGACTTCAGTGGCGGGGCCATCAGCGATCTCGGCGTCATCGACGAAACCGCGGTGCTCTTCAACGTCCTGCTCATTGCGACCGGTGTCCTCAATGCCACAGGTGGATACCTGCTCTACACCTGGCATCGACGGATGTGGCTGCTGGCGGTGTATCTCGTCGGAGCCGTCGGAGCCATCGGCGCGGGACTGCTTCCGCTCGACACGGGCGGACCGCACGCGCTCTTTGCGCTCGTCGGCTTCCTCTTCTTCAACGTCGAAGCGATCGGGACGGCTTTCGTCGTGCGTGGCCCGATGAAGGCGATCTCGCTCCTCGCGGGCGGACTCGGGCTGATCTTCGTCGGGATCATGGTGATCGGTGATGGAGGCAACCCCGCCATCTTCGGTCCGATCGGCCACGGCGGGGCGGAGCGGATGATCGTGTATCCGGTGATGGTGTGGCTGCTCGCGCTCGGGGGCTACTTCATTGGTCGCGACGAGACCGCCGCCGAGGATCGCCGATCGGCCAACGGTTAGCGTCGCCGGAGGTGAACGAGCCCGGTTAGGCGCCGGACATGAGCCGTTATTCGGCTGCGATGTCAGCGAGCGGAGCGTGACCTCGAGGGGAGAAGGAGGCACGCATGCCTGCCAGGACCGAGAAGCAGCGCAAGTTCATGGGCGCCGAACTGGAGCGCAAGCGGGAAGGCAAGAAGACCCGCACGGGCATGAGCGAAAAAGAGCTCGAGAAGATGGCCAGCAAGCCGAAGTCGAAGAAGAAGAGCTGACCCGCGCGGGCGGACAGGCGCTACTCCAGCGCGTCGACCAGCTCGCTGAGATCGGCGACCACCGCAGCCGCTCCCGCCCCGCGCAGGGCCGCCTCGTCCACCGCCGAACCGGCCATCACGGCGAGCGGGATCATCGCCGCGGCGACCGCCGCGACCATGTCCCAGGTCGAATCGCCGACGTACCAGCAATGCGCCGGGTTGACCTCGAGCTGCGCGGCAGCTTCGAGGAGCAGATCCGGTTCCGGCTTCGCATGCTCCACGTGGCTGGCGTCCACGATCCGCGGCTCCTGCATCAGACCGAGCGCGCCGACCGAGCTCGTGACCTGTTCCTTCCGGCTCGACGTCGCGATGGCCCATGCGATGCCGCGCGCGTCGAGGGTCTCGACGAGCTCCCGCACGCCGGGGAGTGGCCACGGCGACCGGTTGAGCTGCTCATAGCGCTCGCCGGAATCGCGGTCGATCCGATCGGCCGTCTCGTCGTCCAGTGCCACGCCCGCCAATGCGGCGATCTCGCGGGCGAGGCGCCGTCCGTCGACGCCGATCAGCGGGGCCAGCCGCTCGCGGGTTGTCGGAAAGCCGGCGGCTGCGAGCGCCTCGAGCCATGCCTCGATGCGTGTCTCGACGGTGTCCACGAGGGTGCCATCCAGGTCGAAGAGGACGGCCCGAGGCTGCGGCAGGTCGGGGCTGGTGGGCATGACCGCAAGCCTACAGGACGAGCGCGCCGATCCAGCCCAGCACGATCGCGCCGACCCACAACGTGCCGACGATGATCGCGACGACCCGCCAGCGCGCGATGACGAGGGCGCCCGCGATTGCGCCGACGCTGGTGCCCGAACCCGTGATGAGGAACGCGAGGGCAGCTCCCTCGCTCATCCCCCCAGCCATCAGCGACGAGACCACGGGCAGGCTGCCCTCCGTGCTGAAGTAGAAGGGCACCCCGAGCGTGGCCGCGAACACGATGGACAGCGGACTTGACCCGCCGAGCAACGTCGTGAGCCATTCGGTCGGGATGACCGCGACAGCGGTGTAGCCAACGACGGTGAAGCCCAGGAACAGGACCATCATCCGCGGCCCAAGCGTCCACACCTCCCGCACGAATGCCCGCAACCGCCACGGGTCGGCCGGCGCGAACTCGCTGATGTGGGCTGCACCCGGGCCAACCCCGAGCACCGGCAGCGCGCGAGCGGAAGGCGTGCCGCTGGGTTCGGCGAAGCGGGCCTGGTGGTCGAGCAAGCCCCGGCGTTCCGCAACGTACGCAACGGCCCCACCGGCGAACCCCAGGACCACCGACGCCGCCATGAACACGATCGCGAACGGCCACCCGAAGAAGCCGGCGGACAGGATGAGCTCATCGGGCGAGGTCAGCGGCGAGGCGACCATGAACGCAACGATCGGCGCCCAGGGAACCGCCGTCGCCAGCATCGACAGCACGACTGCGGTGGTACCGCAGGAGCAGAACGGCGTGGCGACCGCGGCTCCAACCGAACCGGTGACGGCGACTGCGGTTTGCCGGCGGAACAGCGATGCGACGCGCTCGACGCCGACGTACACCTTGAGAGCGGCAGCACTGGCGATGCCGAGCAGGAGATACGGCCAGGTGCTGGCGATCGTCTGTGCCACGTTGTGAGCAATGGTTTGAAACAGATCGAGGTCTGTCACTGATCGGGCCTCCCGAGCTCGCGGGACGCCGACAAGAGGATACCGCTATATATCGACAGATGTCAATATATTGTGGACCTACGCGCCGCAGGCCTCGTTCCAGCGCTCGATGACCGGGGTCTCGCGCTCCCAGCCGAGCAGCGAGATCGTCGCGGTCGACAGCGCCAGCATGCCGCCCGCGGCTGGCTCGAGCTCGAGCCAACGAGCGGCGAGCACCCGCAGCAGATGGCCGTGCGAGAACAGCAGCACATCGCCGTCCACGCTTCGAGCACGGGCGAGCACGCGGTCCGCCCGGGCGGCAACGTCGGCGATCGCCTCGCCGCCGGCCCATGGTCCGCGCCAGATGGTCCAGCCCGGGTGGCGCTCGCGGATCTCGTCGGTGCGCATCCCCTCGACGTCGCCGTAATCCCACTCTTGCAGGTCGTCATCGACTTCGGCGCTCTCGAAGCCCGCCAGTCGAGCCGTGTCCGAGGCACGCGACAACGGGCTCGTCAACACGAGACCGAAGACACGGCCGCGGAGGCGATCACCGAGGTCGACGGCCTGTGCACGACCGGTTTCGTTGAGTGGAATGTCGGTGCGGCCCGTGTGCCGTCCGCTCTCGGCCCAGTCGGTCGCGCCATGGCGCACCAGCCACAGCTGGCGTTCCACCGGCTGGGGAGCCGCGGGACGATCCGGGCCGCTCACGCCGGCCGAAGCTCGGTGTCGGGCCGGGCCCGCTCCTCGGGCTTGGCCGTGAAGAACTCGCGCGGCCGCCAGCGGAAGATCGGCGCGAGCAGCAGGCCCGGGAGCTGGGCGATCCGGGTGTTGTACTGGAACACCTGGTCGTTGTAGAGCTCGCGGCGGTCCGCGATCATGCCCTCGATCCGTTCGATCTCGTCCTGCAGGTCGAGCACGTTCCGATGCGACTGGATGTCCGGGTACTGCTCGACGACCGCGAAGAGCGAGCGCAGCGCGGTGGTCGTGGCGTCCGACACCGCAGCCTGCTCCGGAATGGGTTCGGTGGGCGCGTATGCGGCCCGGGCGCGCGTCACCTCGACGAGGACGTCCTGCTCGAATTGCATCAGGTCACGCACCGCCGCCACGAGCGAGGGCAGCATGTCGTGGCGCTGCCTGAGTGCGACATCGATATTGGCCCACGCCTTGTCGATGCGCAGGCGCAGGGCGACGACGGCGTTGTAGGTCTCGAGGGCGAGGAACCCGACCACCAGCGCCACGAGCGCGATCGAGAAGAGGGCGACGACCTCGCCGGGACTCATCGGCCGCCTCCCGAGGTCACCGCGACGGCGAGCACGATCGCGGAGCCGATGGCCACGACGGCGCCGAGCAGGCCCACGAGGAACGTGTCCTGGTGGCGTGCGGCGGCCACGCTCGGCGCGCCGACGGCGATGAGCAATGGCATATCGGCGCCGGCCGCCACGACGAGCTGCTCCGGCGCGATGTCGAAGGTCCGCGAGTTTCGCGCCGCCGCCCCGGGCGGGGCAAGGATGGGCACGGTCGCGGCGGGGTCGAGGACGGGCGAGCGTACGGGAGCTCCGATGCCGAAGCCCGGGATCGCAGCGTTGCCCCAGGCGAGCGCGGGGTCGCCGAGGAGCATGCCGGCCTCGCGCGCCTCGGCGACGTCCATCGCCACCTCCGGATCGGTGGCGTGAAGCACCTCGCCGCCCGCCGTGTCGGCTTCGGACGGGTCGGACAGGTGCCCGAACGGCAGCGCCCGCCCCACGATGGTGACCCTGTCACCGGGTTCGATCCGGCATTCCACGTACTGGCGGGTGCTCGCGCCGCTGCCGTACAGCGGTGAGCCGGCGTCAAGGGGCCGATCCGGAGTCAGCAGGTCCGCGATCTGCGCCTCTCGATCGGGCCGCGCAAGCTGGTACGGCGATCCGTTTCGAAGCCGGAGGCCGGCGGGTAGCCCGTCCGTGCCGGTCGAGCGGTCATCGAACCGGGGAGGGACGTCCCACAGGGCGTTGCGGGGGAAGACTCGAACGTCCCCGCTGTCATCGCGGACGCGGAACCCGACCGCGCGTTCTTCGTCGTGGATCGTCCGCTGCGTGTCGTCGCTCCGGCTCTTCACCGTCGAGCGGTAATACACGCACGGAACGCTCTGCAGCATCGAGGTGAGCAGGGTCTCGGCTGGCTCGACCTCGCCGGTGATGCGGACCTCGCCGGCAGCCAGGGCCGAAATGCGCGACGTGGCGATGTCGGTGATGCGCGTCGCGGTGCGGTAGCCACCGAACCCGCGCCACAGCAGGAACAGCCCGGCCACGACTCCCGCGGCGGCCAGGGCGGCGAGCTGCAGGCTGGCTCCCTCCACGCGCCCATCCTACGGGACGCCGCGTGGCGTCAGCTGTCGTCGCAGCCGTCGTCCGGGTTCAGCGTGATGCTCCCGAGGTTTGCCTCGGCATCGAGCTCGATCTGCACCGCCGCGTCCAGGTAGCCGGCCGTCTGCCATGTGTCCCCGGACTGTTCGAGGCCGGCGTCCGCGAAGTTGTTGCCGCCGAGACCGCCCTCGGAATGGATCCGGATCCCGGCGTCCGCCGGTGTGCAGACCTCGAGGGCGCCGGCGTTCACCTGGACGCTGCCCGCGACCGAGACTGCCGGCAGCGTCACGGACGCCGACCCGGCGTTGGTCTGGACGTCGATCGAGCCGATTGCCGACGCAGATTCCAGGTCCGCCACGATCGCGCCGGCGTTGACCTGGAGGCGAACGTCGCGAAGCGCGACGGCGCCGGGGGCGATGGTGGCGCGGCCGGCGTTGAGCTGGACCCGGAGTCCCACGGGCACGCCCTCGGGCAGCCCCACTTCCCAGGACTCGCCGTTCGACGCGAATGGCACGAACGACCGCTCGGCGGCGCGAATGCGCAGCGAATCTGCCGCGGCTTCGACAATCGGGTCGTGCTCCTCATCGCCGCGACCACCGAACGTCCACGACGTCCCCGCGGCACTGGATACGGCAAGCTCACCGCAGTTGAACTCGACGGATACGTCCGCTGGGCCGTCGAACGTGCCCGTTTGGTCCGGGAGCGCGCTGGTGCCGCGATCGTTGCCACAGACGCCGCTCGGGAACCCGCCGATGCCCACCGCGAGGAAGGCGCCGACCATCAGCCCGAACGTGCCGGCCACGATGAGGCTCCCGACGATTTCGAATGAGGTTCGACTCAGGACGATACCGATCCCGATCCCGATCAGGATCAGCGGCCAGAGGTTCCAGTAGCCAAGGATCTGGTCCGCCGAGATCCACCCGGCACGTTCGGCCAGGGGGATCAGGCCCGCCAGGATCAGGAACAGTCCCCACGACAGCAATCCACGGTTGACGTGCATGGCGCGTTCACCCCTCCCGAGCGGCAGTCGCCCACGAGCCTACACGCTGGAACCTCGGCTGCACCTGCCGAACGTCACACGGATGCAATGGACCGTCTGCGCCCCGCATCGCACCGGTCACGATGCAAGCCCAGCATGGTCCGAGCGGGTTGGGGGGCCCGCTGCTCGGAGGTAGCGTGCACATGACAGACTACGAACGAAACACCGTGGTGGAGACGACCGATCCGGTCGCCCCCGCCGGGTCACGGCGGAGGGTCACCGAACGCATCGTGGAGCCGGCGGCGCCGGGTCCCGTGACCCTGGCATCGCGCATCGTGACATTCGCGTTCGGGATCCTGCAGGCGCTCCTGGTCCTGCGCATCATCCTGTTGCTCCTGGTCGCCAACCCCGGCAACGACGTCGTGTCGTTCATCCTCGGCGTGACGGATCCTTTCGTCGAGCCATTCATCGGGATGTTCCAGCTCAACCGGGTGACCGGTGACGAAGGCTCGGTCCTCGATGTCGCGGCGATCGTCGCGCTCATCGGCTGGACGCTCGTCGAGGCGGTCATCCTGGCCGGGATCCGCATCTTCAGCCGGCGTCCGGCGGAGGTCTGAGCGACCGGTCGAAACGCCACCAGCCAGGGAACGACCGGGCCGCGCCCGGTCGTTTTCCTTCCAGGGCAGCAGCACCCTTGTGCTAGCCTCGGGACGGGAAGAGTGGGGGACCGGCAGGAGGGGTGATGCGCCTGGTCGACCGGCGTCCCGGTGCGCGGGGCGTCCATGAATGAGGCTGCCCGGCCGGAGCTTCCCGGCGCTGACGTCCACCCCGTGCGCCGCACCTTGCGCTACTGGCTGATGCGGGTCGTCGCCTGGGTCCTCACCCGGGCGCTCTTCCGGATCGAGCTGCTGGGTCGCTCGCGGCTGCCGAAGGGACCGGCCGTGTACTGCTTCAACCACATGAACTGGATCGACCCGTTCGTGTTGATGGCCGTGCTTCCGTTCCGGCCGCGCCTCTACTTCTTCGGGCCGCGCGAGGAGGAGATGAGCGTGGGCGCACGCAACCGGCTGATGGGATGGACCGGGGCGGCGATTCCGTACAAGCCCGGGAAGAACGACCTGCTCGATGCCACGCGCCGCACGAGCCAGGTGTTCAAGGCTGGCGGTGTCCTGGCGATCGCCGGGGAGGGGCGCATCCACGCTCGCGAGTCCGACCTGCTTCCGCTGAACGAAGGTGCCGCGTTCTTCGCCCTGCGGGCAGGCGTTCCCATTGTTCCGGTCGCGCTGCGCGGCACCAGCTGGCTCGGATTCGGACGGCGTCTCCGGGTCACGGTGGGGGAGCCCATCAGGGCAACCGGCCGGCCCACCCGCGAAACCGTCGAGGCCGCGACCGCGGCAACCTGGGCGGGGCTGCACGAGCTCGTGCGGGATGCTCCGGACCTGCCAGCGCCAGGTCCGTTTGGGCGCTGGCTGACAGAGCTCTTCAACGAATGGCCCGAGGGATCGCGCGAGGCCACCCTCGCCGCTACGCGGGGAGGCGGCACGGCCCGGGCCGAAGGCTGACTCTGGCATACTCGGCCCCGTTGTCGATCGGGCAGGAGGAGCCGTGGAAGCGACGGGTCTGTCGACCACCGAGAAGGAATACCGGGCCAGGCTCGCGGAGCAGAGCGACGAGCAGATCGACGCATGGGTTGCCGAGCTCATGCGGGACGTGGCCATCCGCCGAGGCGTGATCCGCGTCATCGAGGACTTCGAACGCGCCGCCCGGATCGACGATCGCGGATTCGAACGGGTGTTCGCTTTTGGCGGCGGTCCGCCGGCTGTCATCGGCCGGGACGGGAAGGGCCGGCTCATGGTCCCGGCCATCACGCTCTTCGCGCTGGCGCCCGGGCTTCGATCGCAGACGCCCGATGCACGCCAGAAGCTGATCGAGTACCTCGTCGCCAACTTCGAGGAGATCGTCTACGTTTAGGCCGGGCTAGCCCGCGTGGCGTCCCGCGCCGAGGTCCTCATCGGACATGTGCGGCTGACGCACCCGTTTCCCTCTGTGCTGGACGGTTTCGTGGCGGGAGCGGCCGCCCTTGCGGCGGGGGGTGACCCGCCGACCGCCGTGCGGCTGGGTCTGTCCATGGTGGCGTTGCAGGCATCGGTTGGCTGTCTCAACGACGCGATCGATGCGCCGAGTGACGCCGGTCGCAAGCCCGGCAAGCCGATCCCGGCCGGACTGGTCCGCCCGGCGGCGGCGAAGGGCATCGCGGCGATCGCGGGTGTTGCTGGCCTGGTGCTGGCCGTGCCATCGGGCACGGCGACCGTCGCCTTGGGGCTTGGGCTGCTCGCACTCGGTTACGCCTACGACCTGTGGTTCAAGGGCACAGCGTGGTCCTGGCTGCCGTTCGCACTGGCCATCCCGCTCTTTCCGACCTATGGCTGGCTCGGCGCTGCCGGCACGCTTCCACCGATCTGGGCGGTCCTGCTGCCGACGGCCGTGCTGGCCGGGACGGCACTCGCCCTGGCCAATGCCACGGTGGATGTCGAGCGGGATCGGGCCGCTGGTCTGCAGTCGGTGGCCACGCGGCTGGGCCGCCGCCGATCGAGACGGCTCAACCTCGCTCTGCTGGCAGTGGTCTGGGTCCTCGCGTCGGCGACGCTGTGGCTGGCAGGCCAGCTCGTGCCCTGGGGTCTCGCGGTGCTCGTCGGCGGGCTTGCAGCACTCGGTGGCTGGGTCATGCTCGGGGCTGACGACCCGCGTGCCCGCGAGCGGGGATGGGAGGCCCAAGCCGTTGGCGTCGCGCTCCTGGCCGCCGGCTGGCTGGCTGCGATGGTGACCGGCGGGGCGACGCGGCCCTAACGCCGGCGGACCTGTATCGTTCTTTCAGGTGCGTATCGTCTTGTCCCCCTGCCCGGAGACTTGCCATCCATGGACCGAACACGCCGCCACCTCAGAAGCCTTCTCGTCGCCACGGGCCTGCTGGGCCTGACAGCCGGCCTGGCCGTCGGGCACGAGCTGCCCACGGCCGCCGACGAAGGCCTCGGCACCGCCGCGGAAGCCGCAGGCAAGACCGTGCCGGTTCGGCCGGATGCCCTGGCTGCCCCGGTGGTCAAGGGCACCGAGGGTGCCGAGAACTCGGCACCAGCCGCCGGCGAGCGCAAGGCGACTCACGGCTTGTCCGTGTCCGAGGCCGCCAACGCCGAGACCCCGGACGGGTTCGACAACCACGGCGAGTACGTCTCGTCCGTGGCCCGAGGCGATGCGGGCAAGCCCGAAGCGTCGGCGGGCGGACAGGACAAGGCTGCCGCGGCGCCCGGTCGGACGAAGGCGACGGAGGCGAAGAACAAAGGGAAGGGCGGGGAAGAACCGGCCGAATAGTGGCCGCCCGAAACACCGAAGCCGGCGCTGCTGCGCCGGCTTCGTCGTTTGCCGGACGGTTCGCTAGAGGTCGCCGCTGCGCACCAGGGCGATGGCGTTCTCGAGCTTCAACTTGTTGATCGTCAGGTACTTGGCGAGGTTCGCCCGATCCGTCTCGGGGAGCGCCGTTATGACCTCCGGTGAGCGCAGGACGCCCACCAGGTCGTCGACCGCCTCCGCCAGCTGGTGACGAGCGTTAACGAGTGAGTCATCCGTCAGCTCGATCGGCCCGGCCGGCGCCTCGAACTCCTCGTCGTGGACGCCGTTCGTCGACGGCACGTCGGCCTCGGACTGCGGTACCTCCTCGGTCAGGAATTCGCGTGGCCGCGTCCGCCGGCCCTCGATCTTCTCGCGCAGCTTGATGAGGGTCAGCTGTCCGGCGGCGACCTGGTCGGCGAGCCGCTTGCGCTTCTTGGGGTCCTCGACCTTCATCAGCTCGTAGGCATGCGACAGCGTGTCTTTGCGCAAGGACACGAGCTCGCGGACCTCGGTCGGTGCATCCGCCAGCCGCAGCCGGTTCTCCAGGTAGCCCTTGTCCTTGCCGAGCTTGTCGGCAAGCTTCCGGATGCTATAGCCGTGCTCGTGGACCATCCGGTCGTACATCGCGGCTTCGTCCAGCGGGGAGATGTCCTCGCGCTGGAGGTTCTCGATGATGGCGATCTCAAGCGCCGTGTCGTCGTCGATGTCCTCGATGAGTGCCGGGATGGTGTCGAGCCCCGCCAGTTTCGACGCGCGCCAGCGGCGCTCGCCGGCGATGAGCTGGTAGCGACCGCCATCGAGGGGCCGGACGAGGATCGGCTGCAGGATCCCGTGCTCCTTCACCGACGCCGACAGTTCGTGGAGGCTCTCCTCGTTGAAGGCGAGGCGCGGCTGCTGCGGGTTCGGCTCGATGCGGTCCACCGCGATGATCCGCACGCCAACGCTCCGTGTCGGCTGATCCGACGACAACAGGCTGACGATCGCCGGAGAAAGCTCGCGCTCCTCGGACAGGCGTCGGGCGGCGGCGGCGCGGAAATCAGTTCTGGCCAAGGTCGATCACCTCCCGGGCGAGGTCGCGATAGGTCTGTGCCGCCACGCTGGATCCCGCGTATGCCGTGATGGGTCGCCCGACCAGGGGCGCCTCGCCGAGCTTCACCGTGTTGCGAATGATGCTGTTGAAGACGTGGTGGTCGCCGACGACGCGCAGCTCGTCGAGCATGTCCTTGGCGAGGTTGGTGCGCCCGTCGAAGAAGGTCGGCAGCAGGCCCAGGATCCGCAGGTCGCGATTGAGCTTCATGCGAATCGCGTTGATGACCTTGACCAGGTTGTTGAGGCCCTTCATCGCGTAGTACTGGGTCTGGACAGGGATGATCACGCCCTGCGCGGCGACGAGGCCGTTGACCGTCAACAGGCCAAGGTTCGGCGGGCAGTCGATCAGCACGTAGTCGTACGCGTCAGTTTGACCTTCGAGCGACTCGCGCAAGATCTGCTCGCGACCCAACGCGGTGAACAACTCGCCCTCGGTCGATGCCAGGTCGATGTGGGCGGGCGCGACATCGATGCCGGCCATCTCGGTGGGCAGCACGATGTCGCTGATCGTGGAACGGCCGTCGGTGAGGACGTCGGCCATGGATCGCTCGACGGTGTTGAGATTGATCCCGAGACCGGCGGTCAGGTTCGCCTGTGGATCCATATCGATGCACAGGACGCGGTGACCATCTTCGGCGAGCGCGCCGGCGAGATTGATCGCCGTCGTTGTCTTGCCGACACCGCCCTTCTGGTTCGCAATCGCGATCACGTAGGACACCGGGGCATCACCTCGAATCGGTACGGGGCAGGGCGGAAAGGGGAGCGGGGGTTGACGGAAGGTCATGCTACCCCCGGCCTGCGTGGATCGGCACCCGGTTATCCACACGGAAATGCGGTTGTTCACCGAATCTGTGGATATCCGAACGTCCGGCTGTGGGTCGTCAGCCGGACCTCGCGTGCGATGATGCGACCGTCTTTGCGCAAGGACAGTGGAGGCTGCGACTTGACCACGAACGAGGAGCGACTCGAGCGGCTGGAGCGCACCCGCGCCGAGTCGCTGCTCGGCGGTGGAGAGGCGCGGATCGAGCGCCAGCACGAAATGGGAAAACTCACCGCACGCGAGCGATTGGAGTTGCTCCTCGATGCGGATTCATTCGTCGAGCTCGATGCGTTCGTGCGGAATCGCGACCACCACGCCGAGCAATCCTTTCTCGGTGACGGGGTCGTCACTGGACACGGCACCATCGACGGTCGGTTGGTGTTCGTGTTCAGCCAGGACTTCACGGTCTTCGGCGGCTCATTGTCCGAGGCCTACGCCGCAAAGATCTGCAAGATCATGGACCTGGCGATGAAGGTCGGCGCGCCGATCGTCGGCCTCAATGATTCGGGTGGGGCCCGTATCCAGGAAGGCGTCGTGTCGCTGGGCGGGTACGCCGACATCTTCCTGCGGAACGTGCTGGCATCAGGCGTTGTCCCGCAGATTTCGGTGGTCATGGGTCCGTGCGCCGGTGGCGCCGTCTATTCGCCGGCAATGACCGACTTCACGATCATGGTGGAGGGGACGAGCTACATGTTCGTGACCGGACCGAACGTGGTGAAGACGGTCACACATGAAGAAGTCGATTCTGAATTCCTTGGTGGCGCGACGACGCATACGACGAAGTCCGGGGTGGCGCACCTGGCTTCACCCGACGAGGCTTCGGCACTGGACGCGGCACGGCGCCTGCTCGGCCATCTCCCACAGAACAACCTGGAAGCCCCGGCGATCCTGCCGACGACGGATCCGGTCGACCGGATGGACGCGGCGCTCGACGACGTCGTGCCGGCGGACCCGCACAAGCCCTACGACATGCACGATGTCATCAGCCGGATCGTCGACACCGGCAGCTTTCTCGAGATCCAGCCGGGCTGGGCCGCCAACATCATCGTCGGCTTCGCGCGACTCGGCGGTCGGAGTGTGGGCATCGTCGCGCAGCAGCCGTCGGTCCTCGCGGGCGCGCTCGACATCGACGCGTCGATCAAGGCGGCGCGCTTCGTCCGGACGTGCGACTGCTTCAACGTCCCGCTGGTCACGTTCGTTGACGTGCCAGGGTTCCTGCCCGGCGTCGGGCAGGAGCATGGCGGAATCATCAAGCACGGCGCGAAGCTGCTGTACGCCTATTGCGAGGCGACCGTTCCGAAGCTGACCGTCATCACCCGCAAGGCCTACGGCGGCGCGTACGACGTCATGAGCAGCAAGCACATCCGCGGCGACATGAACTTTGCGTGGCCGTCGGCCGAGATCGCCGTGATGGGTGCGGACGGCGCCGTCAGCATCATCTTCCGCGACCAGATCGCCGCCGCAACGGATCCCGCGGCCGAACGGGAC